>JAEDFR010000010.1 GCA_016297945.1 Lachnospiraceae bacterium | reverse complement strand
TGATTTACAGCAGATGTTTTCACTTAAGATAGTTTGTATTATAATTTCAAAAGATCTATATGTCAATAGGTTTTTCAAATATTTATAAACGAATTTCCGTCAATCTTCTAAAAAGGCGCAGAACCATAAACTTGATTCTGCACCTAAAACTTTTTATATATGCAACTGCACGATAACATCAATCATACACTAACAACCCATCAAATACCTGATCGGCATCCATCCCCATCTCATCCAAATAAGGAAACATTGCATCTGCGCGGTTTTCATCATAATGCACATAGCCTTCTATTCCGTTTGGTCCATGTACCAGTACCCAGTTTTGTCCAATGCACTCGTTAAAAAAGACCTTGCTGCCACTTGGTATAATGAATGTTGCCGAATCCGGATCCATCGTGTAATGTAATGGCAGGTCATTTAGCAATACATGTACTCTGGGCATATCATAATGGCTTTCATCGCCCGTTTGTAATTCCAGACTTTTGTTTTCATAATCATACCAGTAATACACGGTATATTCATGCACATCCAAAGTCATACATCTGCTATATCCGATTACACCTCCGGACACAAAACCATTTTGAAATCCCATCTGCTTCATCGGAAATCCCGGCACACTGCCAATCGTCTGTAATCCATCCGTCTCATCATATACAAAGAAATGTGTGACAGGGTCATCACTGGGACCATAATCGGCAATGGCAATTTCCAGACCGTCAAAGAATGGCGAAATGTCGGTAATATAGAAATGTTCGTCTTCCGGTACATCCATATAGATTTGAAAATCTTCTTCCAGATCATAGGCTATACCATCGACAGTCAAACAACCTTTTGCATTACCATATGTTTCTTCGGTCACCTGATATAAAATGGTATTCTTTTTTCCATTTCCGCTTAAGTCCGCAGATACTTTCTTTCCCACTTTTCCTTCCAAAGGATAGAGACTTTGTGATGCCGTTTTATCTTCCATCTTCTTAAAAAGACTTACATTATCTTTTTCAATCTGCGAAAACTCATCTTCCGAAAAAGAATCTCCCCTGTCTTCATACCATGCATATTTTTCAAAATACGACTGCAGATATCCATTTTTAAAATGGTAACCATGTCTGGCATAGATTTCATTCCGGGCAAGCCACAAATCATTTTCTCCCATATTCAAAAGCATATCTTCTGTCAAAGGATAATATTCACTCATCGGAAATACATATTCGGATGCATTTGTATGAATCTGCGGTACATCAATTACGATGGAGGCTTTGATCTGCTCTAAATCCTGCTGCAAAAGTTCATAATCTTTGGCAACCTCCTCATCCTCACAATCATACGGAACATCCGTCGGCGTTCCAAAATAATAAATTTTATCCTTTGTATAGGAAAGGGCATAGGCACCGGGAGCATCTATGTAAGGTGTATCGGAAGAATAGATACTAAACAAAAATCCCCAGCCCTCGTTCTTATCATCCGATGCTTTTTGAAGGACCGAAAAACCGTTGTCATCATCATGTTCTCTTATCACATAACGCTTTTCCCATGATGCCGGAAAAGTTACGGTTATTTCTTTGTAGGTATATAAAATATCTTCTCCTAAATCATCTGTCAAATCGGTATTTTCTGCCTCATTTTCATCCAAATCGCTTTCTTGCGAATCCCCTTCTTTTGTCTGCCCGTTCTCCTCATTCACCAGTGCATCTTTTGTTGTCGGATCCTGCAAATTTGATGTATTTCTATCTGCGCCACATCCTGTCATCAGTACTACAATCAATAAAATCGGAAAAACACAATATAATCCTTTTTTCATACTTAATCTCTCCTTTTCAAATTGCACATCCGCCCTGATAAGGCTTCTTTCTCATGTTTACAGATGTATAATTCTTTTCATACAAGTATGACTTTTGTCCCTAGTATCATCATATCAAAATATACTTAAAGAAACCACCTATTATTCTGTTTCTTTTTACATTTCTTTTCGCAAATCATTTCGCAAATCTATTCCAGTATCTTTCCATGTATAAGCCTGACAGATACACTTTTTTCCTTTTCGATTTTTGTCAAAACAATGACCGGTCCCAACTTTGTAAAGACAATGTCTGTGTTTTGAAACCGGTCATTTTATAATATTTTGTAAGCATGGCGCTTGTTATCTCTTCACATGAAATGCTTTTATGCTGGGATAGACTGCTGCCACGCCCAGTTCCTCTTCAATTTTAAGCAATCGATTGTATTTCGCAACTCTCTCACTTCGACAGGGGGCTCCTGTTTTAATCTGGCAGGTATTTAATGCTACCGCCAAATCGGCAATGGTCGTATCCTCTGTTTCCCCGGAACGATGTGAGGCAATTGCCGTATATCCGGATGCGTGTGCCATTTTGATAGCCTCAAGTGTTTCTGATACAGAACCAATCTGATTTAGCTTGATTAAAATGGAATTACCACAGTGGTTTGCAATTCCCTTGGAAAGTCTCTCGGTATTGGTTACAAATAAATCATCTCCGACAAGCTGCACCCTCTTCCCGAGTTCTTCCGTTATCTTTTTCCAGCCTTCCCAGTCTTCTTCATCCAATGGATCTTCAATGGAGATAATCGGATATTTCTCGATCATATTTTTGTACATAGCAATCAGATCATCGGTTTTATAATCCTTTCCGGATTTTGGCAGATGGTAACAGAATTGTCCCGTTATTTTATGCTCGGATTCCATCATCCGGCACCCATCCTGTGGTTCCCATTCACTGGCAGCCACATCAAGAGCAAAACAAATATCTTTACCGCACTCATATCCTGCCTTTTTCACCGCTTCTGTCAAAAGCTCCAGGACAGCTTCTACACTATCCACATCCGGTGCAAATCCGCCTTCATCACCAACCGCTGTCGATAGTCCTTTTTCTTCCAAAACTTTTTTCAAGCTGTGATAGACTTCACATCCCATCCGAAGTGCTTCTTTAAAACAGCACGCTCCAACCGGTAAAATCATAAATTCCTGAAAATCAATGGAGTTTTTGGAATGTGCACCACCGTTTAATATATTCATCATGGGAATCGGCATCCGATTGTTGCTAATGCCACCCAAAAAACGATATAAAGGCATATTTAATGCCTTGGATGCCGCTTGTACCGTTGCAATGGAAACTGCCAGAATGGCATTTGCACCAAGTCTGGATTTATCCTTTGTTCCATCCGCCATTATCATGGCAGCATCAATCTGATAAATATTGGATGCATCCATTCCACGCAGTGTATCCGCAATGACGGTATTGATATTTTCAACCGCCGTCAATACACCCTTTCCCAGATACCGCGCCGGATCTTTATCTCGCAATTCCAATGCCTCAAACTCACCCGTAGAGGCGCCACTGGGCGACATGCCACGTCCGGTAATACCACACGCAAGTGTCACTTCTGCCTCCACGGTAGGATTCCCTCTGGAATCCAGAATTTCTCTTCCAATGACTTTTTGAATTTCTAAATAATTCAACATAAAACGCTCCTTTATAAACACTGATTCGAATTTGTTACGAATAGCATTGCCTAACTATAAGCGTTTTATGCAAAAAACGTTTTTACATCATATACGGTTTTCTGTTCCCACGACCTGAAAAAGATCCTGTTTTGCCATTTCAAAGCAGTTCATCATGACATCCGAAAAAGCTCCGCAGGCACCATTTTGAATCATATCAAAAGCTTCCGAACAGGTTACACCTTCTTTGTATATCCGATTTCTGATAAGCGAATCAAAACAATCGGCAACAGCAACAGATTCACAATAAATCGGTATTTCATTTCCTACCAGGCCGTCGGGATAGCCTTTGCCATCTGCTTTTTCATGATGCCATCTGCAAATATTGTAGCAATATTGAAAAAATTCATTATCGGCCATCTGAAGCCGCAAGATAATTTCACATCCATCGGTGGTATGCTTTTTGATCTCATGAAATTCATCCGAAGTCAATTTTCTGGGAGTTTTCAGAATTTCATCCGGCACGGAAGCTTTTCCAATGTCATGCAAAGCCGCAGCTTGTGTCATCAGATAGATTTTTCTGTCTGACAGACCATACTCCGGATAATTCGTTTTTACATGCTTGAGCATAATTTTGGTAAAGTTCTTAATTCTTTTAATGTGAACAGACGATTCTAAACTTCCAAACTCAGCAACAGAACCAAGTGCATCCAGCAAAAACTCATTCATTTTTGCCAACTGTTCCATGCTATCAAACTCTTCAGATATCCGAAAACTCAATTCTGTCTCTTTTTTCTCCCGGCTTCTGAACTGCTCCATCAGATTCATAGCTCTTTTGGTAACAATCTTTTTTGTAAAGGGCTTATATATTACATCCGATGCTCCATATTCATAAGCTTTCATATCGGTTTCTTCTGTCACCTCTCCAGTTAACATAATAACTGGGATTTGATTTAATAAACCTTCTCCACTAAGATAAATCAAGACATCAATCCCATTTTTTTTAGGCATAATCAGGTCAAGAAAAATCAAAGATATATCTTTCTTTTTTTCATTGATTATTGAAATTGCCTCTTCTCCATCCCCCGCCTCCAGGATGTTAAACTGATTTTCAAAAAACGAAGCAAGCAATTCTCTGTTTATTTCAACATCGTCTACAATTAAAATCGTTTGCATGATTCTCCTGTTTTTTACTGCCGCATTAAATACCGCCATTTTATTTTTGTTATTTTTATAATTATCGTATTAATCATTACTGCTTATTTTGCCGTTTCATAATTGTTGTTTTATGATTGCTGTTTAAAATGATTACTATTTTTACTTTCCGCAACAGCATCCACTAATTCTTTTCCATTTAACGGTTTTGTAATAACCGTGTTCATCCCCGCCTGTTTTGCAGCCTCAATATCCTTAGGAAATACACCGGCAGTCATGGCAATAATCGGAATTACTTTTGCGTCCTCATGACTGGAGTTTCTGATTTTTTGTGTTGCCTCATAACCATCCATCACCGGCATCTGAATATCCATCAGTATGGCATCAAAAGTCCCTGCGGGAGATTTATGGTACTTTTCCCATGCTTCCAAACCATTAACTGCTTTTTCTACAAAGGCACCGGCATCAGAAAGCATGTATTTTGCAATATCCATGTTTGATTCGTTATCTTCTACCAGTAAAACATGCATTCCACATATGGAATTGCGTTCAAAACTCTTATTTTCCAAATTCTTCTCACGATTCATCCGGGGAATACCCAGTTTTTCCGTTATTCTGTCTGCAACCTCTAACACTTCCTGTATGGCTTGCATTTCTTTTTTTCTAATATGCCTAAGCAATTCTATATCTTCCGCATTTCGTTCTTCCATTTCAAGCATTCCCATAATGGAATTTACAGAAGTGCGGATTTGATAAGAATACTCAGACAATTCTTTTTCCAGCTCATTATAAACAATGCTATTTTTATGTATTTTGAAAGTCAGAACTGCATAAGTTGCAAGCCCATTCTTTCTGTCACACACAGCATAACGACTCGTTATCCTGATAAAACTTCCGTTCTCTTCCCGATATCGAAAGTGTAGTTCCATTTTATCATTTAGCGAAAGCTTCCGACGTAAATTGTCAACAGAATCCTCCTTGCAAACATCCAAAGCATCTTCTTCACAGATATTGCCCAAAGCAACATACCTTTTATGCATTCGGAAAATTATCAATATTTTCCATTTATCATTGATTATAGCATTTCAGGTATAGGAAACAAAAACAAAAGGTGCCGGAAATATATCACTTATTTCCGATGTTTCGTATTAATTTACTCTTTTTTAATTTGTGTTTCTGATTTCTTTACCCACTGTTTTTACATAACTTTGTACCTTTCTCAACGACATAATCGAAAGCATCACGAAATTATCAAAGTTGTTTCATCATATAATTTATTTCAGTTAATATGGCGCTATAGAATTGGAAAAATGCAACAGCCAACAGAATATATATTAGCACCGTAACTACGATAGATGCTTTTCTTATTTTTTCATTTACAATTCCATATAAAGAATTAACCACCCGGATATTGGGTTTGGTATCTACATTTGCCATCCGTTCTTTGATCGGCTGCAAATCGACAGTATCGGTAAACTCCAAATCCGAACGCAATTCTTCAAGTTCTTGAAGAATCAGCCGGTATTTTCTGATATAGTTTTCACACTGACGTGATTCAGAAGAAAAGACTTCGATGTTCCATTTTTTACAAATCCAAAGCCCAAATCGGCTTTGTTTATTAATCTGCATAAGCACAAAGCCACGCATGACTTTGTAAAGGCAAAGTGGCAGTGCATATAATAAAAAAGGAATATCCGCAAATACAACCAGGCATCCAAATAAACCAAAAACAAAGCCAATTTTTGAGAACATCATCCCTCCACTGATTGCCATCAGAACACCAAGCGGAAGTATCAGAATGATAGCAAGAAGCGCAGTGCCAAAGGTTTTCACATCCTTTATTTCATCATCTTCTCTCTTTTTTGCACTCTGATACTGGCTCATAACCTGATAAAGGGCAAAATCCAGCTGCTCTTTATACTTTGCAACCAGATACTGCCCTTCATTTTCAAATTCATATTTCATTTTCGACTGTTGAACCTTTACCGGTTCTGCCTCTATATCTTTTTGATTTTCCTTTTCTAATTTGTCTGCTTTTTGTTCCGTATTTTGCCATTCCATATCAATCTCTCCGCCCATCACTCATGTCTTAAGGCTTCAATCGGGCTCAGTTTTGCGGCACGTTTGGCGGGATAAATTCCAAAGAAAATGCCCACTGCTGAAGAAAACAATGTTGCAACCAACACTGTCACGAGCGATACTTTCGCCTGAAAACCAATGGCGGCACAAATGACACAAGCCCCCAATGCTCCCAAAACGATACCGATGATTCCACCTAATAAGGTTATGATAGCAGATTCAAATAAGAATTGCATTAAAATTGATCTGGTCCTTGCGCCAAGTGCTTTTCTTATACCAATCTCCCTCGTTCTCTCTGTCACGGATACCAGCATAATATTCATAACACCAATACCACCTACTAACAAAGCAATGGCAGCTACCAATACAATAAATACCGTAATCACATCAATGATACCGGTAATCAGCTCCAGTTCATCGCTAAAGCTTTGAACAAGCACAACGCCCTGTCCGGTCACCTTATGTCTTGCTTCTAATAATTGCTTGGACTGCTTTGCAATTTCAGAAGCATATTCATTCCCCTCTCCATAGATCATAATCTGATAATAATCACCTAAATTAAATCCAAAGTTCATGTAAAACGTTGTAATCGGCATGTCAAACTCAACCTGATCATATGCTCCCATCATGTTTAACAATGCTGATGCATTGTCAGCCCGCACACCCACAATCCGCAATTCAAAAGTCTGTCCCCACTGTGTAATTTCAAATGTCTTTCCTATTACATCGGTAGTACCGAACAATGCCATGGCACCACTTTCCCGAATGACACAGACTTTTGCTGCATTCTCTACATCACTGGCAGTAAAATAGGAACCTTTAATAATCGGCTCCGCAGAGCCGTACTCAAGGTACTGATTTCCTGCATAGGTATAAGCACGAAAATCCCCTTTAGGTCCAACCGCATCCACATATGCACTTTCATTTCCACTGGCTCCCTTTACATGCGGTATTTTTTCTACCAAAGCATCAATATCACTCTCTGTAAAGTATACTGATTCATACTCATCATTTGAAGTCGAGTAAATAACAACCTTGCCGTTTCCGATATCATTCAACTGACTGCTGACAGAGCCGGATACGCCATTACCAACCGAGATAATCATAATCACCGAAGAAATACCGATGATGATACCCAACATGGTCAAAAAAGACCGACCTTTATTGCTTTTAATATTTTTAAAAGCCATTTTTATATATTCTGCAAACTGTCCCATAGAAGTCCTCTGTTTTCTTTCCTTTTAACACATTCCTTTTAACATATTCCTTTTGACACATTTTCACGTCACGTTCAACTATCATGTTCAACTATTCTGTCGCGTTATTACTATCTTCCAAAACCATCACTTCCATGCCTTCTACAATGCCACTAGTTACCTCGGAAATCACAACATCCTCATCAGTCACACCACTGACAATCTCAATTTTTTCATCGGAAGACATACCGGTAACTACGTCTTTCCTTGTGACAATACCATCTTCTACCACATAGCAGAATGCCCCTTTGGTGTCATAGTTTACGCAGGAAAAAGGCAGTACACACGCATCCTTTACGGTGCCACACTGGATTTTCACTTTTCCTTCTATACCGATAAAGATCTGATCATCCGGATTGTCAATGTGTACATCCACATCAACCGTTGCCGCCCCGTTGGAATTAGTTCCGGCAATTTTACTAAGCTTTGTGACAGTTCCGTCATATGTAGAACCATTTATGGTAATCTGCGCTTTTTGTCCAACTGCAATCTGTTGTAAATCATATTTTGTAACCGCTACCGATACTTTCAGCTTGTCAACACTCTGCAAGGTAAATAACTGCGTTCCCTCTGCCAGTGTCTGTCCTTCTACCACACTGACATCGGAAATAATGCCGCTAAAATCCGCACATATTCCTTCTGCAGCCTTCGTCAGTTCTTTATCCGCATTTTCTTTTTCCATTTCATTGATTTCTTTTAATACAGCCTGCTGTTTACTCTGACTTGCCAAAGCCGGATTTTCTATCTTTTGGGCTTTATACTGCTCTGCAAGTGCTTTATACTCATTCAATTCACTGCTACAAGTCTGGACTGCACTTTCTAAAGCCGCATAATCATACTGTGCCTTTTTCTGCTCTAACTCTGCCAGCTGCGTCTCTCCATCTGTAATCATTTGAGCCAATGCCTCGTTCGGCACTTCATTTTCTGCCTGCTCAATTTTATAAGCATACACCTGTGTTTTTAGCGAATTATAAGAATTTGCGATATACATGGCATCATTATAATTTCGGTTTGCACTTTCGAGACAGGCAGACCAATGAGCAACATACGCCATAGCCTCGTCATATCCCTGAACTGCTTTATTGTAATCACTCTGTTCCTTTTGAATAGTCGCAACCGTAGCATCAATTCCATACTTTTCAGCCTGAGCACGAAGAGCGTTTTCTTCAGAAGTTCTCTGCATATCTTCCAAATCATAGGTTAAAAGAATGTCTCCCTTTTTTACTTCTTCCCCCGCAACTGCATTCATGGAAGAAATCATTCCGGTAACCGGTGAAAAATATGTCTTCATTTCCTCACTGGCAACCAATCCGGATACCTCAATCTCACTGGAAATATCCTCTCTGATGACTTTAGCTGTGGTGACTGGATAAGCAACCGATCCGCCGGATGTAGCTACCAGAATTCCAATAACAATTGCCAGAATAATTACAATTGCAATAACAATCATGATTATTTTCTTTTTACTCTTCATTTATATAATCCCTTTCCACTTTTCCGTCTTTGATTCGAATAACACGCTTTGCCTGAGCGGCAATTTCATTGTCATGCGTAATCAAAATCACGGTTCTTCCTTCTGCATGAAGCTTTTTTAAAATATCAATAATTTCCTTACTGGATCCCGAGTCCAGATTTCCGGTGGGCTCATCTGCCAAAATGACAGGCGGGGCCTGCGCAATAGCTCTGGCAATTGCAACCCTCTGCTGCTGTCCACCGGACATTTCCGACGGCTTATGTGTCATACGGGCTCCCAATCCAACCTTTTCCAATGCCTGAATGGCTAACTCATGCCGTTTGGCTTTGGAAACGCCTCTGTACAAAAGTGGAAGCTCGACATTTTCAATCGCCGTAAAACTCGGAATCAGATTAAATCCCTGAAAAATAAAACCGATTTCCTGATTGCGGATATCCGACAATTCATCATCGGACAGACAGGATACATCTCTTCCATTTAATATGTAGGTTCCGCTTGTTGGTACATCCAGGCACCCCAGCATGTTCATCAATGTCGATTTGCCGGAACCGGACTGCCCGATAATAGCCACATACTCACCGGCATCAATCGTTAAATTGATATGATCCAGTGCACGAACTTCATTTTCGCCGGGATTGTACACCTTGCACATATCTTTGACCGATATTAATTCACTCATATTTGTTCCCCATTTTTCTGAAATATGTTTTCCTTATTCTCGGATTTGTGTTCGCAATATATATCTTTATCCATCTGTAAAAATACAACCTTTTGCTTTTTTTCCGTATTATAACATACTATATCTTGTATTTCTATTAATATTTTATTAAAAATGCCGAAAATATATTTCAATTTTTCGGCATTTTTACATTCCATTGATTTATTGTAGCTATACTTATGACATTCCATTGACAGTTTTATACTTATAGAGCATTTCCGCATGATTTTGTTCTTCGACCTGTATATCAGCCAAAAGCTTTCTGACATCACTGTTTGCAAAATTAAAGACATTGGTATTGTATTCACCGGAAACCAGTTTTTCGGTTCCGATACAGTCTGTTGCCAAATAACAATCTTCCTTTTTCTCTGTGCTGTTTGTTAACTGGTCGTAAGTTGCCTTCGGTTCATAGCATTTACCTTCGCAATCATTGCAATCGCAGGAAGGAACCTTTCCGGCAAGCACCTGTCCCAAAGAATCCTGATGTCTCTGCTCTTCATCTGCTAATTTTGAAAAAAGATCTTTTAATACTTCATCATGCGCTTCTTTACTGTATCGATTGTATTTATCAATACATGCCTGCTCCTGTGTCTGTAAGTCTTTGATCGCTGTTGTTTCTTTTTCTGTTAAAATCACGTTTTATACCTCCGTTTTTTTATTTTTCTTTTCGGATTTATGTTCCCAATATATATCTTTACGCCTCAAACTTCGGTTTCTAGTCTTTCTAAGCGGCATGCTCACAAAGAAAGACGCGAAACCTTGTAAAAGCCGGCGTACAAAGATATATATTGGAAACACAAATCTGAAAAAAGAATATAATTTACATCTCATAGTATTTTCCGTTTTCATGAAACTATGCAGCCACTTATACACTTTAAAAACTTTTGTTTTCAATATCATTCGATATTTATTTTCTTCTTTAATAAATCGTGTTATTTAATGCGATTTCCACGCAAGTATTTTTATAAGCAACCGCTTGCTTTTTATTCTTTTCTTCGACAGCACTTCTTATTATGCAAGAAAATATTCACGTCAGTTTTTGCAAGCAATCTTGCAAACAAGTGTAATAAAACAGAAAAACCGCTAATTTTAGCGGTTTTTGTCATATTGATATTTTTGCAGTTAAATTAAGATTATACGTTTTTTGCCTTGTTTTGGCACATATTTTTGCAAGAAATTAAATCCATTTGCAGTCAAACAGTCGTTGTTTAATCCGCAATCAAATTTCATCCATTATCAGAAATTATCAGAAAGCTTTAACACTCTATCCCTTTTCTGGCAGAGATCCCTTTAAGGAACGGGTGTTTTTCCATCTTCATTTCCGTAATATAGTCTGCTAAATCCAGCAATTCCTGTTCCGGCTTCCTACCGGTTATCACTATCTCAAGTGTTTTTGGCTTATTCTTTAAAAATGACAGAACATCTTCTTTATCCAATATTCCCCACGCATACACATAGGTCAACTCATCTAACACCAACAGTCCTACTTCTTCAGATGGTATCAAAGAAAGGCTCTGTTTCATATCTTCAAACAGCTTTCGCTGAGAAATGCAAAGAGCCTTCTTTTGTTCATCATTCATATCATAATAAAATCCTTTTGGCATATCGAGATCCGAAAAATACGTAACATATGGGCTTTCCTTTAACGCTGTCACTTCCCCGGATTGATCATTTTTGAGAAACTGCGCAAACAACACACGTTTCTTATATCCGGTCATTCGCATTGCCAACCCAATTGCAGCTGTAGTCTTCCCTTTTCCATCACCATGATAAAGATGTATCAAACCCCTGTCCATTCTCACTCTGAATCCTCTGTTTTTCCCATTATTCTCTGATAACCATAGTTTTGATTCGCGTTTTCAATTTCATCCTGCCTTTTTTGCGCATTTTGGCTTTTTCGCATTTTAATCTTTTGTGCCATAGCCAGATCCATACGGCATTCTTTTGCATCATTCCAAACAGTTTCCGGTTTCTGTCTGTTTGCACATTGTGTATTATCACACATTTCACAGATATTCATACAGCTTTTTTCAGCGTTTGGATTGTTTCCTTCTTCCGCACCTTTTTCTATGCCGTCTGCGCATGCATTTTCATGAATTTTTGTTTTAAATACAACTGTTTTTTGCGGAAACATGACAAATGCTTCATTCAACTTCACCTCGGTTACTCCAAGTCTTTCAAAATGATCAGATATGTCCTTCATTTCATTCTGATTTAGGAAAGTCATATCAGACGCGAGAAGTCCGGTATGACAAAAATGCGCTTCATAAAATGTCTGATACGCCAACCTCAGTATCCCCATTCCAAGACAATCTACCATATATGCCAAATACAATTGCTCTTTTTGCTCATACATTTCCATTTTTTCATCAAAAAATGTGCCCAATGTCATAACCACAACTTGTTTCCCCGAAAGCGAAACCTGATACCATACCGATACATCCTGTCTGACCTGTGATGTTGCACCAAACAACTCTCTCCAGACCAGTGCAAAATCCGCGCTGTCCATCTCTTTCATGTGTCCATCCTGCATAATTTGCAGATAATCCTTATAATCCACCTTTACCTGATAGCGATAATGTCCCTGAAAAACCCATAACAAACGCTCCCACGAATTTATGAGCGCAGACAAAGAAAAAGCCGCATTTGCCGGGCTTGAAGACGGCAAAACAACGGCTTTTATGCGCAAATCCGGTTCAATATACTTTTTATAATACTTTTCCGCTGTTTTACCGTTTACGTAGATATATCGAATCCGGGATTTTTGAAGTATTCCCGCTATATCTGCCGTCACTACATTTTTTATACTGCTATCCGATGAACCTTTGATATCACACTCATATATCACATCCCACAACGCGATATGATGCGAAAGAAGCATATCTTTCTTTTGCGTGATATCATGCGGCTCCTCGCAGCTGATAACAGCAGATAAGACCTTCCAGAAACGATTTTGCGGATGTCCGTAGTAAAACCCGTTTTCACGCGATTTTACGGATGGCAGACTGCCCAATATTAAAATCTCCGACTTTTCATCAAAAACAGGCTCAAAGGGCTGCACAACATGTGTATATTCCGCCATTACACAACCTCATCTAAAATATGTTTAATATACCAACGGATTTTAAGAACAAAATAAATAACAAAATTGGAGCAATATATTTCATCATGACGATGTATAACTTTTCACGGTTAAATTTTTCTCCGTTTTTTTCTGCCTCATCAATAATAAACTGCGGCTTTTTCACCCATCCAATCAGAATACAGGTTCCAATGGAAATCAAAGGCATGAAGACATTGTTGCTGACATAATCCATAATATCAAGCACCTGCGCAACCGCTCCATTGGGAAGCGTCACCTCAAAATAAAGTTTATTATAACCAAGACAAACGATTACAGCAAAAATCAGAGCGATAAAAGTCTCTAACAAAGTGGCACTTGTACGATTCAGATGGAACTGATCCATGAAGCTTGATACGACCGCTTCCAAAATAGAAATTGCACTTGTGATTGCAGCAAATAATACCATGGCAAAAAACAAAGCTCCAATCACATTTCCGACAGCACCCATCTGTGCAAAGACCTTGGGCAGAGAAACAAACATCAGACTTGGTCCGGATGCTTCCATTCCCTCGCGTCCCATAAAAGTAAATACCGCAGGAATAATCATAACACCGGCTAAAATGGCCACCCCGGTATCAAAAATCTCAATCTGGTTGATGGATTTTACCAGATTAGCTTCATCCTTTACATACGAGCCATACGCAACCATAATTCCCATAGCAACACTCAGACTAAAAAACAATTGTCCCATTGCATCTACTAAAACCGTAAAAAACTTTCCAAAAGTCAGCCCTGACAAATCGGGAATAAGATAAATTTTCAAGCCCTGCATACCGGTACGAACCACTCCGTCATCACCGGTATAGCTGATGGTCAATGAAAAAATGGCAATACCAATTACCAAAACAATCAAAATCGGCATGATAATCTTGGAAGAGGATTCAATTCCTCTATTTACTCCCATAATAATAATACCGGATACCAGTGCCAGAAAAATCACCATATAAACAATGGGCGAAACTTCAGACGTAATAAAGCCGGTAAAATATCCATCTTCTGCTGCTTTTAATCCGTCTCCCGTCAAAAAAGCCACAAAATATTTAATTACCCAGCCTCCGATAGCGCAATAATACGGCATAATAATAGCCGGTATCAGGCAACCAAGAATTCCTAAAAATCCGAACCGTTTATCAATCATACGATATGCAGTAAGCGGTCCCTGCTTGGTATTACGTCCGATGGCAATATCCGTTGTCAAAAGCGCGAAACCAAAAGTCAGCGCCAAAATAATATAGACAACTAAAAACAGTCCTCCACCATCTTTTGCCGCCAAATACGGAAACCTCCAGATATTTCCTAAACCTACCGCACTTCCTGCCGCCGCCAAAACAAATCCCAAAGAGCCGGAAAATGCATGTCTTTGTGTTTTTTTCTCCATAAAAATCTCCCTTAACTGATTAATCATATATATTATCTATTATCTTTCATTTCGTAAATTTTTTCAACACTTCTTTTAAAATAGTATTATTTTATCGCTGATTACTTTCGCACAGTTATCACATCTTTTAAGATACCAACGGATTGCTACGCACTTTGTGATCTCGCAATCCCTGGTATCATCATATTTTTCCTTACGTACACAGAATATTCATTTGCATTTTATGTACAAATAAACTAAACTATTTGTGGAATAAAAAGAATACTTCCACTCATTTTGTACTATCACAATGATGTTTTCATAATGGAAGTAATATTTCAAATTCTTACTTTTTTGCAAATTTTGCAATCGAAATGAATATAACAGGAAAGGACGTATCAGACATGAGTCAGGAAAAAGTGGATCAATATAAGAAGGAAAAGAAAAACCGTAAGGCCAATATCAAAAAAGAAAAGCGTCGCAAACTAATGTGGAAAATATTTGGTCCCATCTTGGCGATTCTTGTTATCGCTCTCATCGGTGCCTCTATCTATTTTATTCCCCGGTGGACCAATAACAAGGCGCAGGAAGCACAGGCCGACGAAATTGACTACGAGCAGTTAATGGAAATGCTTAATCAAAGCACCGATTCTCAAAGTGGCGATTCCACTATTGAAACAGAAAATTCCGGCAGTGATTCCGTCACAGAAGATGCTGCAACAGATGATGCATCAGAAACAAATACAGACACTTTGGAAACTCCCGATAGCGACGAGACTGCTACAACGACAGAAGAATAAGCAATGCCAAAAAAGTTAAAGCATGGTTTAACAAACGGTTTTCAAAAGGATAATAAACTAAAACAAGGAGCAATCTCATTGCTCCTTGTTTTTAATAGCATTCATTTTGTCTGCTAACAAAATCATATGCAAGATATGTTCTACCTATTTTTTTACTTAAATCACTTTCATAAACATATCTTTGGTCACACCACAAATCGGGCAACACCAGTCATCCGGGATATCTTCAAAAGCTGTACCGGGAGCAATACCATGCTCGGGATCTCCTTTCTCAGGATCATAAGTATAACCACAGGGATTGCAAAAATACTTATCCATCGTTAGTCCTCCTTTTTCTTTTGCATACAATTGGCAAAATCTGCCTTCTGATATAACAATTTTATTCCTATTAGGATTTCATGTCAACAGTTGTTCTTGCATTAAACAATACTGTTGTTCTTTCATTAATCAATACTGTTCTTTCTTTGCATTTGCATAATATTGCCATCATCTGCATTATTTCTTTTTGCTATTTTTACATAAAATACTGTACACCGGATTCAAAAATCTTCATATCCTGCTCACCATAGATATTGATTGCCACGGCATCATCCCGTCTTTCAGAGTGAGCCATCTTTCCAAGGCAGCGTCCGTCAGGAGATGTAATACCTTCGATGGCAGCATAAGAACCATTGACATTCCATTCTTCATCCATGGAAACATTGCCGTTAAAATCAGCATACTGAGTAGCAACCTGTCCGTTTGCAAACAGCTTATCAATCCATTCCTTCGGTGCAACAAATCGTCCTTCTCCGTGTGATGCGGGGTTCACATATGTCTTGCCAAGTTCAGCAAGTTGCAGCCACGGTGATTTATTGGTCACAACCTTGGTATATACCATCTTGGAGATATGTCTGTTGATCGTATTAAAGGTTAAAGTAGGAGAATCTTCTTTCTGACCCACAATTTCGCCATAAGGAACCAGTCCCAGTTTAATCAGTGCCTGGAAACCATTGCAGATACCAAGTGCCAATCCATCTCTTTCATTTAAGAGTTTCATGACAGCTTCCTTGATCTTAGCATTCTGGAATGCAGTAGCAAAGAATTTCGCACTTCCGTCCGGTTCATCACCGGCTGAGAAACCACCCGGGAACATAATAATCTGGGCCTGACTAATAGATTTTTCAAATTCATCCACAGATTCTCTGATATCTTCTGCGCTTAAATTGCGGAAGACTTTGGTTACAACATTGGCGCCCGCTCTTTCAAATGCCTTTGTACTGTCATACTCGCAGTTCGTACCGGGGAATAACGGAATAAACACCGTCGGTTTTGCGACCTTGTTTTTACAGATATAAATATCTTTTGTATCGTATACTTTTACCGCAATCGGATCGGTATCCTTTACTGCCTTGGTAGGGAATACTTTTTCCAGTTTCTTTTTCCATGCATCCAGCGCTTCTGTTTCACTGACGGTTATATCGTCAAACTTGAAACCATCTTCAATAACAGTTCCAACCAACTGATATGCAAGTCCCGAAGCATCCAAAAGATTCATCATGCTGACCGGAACCTCTAATAAGAAGTTGCCAAGTTCATTTTTAAATAATCCGTCAGGCTCAATCAAACCGTCAAATCTGACACCAAATCCGTTACCAAATGCCATCTTGGCCGCTGCGGCTGCAATTCCCTTGGAATCAAGTACATAAGCAGAAACAACTGCCTTTTCCCAAATAAGAGCAGCAACTTTCTCATAAATTTCTGCCACTTTGTTGTATATAGGTAAATCATATTCGTCTTTAGGCAGACGAACAATAACCAATTTACTACCGATTACTTTTAATTCCGGCGTAATAATTTCCGGATATTTTGCAGTATCGACTGCAAATGACACGAGTGTCGGAGGCACATCAATATCGTTGAAGGTTCCTGACATACTGTCTTTTCCGCCAATACTCGGCAGCCCGTATCCGATTTGTGCATCAAACGCACCAAGTAAAGCGGCAAACGGCTGGCTCCAGCGATGTTTGTCCTCCGTCATTCTGCGGAAATATTCCTGGAATGTAAAACGTACTTTTTTATAATCTCCACCGGCAGCCACAATCTTGCTTAAGGATTCGGTTACGGCATAAACAGCTCCGTGATACGGGCTCCAGGTAGAAAGGTAAGGATCAAAACCATAGCTCATCATCGTAACAGTCTCGGTTTTTCCTTTTAATACCGGTAATTTAGCCACCATGGTCTGCGTCTCGGTCAGCTGATACTTTCCACCGTAAGGCATGTAAACACTGCCCGCTCCGATGGATGCATCAAACATTTCCACCAATCCTTTCTGGCTACAGACATTTAAGTCATTTAATGTACGTAAGAATGCTGCTCTCACATCACCGGTTGCAACAGCATCCTCGACATCTTTAATGGCATATTGTTTAAAGTAATTGTCTTCTTCTTCCGGAACATCAATGGCAACATCGGCTTCCTGATGTGCTCCGTTGGTATCTAAGAATGAGCGGGCAATATCGACGATCTTTTTGCCTCTCCATTCAAGCACCAATCTGGGCTCTTTTGTCACAACAGCAACCTCAACCGCCTCTAAGTTTTCTTCAGCGGCATAGCCTAAAAATTCCTGTACATCCTTGGGATCTACAACAACCGCCATACGTTCCTGTGATTCGGAAATGGCAAGCTCCGTTCCGTCAAGGCCTGCATATTTCTTGGGCACTTTATCAAGATCAACAATCAGTCCGGGAGCCAATTCACCGATGGCAACCGATACACCGCCGGCACCAAAATCATTACACTTTTTAATCAGCTTGGAAACTTCCGCTCTGCGGAACAATCTCTGGATTTTACGTTCAGTAGGTGCATTTCCTTTCTGAACCTCTGCGCCACAGGTCTCGATAGAGCTTTCGGTATGAACCTTGGAAGATCCGGTAGCACCGCCACAGCCGTCACGTCCGGTACGACCGCCTAAAAGAATGATGATATCGCCCGGATCGGAATTTTCACGAATTACGTTTTTGCGGGGTGCGGCACCCATAACGGCACCAATTTCCATACGTTTTGCCACGTAATTGGGATGATACAGTTCTTTTACATATCCTGTAGCAAGACCAATCTGATTACCATAGGAAGAATAACCGCTTGCAGCTCCCGTTACCAGTTTCTTTTGTGACAACTTTCCTTTTAACGTATCTTTGATCGGAACCGTCGGATCTGCAGCACCGGTGATACGCATCGCCTGATACACATAGCCACGTCCGGAAAGCGGATCTCTGATAGCTCCGCCTAGACATGTTGCAGCACCACCGAAAGGTTCAATTTCCGTAGGATGATTGTGTGTTTCATTTTTGAAGAACACCAGCCACTCCTCAATCTGACCGTCGATTTCAACCGGCACAACAACTGAGCAGGCATTGATTTCATCGGATACTTCCATATCCTGAAGCTTTCCTTCTGCTCTCAATTTTTTCATTGCCATCAATGCCAGATCCATCAGGCAGACAAATTTGTCATCTCTGCCCTGATACATTTCATGATGTGCATCCAGATATGCATGATATGATTTTTCAATCGGAGCTTTGTAATATCCATCTGCAATCTCCACATTTTTTAATTCCGTAGAAAATGTGGTATGACGACAGTGATCGGACCAGTATGTATCCAGAACACGGATTTCTGTCATAGTCGGATCTCTGTGCTCGTCCTTTTGATAATAATTTTGAATATGAAGGAAATCTTTAAAGGTCATGGCAAGACCAAGCGAATCGTAAAGTGCTTTTAAATCCGCCTCTGCCATATCTTTAAAACCATCAAATACGATAACATCTGCCGGCTCTTCGTATTCGGCAATTAAAGTGTCCGGCTTTACCATATCGGTCTCACGCGAATCCACCGGATTGATACAGTAAGCTTTGATTTCAGCAAATTCTTCATCTGAAATCTGTCCGGATAATAAATAGGTAACAGCAGTCCGGATAACCGGTTCTTCATCTTCTTTTAAGAATTTCACACACTGCATGGCCGAATCGGCTCTTTGGTCGAACTGTCCCGGCAGGTATTCAACACTAAAAGTTCTTTCGTCGGGTTTTACCTCGATATTTTCATGATAAAGAATATCAACCGGCGGCTCCGAAAAAACAGTCTTGCATGCTCTTTCAAATACCTCATCCGAAAGATTTTCAACATCATACCGAATGAATACTCTGACCTGTTTTAGTCCATCTACTCCCAGATAGCTCTTTAAGTCCTCGTACAGCTCTGTGGCTTTCACCGCAAAAGCTGCTTTCTTTTCTACGTAAATACGTTTTACATTTGCCATGTTTGTCGTTTCCTCCATAGTTAATCTATTAAACATTTCCTATCTTGTTTAAACACTATTTTTATTATACAAGATTCAGCTTTTTTTTCAATAAAGGGAAAGTGATTTTTCAGAAATACAATATGGATTATTGGTTTACAAAAGATTTATGTTTAATTACTTTTTGTAGTGTTATGAAATGCTATTTTTCAATGTTTTTTGTTGGTTTACAGATAATCTTGCAGATTTTTACAACTTATGTGTACCAAATATTGTTGTTTGTTGTGTTACTTAATACAATATATTGTTTTTTCTTTTTGTGACAGAAATATCAAATCATTTATCACTTTCTGTCATTTATTTCAATAATTTTGATTTTTTTATTTTTATTACAACCGTATTTTATTTATGTGATTCTGATTTAGAAAATATGATGACGGTTGTGTCAATTGATTTTGTATAATAATACTAGACACATACAGTTTACATAATACTCTATTAGCATTGACTATTTTGTCTATATCTTGTATTTCTTTTTTCGTAACACCACAAATTATATAGTTTTTTTTGTTATGTAACCCATTGTTATGTTAACTTTGGTAGTTGAAATATGCATATATTTTTTTCAGCTAAGTCGCCATATCCAATTGAAAACACATACTAAAACGCGAATATACAGAAAATCACGATTTAAAACAGGGAAAATAGAAATCTGGCAGAGAACAAAAATAGAATAATAAAACTAAAAGGAAATTATAGAAGCAATAAAAAGTCGGAAAAATCTATAAAAAAGGCTATTACAAGGCCAAAAAAGCCATTTTAAAACAAGGAGATGAACATAGAAAAGATAATAAAAACAAGCCCGATAAAGAGCTTGTTTTTATTACTTATACTATTTATGATGATTAATTTTCACTATTTATTATGATGTTGGGGGCAAAAGCTATTTTGACCCCATGATACCAACGGATTGCTACGCACTTTATGCTCTCGCAATCCTGGTATCATTTATTATTACATCCGAATCATACCGCGACTGATATCAGAATTATTGCAAGTACTCTATAATACACTACTTAAAAACTGCTGTGCCTTTTCTGTCTTGGGATGCTCAAACAGTTCTTCCGGCGTTCCTTCTTCCAAAATCACACCGTCATACATGAAAACCACACGGTCTGCCACTTCTTTTGCAAAGCCCATCTCGTGTGTTACACAAATCATGGTCATGCCCTGTTTTGCAAGATCCTTCATAACATTTAATACTTCTCCTACAAGTTCCGGATCGAGTGCGGATGTAGGCTCATCAAAAAGCATGATTTTCGGTTCCATGGCAAGCGCTCTTGCAATGGCCACACGCTGTTGCTGTCCTCCGGAAAGGTTATTTGGATAGGCATCCGCTTTCTCGGATAAACCAACCTTTTCAAGCAGTTCCAAAGCTCTTTTGTCAGCTTCTTCTTCACTGATATTTTTCACTTTCATAGGAGAAATTTTTACATTATCCTTTACCGTTAAATGTGGGAACAAATTAAAACGCTGGAATACCATACCCATTTCGAGCAAAAGTGCTTTATGCTTTTCTTTGCTCATGCCGTCAATCACTTTTCCTTTTTCGGCCTGAACAAACAATTCATCCTCAATATATATCTTTCCGGATGTAATTGTCTCCAATGTATTTAAGGAACGTAAAAAGGTAGACTTACCGGCACCGGAAGGTCCGATAATGACAATCACCTCACCCTGTTCCACCGTCAGGTTCACATCTTTTAATACTTCTAAATCTCCAAAATTCTTGCAAAGGTCCACTGTTTTAATATATGACATATCTGACTCCTCCTATTCATATACGGAATACTTCTTCTCAAGTCTGTTAAAGATGAATGAGAATACGGCTGTGATAACCAGATAAATAATCATGGCCGGTATATAAACCAGTGCCGTTGCAGATGAAGATGAAATTGCTCGGGTTACTTTTGTCAAATCAGACAAACCGATAATGGCAACCAGTGAAACATCTTTTAAGACCATAATAAATTCATTACCAACCGGCGGAATTAGGCGACGAACAGTCTGTGGAATAATAATATACCGCATGGTCTGTCCATAGGTCATGCCAAGTGCTTTGGCAGCTTCGTACTGACCTTTGTCAATGGACTGAATTCCGGCTCTGATGTTTTCCGCAAGATATGCAGCTGAATTCAGTGTATATGCAATCATGGCTGCAACAAATGCACTTTTAATGGTCAGCGCAGGATTAAATTGTGGTAAACCAAAATAAATAAAATAAATCTGCATCAATAAAGGAGTGCCTCTGAAAAAGAAAATATAGGCACTGCACGGCTTATTGATCAACGGATTTTTAGCCATTTTTCCCAATGCCAGAAAAAGACTTAAAACAAGGCCGATGGCGACAGATAAAACTGTAATCAGGATTGTCATCTTCGTACCGTTTAGTAGCTGCGGCATCCAAGTAATGATTTTGTTTAATGCATCCACGTTTGTTCCTCCTAAAGTAACGTTTATTCTTTCTTAAGTTGTTCCAGATAAAATCAGAAAACAATAGATTATTTGAGTAAAACCAATAAAGAACCTATATATTTTATAAAACAAATTTCCCGATACGTCAAACTTTGTTTCGTTTTATGATATGATACCAGGGTCAAAAGGTCATACTTTTCATGCTCGCATAAAAAAGTATGACTTTGGGACCCGCAAAACATGAGAAAGAAATAAACTCCCTACCTGTCAATATTATCAGATAGGGAGTTTGCTTCATTTTGTATCGGCTGATGTTATTTATAATAAGCACGCCGCACACTCTGTATTATTCCATATCAGCTGTAATATCGCTTCCGAAATACTTTGTTGCAATTTCACCAAGCTTTCCGCTTGCTTTTACTGCATCTAAAGCCTCTTCCATCGCATTCTTTAAATCATCGTTGCCTTTTTTAAAGCACATAACAATGGGTTCTTCATCGGGTGCCTGCCATACGGTCTTGTAGTTGTTCGCTTCATCTCCAAGATAATAAGATGCTACAACGGCATCTGTACATACAGCATCAACACGACCTGCTTTGATTTCATCAAATGCATTAATAACTTTTTCATACTGTCTTAAATCTGCATCCACACCTGCAGCAATCTGCTCCTGCATAATGTAATCTGCAGTTGTTTCCATCTGAACTGCAACGGATTTGCCTGCAAGATCAGCTACATCTGCAATTTCAGAATCATTGGGAACTACTAAAACAGGAGCATTTGCTACATAAGGTTTTGACAAAGTATATTCCTCTTCACGACCTTCTGTCCAGCTTACACATGACATAATAACATCGTATTTGTCTGTATCAACACCGGCAAAAATACCATCCCATGCGGTATCAACAATTTCTAATTCCAATCCCATCTCATCAGCGATAGCCTGTGCCAATTCCATGTCAAATCCGATTGGTGTAGCACCGTCTTCGTCAAAGTATTCCATCGGAGGATATCCGATTTCTGCTGCAACCATTAATTTGCCGGGTTGTAATGTTAATGAGGTCTCTTCTGCAGCCTCTGCTGTTTCAGAACTACCGGCTTCAGTTGTTTCCTCTGTTGTTGCTGTTGTTCCTTCAGCAGACTGTGTAGAACCGCATGCTGTCAAAGAAGCAACTACCATAGTACCTGCAAGAACACAGGCAAGTAACTTTTTCATCATAATAATTCTCCTCTCGTCGCTATAACAAAAAATATGGACAATGTATCTATTTCCGACATCATTGTCCATAGGTATAGTATCATTCCATATTTGATTTGTCAAATCAAATTGATTGCTTTTATATTCATATTCCAAATGATTTTTTCCATGCAGCCAATGATCCAATCAACTTGTTTGGATTTCTATTTATTTGGCCAGACGATACAACTCGGAATAAAAGCCGCCACGCTCCAACAGACTTTTATGATCTCCCTGCTCGATGATATTTCCATCTTTCATAACCAATATAATATCAGCTTCTTTAATTGTGGAAAGCCTGTGTGCAACAATAAAAGTCGTTTTACCTTTCATGAGCTTTGCAAATGCATTTTGTATTTTTAATTCCGTACGTGTATCAATGGAAGAGGTTGCTTCATCCAAAATCAGCATCGGCGGCAACGCTAACATTACTCTGGCAATACATAACAGCTGTTTTTGTCCTTGACTTAAGGAACCACCATCTTCTCCAATTATCGTATCATAACCGTTTGGAAGTCTTTTAATAAAGCTATGTGCATGCGATGCTTTGGCAGCCTCGATAACTTCTTCTAAAGTTGCGTCCGGCTTACCCATACTGATATTTTCAAAAATTGTTCCGGACTTCAACCATGTTTCCTGCAAAACCATACCATACGAAGCCCGCAGACTGTCTCTTGTAATATAACGGATATCCTCTCCCATTACCTTGATACTTCCTTCTTTTACATCATAAAAGCGCATCAGCAAGTTGATAATGGTTGTTTTTCCGCATCCCGTCGGACCGACAATCGCAACACGTTGTCCGGGCTTAACACATAAATTAAAATCCTCAATCAATTTCTGCTCTTCATGGTAAGAGAAGCTGACATCTTCCAAAGATACTTCCCCATCATCATAATGCAGGACTACGGCATCCTCATCATCCGGAATTTGCGGATCTTCTTCAATTAATTCAAAAATTCTTGCCGCACAGGCAATGGCATTCTGAAGTTCCGTAACCACGCCGGATATTTCATTAAAGGGTTTGGTATACTGGTTTGCATAGCTTAAAAATGCAGATAACTGGCCAATACTCATATATCCTGAAATAACTGCAAATGCACCGCTTACACCTACTCCGGTGTATACCAGACTATTTACAAACCGCGTACAGGGATTGGTCAAGGATGAAAAAAAGGTTGCCTTTAATGAACAAGCTTCCAGCCTGTCATTGATTTGAGCAAATTCCTTGGCAACATCCTCCTGCTTTGAAAAAACCTGAACAACTTTCTGATTTCCAATCATCTCATCAATCAAAGCAGTCTGTTCGCCTCTCGTCTCTGACTGCAGTTTGAACATAGAATACGTCTTTCCGGCAATATAGCTTGCTACAAAAAGTGACACAGGTGTTATAATGATGACAACGAGTGCTACAATCACATTGACAGAAAGCATAAAGTACAGAGTTCCGCAGATTGTCAATACACCGGAAAACAACTGCGTAAATCCCATCAACAGACCATCTGCAAACTGATCCACATCGGCAATGACTTTACTGACAATTTCTCCGGTGGGATGGTTATCAACATATTTCAATGGAAGAATCTGAATTTTATCAAATGCCTCTTTCCGAATATCTCTTACTACCAGATACGTCATCCGATTATTGCAAAGGCTCATAAGCCACTGCGATACTGCGGTAATTAAAATTACCGCTCCCATACTTCTTAACAGGGAAAACAACATTTCAAAATCCACCATTCCCTGTTCTACCATCTGATCTACGGCGCGGCCTGTCAAAATCGGCAGATAAAGCGTTCCGCAGACGGTCAAAAATGCCAGCAAGAGTGAACACAATAGATAAAACCAATATTTTTTAATATATTTTACAACTCTTTTTAATGTATCTTTATGACTCATGTGATTCCACCTCCTCTTTATACTGAGAATCGTAGATTTCACGATATACTTCGCATTCTCTTAACAAGACTTCATGCTTGCCGATACCAACAATTTCTCCATCGTCCAATACAAGGATCTGATCGGCATCCTGAATGGAAATGGTTCTCTGGGATACTAAAAAGACCGTCGGATGATAGGATAATTTAGACAATCCGTCTCTGAGTGCGGCATCGGTAGCATAGTCTAACGCACTACAACTGTCATCCAAAATCAGGATTTGGGGTCTTCGCACCAGAGCTCTTGCAATCGTCAACCTCTGCCGCTGTCCTCCGGAAAGATTCCGTCCGCCCTGTTCCACCGGCGTATCCAATCCCTCTTCCTTTTTTTCAATAAATTCTTTTGCCTGCGCAACCAAAATAGCTTCCTCTATGGCTTCATCTGATGCGTCTTCTTTTCCAAAACATATGTTATCTTTGATTGTGCCTTTAAATAATGCTGCCTTTTGCGGCACATAACCAATCATTTTGCGAAGCTCGTCCAAATCATAATCTTTGACATTTTTGCCGTTGACCATGACACAGCCTTTTGTGACATCATATAATCTCGGAATCAGCTGAACTAATGTAGATTTCCCGGAACCGGTTCCACCTATAATACCGATGGTCTGTCCTTTTTTTATCGAAAAATTCATATTGCTCAAAGCTTCCTCTGAAGCCTGTTTATAGGTAAATGAAACATTTTGAAACTGAATAAAGGCATCCTGTAATACCGATGATATCGATGACATCGTACAGCAAGTCTCCTCTATATTTTTTTCATCTTCTGATACACTTGTCATTTCTGCTGTTTCTACTTTACATTCGCTATTTGTATCTGATTTATCAGCACTTTGCTCTAAATCCAATCCCATTCCTTCTTTGATCTGCATAACATTTTCAATACGGGATGCACATGCCACGGCTTTTGTCAATGTCACAATTAAATTGACCAGTTTTACTAGCTCCACCAGAATTTGCGACATGTAATTAACAAGGGAAACCACATCTCCCTGCTTGATTCCACCGACATCTACGCGAAATGCACCGGTGTATAGCAAAACCACAAGCGCCAGATTGATAATAACGTATGTCAACGGATTGAGAAGCGCCGATACCCTTCCTGCCAGTAACTGTATTCCGGTCAATGTTTTATTTTTTTCATCAAACTCACGAATCTCATCCGCTTCTTTTCGAAATGCACGAATCACACGAATACCGTTTAAGGTCTCGCGCGTAGCCAGTGTCACCTTGTCCAGCCGATCCTGAACCTTTTTATATAAGGGAATATTGGCAAAGACAATGCCAAAAACAACAACAGAAAGAAGAGGAATTGCCACAGCAAAAACAAGTGCCGCTTTTACATCTACATAAAAGGCCATGATGACGGCACCGATTACAATAAACGGAGATCGCAAAAACAATCGCAAGAACATGTTTACTCCGTTCTGTACCTGATTGATATCACTTGTCATACGCGTAATTAATGTGGAAGTACCGACCGTATCCAGTTTTTCATAGCTAAAAGCCTGAATATGCGTAAACATGGCATATCGAAGTTTGGCAGCAAATCCGGTCGCTGCCTTTGCCGCATAATATTGGGCAGTCACGGAACAGATCAATCCGATCACTCCAAGAAAAACCAGAACACCTCCCATGGACAATATATAGTTTTTGTCCATATTGGCGATACCAACATTAATCATGGCACCAATAACAAGAGGCACCAATAATTCAAAAGATGCCTCCAACATCTTGAATACCGGTGCCAAAATACTTTCTTTTTTATATTCTTTCAGATACTTTAACAGGCCCTTCATTGTATATCAGATCCTCCTTTTCGGGATTTTATCCATTTCCCGATGATCAAAAAGCTAATATATCCCAATAAGCCGCCAAAAGTATTTAATATGATATCGTCTACATCGAAAATGCCAAAATGAGTAATCAACTGAAACAGTTCAATCACCAAAGAATACAATCCGCAGAACAAAACCGGCAGACCATATTTTTTATAATTTGGCAATGCGGCACATAACAGTATGCCTAATGGGATAAACAGACATACATTTCCAACCAGATTTCCGAAACCATTAATCCGTTTGAAATAGTGTATGTATAATAGAATGCTGCGAAACGGCTTAAAATTTGCCTTTTCTATTCCAATTATCAATCCCTCTTTTACAGTTGATAATCCCCATTCATCCATAATCTCCCGTAAAACGGAATATGGATATTTTAACACAATACATCGAATTAGCAGAATGAGATAGACGATTAGAACAACCCGAAACATGGTAATCCATGCCTTTTTTGAATTTTTCATCTTCGTACCACCCGTTATTTAATTACAAAATATATTTTATTCATTATTTCTCTTCTCTCTTGTGACAATTGTCAAAAGGGAGTTTCTCTTTTCATGTTTTTGTCTGAGACATATGCACAGTCTAAATACATTCCTGCTTGCCTCTCATATCATACTATGTTGTTTCCAACAAAGATTCAATATATTCATAAATCTCTTCCCGCCCCTGTTTGCTCAATGCCGAATAGGGTAAAATCGTGCTTTCCGGCTCCATCGACAGGGTGGTTTTGATTAGTTTAATTTGCTTTGCAACCTGGGAACGTTTGATTTTATCCAGTTTTGTTGCAATAATAACCGGCATAAATCCCTGTTCTATAATCCACTGATACATTTGCGCATCATTTGCCGAAGGCTCATGTCGAATATCAATCAGCAGAAAAACAGCTTTTAACTGCTTGGAAGTATGCAGATACCGCTCAATCATCTTACCCCATTTTGCCTTCACTTCCACTGAGGCATTGGCATAACCGTATCCCGGCAAATCTACAAAATACAATTCATTATTAATATTGTAAAAATTGATGGTCTGGGTTTTTCCCGGCTGCGCAGAAGTCCTCGCATAATTTTTACGATTCATAAGTCCGTTAATCAGCGAAGATTTTCCGACATTACTTTTTCCCGCAAACGCAATTTCCGGCAAACTATTTTCCGGAAGCGTACTGGTAATGCCACAGACCGTCTCCAGATTTACACTTTTTATTACCATAATGTACCCTTTTCTAATTAGTTCTCATTTTCCTTTTACGCTCTGCTACGATTTACGCTCTGCTTTATTTTACGCTCTGGAAAGATATTTTATTTCCCGGTCATGACTAACGTTGATAAGTTTATCTAAATATTCCGGATGAAGTTTATCTATGCCCGTACGCACACGGCGCATAAAAGACATCCTGTCTTGATGCGCCTTTTGCGACCTCCATGTCGCAAAGTGCTGATAGCAGCCCGGAATATTAAGATAAACTAATCAACAGCGTCCAAATGACCGGGAAACAAAACATCTTTCCATCGCTTGTAAATCGAATATAGTTTACTAATAAACCGTTTAATCATCAACAAAATATGTTTTCTCCCACTTCCTATATGCTTATGTTTTCGATTAGTATTTGAAACAGATATGTGAATAATGGAGAATAAAATTGAAAATCACCGGTACACAGTTTCATGAAAACAGTATTTTTGAGCGTTTATTGTGAAGATGAACTTATACATCGGAACCTAAACGCGAAAGAATACTGTTTTCATGAAACGTCCGCCGCCAACATCCCCCAAACATCTCAACATATGCATATAGAAAGTAATACGCCGCCTTTCGGCGACGTTTATTTACTTACGATAAGTGATCTTTGGTTCAGCCTTTCCTAAAACGGCATCCTCTGTAATGGTGCAGGATGAAATCGTATCATCGGAAGGTATCTTAAACATAATATCCACCATAATCCGTTCGATAATGGAACGAAGTCCGCGGGCACCTGTTTTACGCTCCATAGCCTGTTTGGCGATGCGCTTAACTGCGTCCTCTTCAAAAATCAATTCCACTTCATCCATTTCAAAAAGCTTTTGATACTGTTTAATCAAAGCATTTTTCGGTTCTGTCAGGATACGTACCAACGCATTCTCATCTAATCCTTCTAATGATACCGATATCGGTACACGTCCGACAAACTCCGGAATTAAACCAAATTTCACTAAATCCTGTGCAGTGACCTCTTTTAATAATTCATCCAGTTCCCTGCTTGATTTGCTGACAATCTGGGCATTAAATCCGATGGATTTACGATCTAGTCTGGCTTCTACAATCTTTTCCAATCCATCAAATGCACCGGAACAGATAAATAAGATATTCGTCGTATCAATCTGAAGCATTTCCTGATGCGGGTGCTTTCTGCCTCCCTGCGGAGGTACATTAGCAACGGTTCCTTCAATAATCTTTAACAAGGCCTGTTGTACACCTTCACCGGAAACATCACGTGTGATGGATACATTTTCACCTTTTTTGGTAATCTTATCAATTTCATCGATATAAATAATACCATACTCGGCTTTTTCAATATCATAATCAGCAGCCTGAATTAATTTTAACAGAATATTTTCAACGTCTTCACCGACATATCCTGCTTCTGTCAATGTCGTCGCATCCGCAATGGCGAAAGGCACATTGATAATCTTGGCTAAAGACTGTGCCAGATAAGTTTTACCCGATCCGGTAGGTCCTATCATAATAATATTACTCTTTTGTAATTCCACATCCAAGTCTTTATCTGCCGTAACTCTTTTGTAATGATTGTAAACAGCAACAGAAAGGACTTTTTTTGCCTCCTCCTGTCCGATTACATATTCATCCAGGAATTCCTTGATTTGAATAGGCTTTAATAAGTTAATTGATGATTTAACTTCTTCGTTTTCCTCATCTTCCATCTCTTCTTCAAGGATTTCGGTGCAGAGTGAAATACACTCATCACAGATATAAGCACCGTCCTGACCGGAAATCATTTTCCGAACCATATCCTGGGTTTTATTACAAAAAGAACATCTGATTTTATCCTGTGGGGTTCTTCCTGCCATGGGTTTTATTCCTGCTTCTTTCTATAGTTTCATTTAAACAACCATGCCAAGCATGCAAACTTGGCATGATAAGATTATTATTCTTTATCGTCTTTTTCACGCTTTGTAACAATTTTATCAATCAGACCATATGCAACAGCCTCATCTGCTGACAACCAGTTATCTCTTTCTGTATCAGCTGTCACCTGTTCTAAATCCTTGCCTGTATTTTCAGCCAGAATTTTGTTTAATTTTTCTTTGGTCTTTAAAATGTGCTTTGCAGCAATCTCAATCTCTGTTGCCTGCCCCTGGGAGCCGCCTGAAGGCTGATGAATCATAATCTCTGCATTGGGAAGTGCCAGTCTTTTGCCTTTTGCACCGCCCGCAAGTAAAAATGCACCCATACTTGCTGCCATTCCGATACAGATTGTGCTGACATCGCATTTAATATACTGCATGGTATCATAAATTGCCATTCCGGCTGTTACGCTGCCGCCAGGAGAATTAATATACAGATGAATATCCTTATCCGGATCCTCTGCCTCTAAGAACAGAAGCTGGGCAACAACAATACTTGCCGATGCATCATTGACTTCTTCTCCCAGAAAAATAATTCTGTCTTTTAATAATCTTGAGTAAATATCATATGAACGTTCTCCTCTGGATGTTTGTTCAATGACATAAGGTACTAAACTCATAGTAAATCCTCCTTATCTATTTGCCATCAAAGCACCATTTATCATAGCAATTATGCATTTACAATATTGCAAATTTTATTTTTCTACTGCGTTTTCTACTACGAAATCAGCAGCCTTTGTTACAGCAAGATCTAACATGATTTCTTTCTTGCCATCTTCGCCAACCATAGCTTTTGCTTTATCAGCACTCATCTGGTAAGCTTCAGCTAATTTTGTAATTTCTTCTTCAAAATCTTCTTCTGTAGCTTCAATCTTTTCAGCCTCAGCGATTGCTTCCAAAACAAGTCTTGACTGGATTCTCTTGATTGCCTGAGGTTTTACCTGATCTTCCATAGCTTCAGGAGTAGAACCCATCAGACTTAAATACTGTTCATAAGAAATTCCCTGCATCTGGATGCGCTGAGCAAATTCATTTACCATCTGTTTCTGAACGGTTTTTACATATGCATCCGGGATTTCCATTTCAGATGCTTCGATAATTGCATCAATAACAGCCATCTGTTTGGTATCTTTTGCTGCATTGGCTTTCTTTTCTTCAAGACCTTTTTTCACATCTGCCTTGTACTCTTCTAATGTATCAAAATCAGATACTTCTGATGCAAATTCATCATCTAAATCAGCAAGGATTTTTTCTTTGATATCATTGATCTTAACTTTGAATATTGCCGGCTTGCCTGCTAAATCTGCTGCATGGTAATCTTCAGGGAATGTAACATTGACTTCTACTTCATCACCGGTATTCTTGCCAATCAGCTGATCTTCAAAGGTATCAATGAAAGAATGAGAACCGATTTCAAGCTCATAACCTTCACCTTTTCCACCTTCAAATGCTTCGCCGTCTACAAAGCCTTCGAAATCAATAACAGCTGTATCTTTTTCCTGGATAGCACGACCTTCTACAGACTGGATACGCGCACCGTTTTCTCTTTCTTTGTTGATTGCTTCCATAACTTCATCTTCGGTTACTTCTGTCTCAACTTTGTCGATTTCCACGCCTTTATATTTGCCTAATTTCACTTCCGGCTTTAATGCAACAGTTGCAGTAAATACAAAGGGTGCTCCTTCTTCCATTGTAACCACATCGATTTCGGGTGAAGAAACAATTTCTTCGTTGCATTCTTCATATGCTTTTTCATATTCTTTGGAAATTAATGCATTTGCTGCCTCTTCGTAGAAAATTCCTTTTCCATACATTTTTTCAATCATATTTCTCGGAACTTTTCCTTTACGGAAACCGGGAACACTGATACTGTTTTTATTTTTCTGATAAGCAGCTTCTACTGCTTTTACAAAATCTTCAGCTGCTACTTCAATGGTAAGCTTAGCCATGTTCTTTTCTAATTTTTCAACTTGTACGCTCATCTTTTATATTTCTCCTTTTGAAACTTTCGTGAATAATCTTGCATACTCACAGTCATTTTAGCATTATAGCATACTGTTCCTTAAAATACTAGTAAAAATTTCCTAAAGGAAACAGGAAATCATAGCAAAATTTCTCTATTTTTTGCTCATAATCACCCTTGACGTGATTCCTTTGCACATCCCGATTTTTCCACTTAATGCATTAATCTGCTCTTCCGGCGCATCAACTACCACACTGATCACATTCAAATCGCCGTGAACATGGGGAATTCCCATGCGCCCGACAATGTAATCGCCGGCTTCATGCAGAATATGATTCATGCGTTCTACCGAATCCGGTTCTTCAATAATGATCCCGATTATTGCGATTCTGGTTTTCTTATCTATATCTTTATCCTTTTCTTCTCTGCTTTTTTCTATATCATTCATACGTTTCTTTGTGTTTTCTAATTCCATATCGTTTTTCTTTCCGTCTTCTGTTTTGCTGTTTCCTTTTATTTATTACTTTTATTTTACGTCTTTACAGTTTCCACAACACGCCGCCTAAGCGCTCACAATCCTTTTCATCATGGGTGGCAATCAGTAAAGTCCGGCCGTTCTGATATTTTTTGATAAAAGAAATTGCCCGGTCCTTTGTTTCTTCATCCATGCCTGTAAACGGTTCATCCAACAGACAGACGGCATCCGGATTATCGAATTGATACAACATCGCCCGGACAAGCGAAACACGTCGTTTCATGCCTCCGCTAAGTTCCGATACGGAGCGATACAGACATTCTTTTGGCAGGATTTCTTCTGCCAAATGGTCATAATGGCGGTTTAACGTAATATTCGTCATGGATAACTCCGTATCCAGAAGTCTGTCTTCCTGAAACTGGCAGCTAACTTCATCAAATCCCTCCAGCCTGCCAGCATCTGCCTTCTCCAGTCCGGCAATAATCCGAAACAAGGTCGTTTTTCCGTTGCCGGAAGGAGCCATAATAAGATAACACCCTCCTTTGTTAAGTGACCTGGTAACATTGGTTAGCACAGACTTATCGCCATAGGATTTTGATATATTTTTTATTTCCAAGCTTCGTAGGCTTTCGTCTTCGGATTGTTCTTTTTGCACATCTGTTCCTGTTTTTTTCTGCCTTATCCCTGCAGTAATTTCTTCATGCGAGTCATATGACTTTATGGAATCACTTTCTACTACGCTTCTCTTCACCAAAACAGGCTTCAAGGTCTGCTTCATCAGATATAATAGGATTTTTTCCACACAAAAGCTTAGGACAATCAAAGAAAATGTCCAAGCAAATAATCCTGCCGTATCCAGATAAACCTTGGAAACATAAATCCGCTCACCAATGGAATAATCGGGCATGCCGATGACTTCTGCCGCCACACCGGATTTAAAGCTCATGCCGATGGAAATTTCCATGCAGGAAATCAGATACGGAATCGCTGACGGACGGTATATATACAGCCATTTTTGAAGTCCTTTTATATGAAATACATCTGCCAGTTCCCTTTTTTCAATCGAAACAGACTTCAATCCGTTTTTCATACTCACGCAGACATTCGGAAATACCACGATAAAACTGATAAAGACAGACAAATTGCGGGCTCCCTGCCAGATTAATAACAACACCACAAAGCTTGCCACGGGGATGGATTTCATAATGGCTAAAACCGGTGAAATGATTTCTTCAAACAGTGGAAACCGATACATACACGCTCCCAAAACACATCCAAACAGAAAAGCAAAAAGCATGCCTGCCATAATCCGGCATAACGACATCAGGCAGATCAGATAATAATTTCCCGTCTGCAAAAGTTCAACCAATGCCCGTGCAATTTCAACCGGTCCCACCAGCAATATGGAATTTTGAACCAGCATGGCGGCAATTTCCAATATTCCCAGCCATGCCAGTATAATAAAAAGTTTTTTTAATTTTTTATTCATATAATATTCGATTTGTGCTTTCATATTCTATGTGTTTTTCGCATCCTATGTGTCTTTCTACACAATTTCAGTATGTTGCAAAAAATTCTCAGACTGTTTTAAACACCTCATTCATTTCGTATAACAACATAAAAATCATCATCCGGTACTGCTCCGCCGATGAAAGAAGCATCCTGTTTTTCGAGTATTTTAAGATAATCGGAAAGCATTTCTTTCATTTCTTCACCTGTAATGCAGGTAATATTGCATTTGGGAATGGCTTTTTGTGCAATGGGAGCTTTTTCCACAATACCGCTCTTTACCACAAGCTCTGCTGCCTCTTCCACATTTGCATTCACATATTCCGCACTGTTTTTATGATCTTCCAAAAAGGCAGCAACCGCCTCCGTGTGTTCTTCCAAAAATGCTTTTCTGACAATGGTTACTCCTGTCACAAGGCCCTTTCCGTCGTTTGCAGCTTCCCACTGCGCATTGACATCCAACACAATCCCAAGCGCATCATTTTGTGCACATGCGGCAATGACAAACGGCATTGGCAATAAGCCGACTGCATCGGGATTTTCAGAAAGCGCCACCGCAACTTCCGTAGCCTCTGATTTGTATTCGATTGTCAGATCGGATAATTGGATATTATGACTTTCCAGTAAATATTGGAGTGCAAGATCCGGCGTCGTTCCCTTGCCGGTCAGATAAATCGTCTTATTCGCTAAATCATCAACCGATTGGATAGAATCATCGCCCGATACCATATAAAGAACACCAAGTGTATTGATATCAATCACAGCAATTGCACCATTGCTTTTTTGATAGAGATTGGCTGCCGCATTTGCAGGAACGAGTGCAATATCCAAATCCCCCTTCAGCACGAGGGGAAGAATTTCATCCGCAGCCGTCGCCATGGTAAATTCATAGTTAGCATTGGCTTTCTCATCCTCTGCATCCTGCCATAATTTGACAAGACCAATGGATGTCGGACCCTTTAATGATGCCACGCGGATAACCACATCATTCAATGGGTCTCCAGCCGTTTCTTTGGCTTCTGTCTCGTCTGCGGCTTCCTGCTCCGTTTCATTTGCAGTATCCTGCTGTGCATTCTCTTCCTGCAGATTTTCTTCCTGCACATTTTCTTCCTGTACACTTTCCTCTTGTGTGTTCTGCGAAACACCACTCTGTCCGCATCCGCACAGAAGCCCCATGGACATGGTCATTGCCAAAAGCAATGATAATACTTTTTTCTTCATTTTCTTTTCCTCCTGATACTCCGTCGGAACGTATCCTCCGGATAATCTTATTCTCTGTTATTCTAACATAAAGAAAAAATCAATGCACTATCAACATTTTTTCATATAGATTCTTGCGGGTGCTTTTGATATACTGATAATGTATGGAAAAAACATCTTTTTCTATACAGATTTTGATATGCAGTACAATTTTAATATGCAGTATATGGAAAACAAAAAGAGGTATCACGTATGAAATGTAAACATTGTAGCGCCGAATTTGATGACAATCTTCCCCAGTGTCCTTATTGCGGTGCATTAAATTATACCGGTGCCGAGCAGGAATATTTTGAACATCTGCATGATCTCAATGATGAAATGGCTGATATGTCAGACGATTCCAAAGAAACCTTTCAATCCGGTTTCAAAAAAAGTATGACCATTGCCGCCAGCATTATTGGTGTAGCAATCCTCGTAATCGGACTTCTCGTAGGCCTTTATTTCCTTTATTACAACTATTCCAGCAAAAAGAGCGAAGAAGAATATCTTGCGTCACGCACTTGGAAAAACACCTATTACGAAGAGTTGGATACCTTATATGCCCAAAATGACTACGATGCCATTCTTTTATTTTTAAGCGAGCACGTTAATGACAAAGGCTATTTCCCATATGAGTGGGAGCATCTGGATTTTATTCAGGCTTATGAAAAATATCAGAACTTTCTGGAAGATTCGGCTAACTTTGATTCAAACAATCTTACCTATATGTACTGGACTTTGTATGAAATTTTGTATATGCAGACCATCGTCGACCAGCCCTATCTTGTATATTCCGAAGAAGAGCTGGCACAAATCACAGAATGGAAGGCAGAGACCTATGCCTTTTTAACGGATCATATGGGGTTAACGGAAAGTGAAATTGAAGAAATGAAAAAAGAAACGCTTTCTGATGACTATGCTTATCCGATAGCAGATAAATGTAAGAAATACATCAAAAAAAGGTATGATTTATAATAAAGGAGTACTTCTCTATGAAATGTGAATTTTGCGGAGCTAATATTGATATTGAATCTCCGGTTTGCCCTCATTGCGGCATGCAAAAACAACAGTTTGAACAACACCGCAGTGATATGAACCGTTTTCAATACGAATTTCAAACGGTCAAAGAAGGAGTTGTGGAAGAAAACAAACGATTTAGCAAAAATGCATCCTACATAACGGCCATCTGCGTTTTACTCATTCTAAATCTCATATTGATTGTCGGTCATTTTATGAATTGGGATATTTACAAATACATTTGCGCAAACGATATCAACAAACACATGAATGAGCATATTCAAATGCTGGAACAATATGAAGAAGCGGGTGAGTTTGAAGCATTATACAGCTATTACCAGGCCAACGACCTGCAATACTGCGACGAGGATTCACCGCTTGAAGAGTACAGACTGATGCAACGTTTCTGTTCCAACTATGACTATATTTTGAGATATCTTCCCCAAGTCAGCATCAAAGGATATGCACCAGATTCTTCCTACCGTGTGGAAACTCAAATGGAAACGATTGTAGAATCCTATAATTCCATGGTCAAACTTTACAATGACTATGTGTTAGACGATCAGTATCATAGCAGTTATTCAGAAAGATGCTTTCTTCAAAAACACATTGACAGCTATGAAGCCATGATTAAAAATACAGAATATTTTCTGATGACATATTGTGAATGGGACGAAGAACAACTGGAGGAATTTAAAACCGGTTCAAAAGCCAAACAGATTTTGATGATAGAAGAAGCCTATGAAAAGGAGGGCATCAGCCATGAAGAAGAATAAAATCGGAGCTATCCCCAAAAAATTCCTGATTCCCATTATCATTCTGAGTGTTTCTTTTGTTTTCTTTTTCTTTAGTTTTATTTCCATATGTGCCGATAATTTTAGTCATTATACGCAAGATGCACATATGTTTTACTATATCATTGATTCAAAGGAATATTCACGTGTCTATACGGATTATTGTGATAATATTGCTGCCTCTGTAGACGGACCAAAATACAATGAAGTTTATGCAGTTGCCGAATATTGGCGAAACAGTTTTTATTATTATGGACTAAAGGATTATCAGGATGTCAGCGCCTATAAACATAAGCGGGAGGAAGCAAAGGAAAACATGACTGAATTGTCATATGTTGCAGAAGATATCGATGAAATGTTGAAGGTTTATGAATAATTTGATTTATATAAAAGTAAAAAAAGCCTTGCTCCCCCTTGAGCTCGGCTTTTTTAATTCACGTTTATCTAATCCTATTACACATGCCATTATACTAGCATAAAGAATGACAAAAAACACCACCCTAAACGGGTGGTTTTCATCACTCTCTAATCTTGCACTCCGCAAATAAGGCATTTACAACAGCCTGATATTCCACCAGACTTTTACTTTTTCCAATTTTTTTAAAATATGCATCTCCTTTGTCAAAAACAAGCGACCAGTAACGCCAGATTTCCTTCATCTTATGGAGCACGGTTATCTCACCATATAAATGTTCCCTATACATGGCAAGCATCTCATCATGAAAAGCCCGCATTCGTTGTTTATCCAGCTTTCCAAGTCCTTTTATTTCTCCCAAAAGTGCAGGATTTGCAAGCATTCCCCGCCCTAACATAACAGACTGTGTCTTTGGGAATGTTTGGATCAACTTTTCGTAATCTGCAACCGAAAACAAATCGCCATTATAACAAACGGGATTTTTACTGTTTTCCAAAGCATAAGAAAACGCATCCCAATTTGGTTTTCCTTTATAAAAATCTTTTCGCACCCGTGCATGTATAATGAGTTCTGATAATGAAAACTGATTGAAAACCTGTAAAATATCTTCCCATTCGTCGGCATCCGTTACTCCGATTCTGGTTTTTACGGAAATTTTCATATGATCTTTCAATCCTTCAAAAACATCGTACAGAAACTTTTCCATAAAGTAAAGATCTCTTAAGATGCCGGCGCCCTTATTTTTTGCAACAACCGTTCCGGATGGACATCCAAAATTCAAATTGATTTCCTGATATCCCATTTCATAAATCTGATTGGCAGTATCTACAATCTCATCTGCCCGATTACCGATTAATTGCGGAATGATATGCAGATTACGATTATTTTCCGGCAAAATATCTTTTTTATCCGATTCGCGAATACTACGCATCTGATTTGGAGCAATAAATGGCGTCACATATACATCTGCTGCTTCAAAATGCTTTGCGGCAAGATTTCTGTAAAGATACCATGATATGCCTTCAAATGGCGCAAAATAATATTTCATGAAAACTCCTTTTCCTTAAAATTCCATTCATAAATTTTATCGTGACGCAAATACTAAAGTCAAGATAAGTTGAAACACAAAACCAAAAGAGTATCGGTTTGTTAACACAAATTCATTTCTTAAGGTAAGTGTTTGGCTTATCTTAAGAAATATATATCATGTTATGGAGGTAAAAAGCTATGGCATCAAGTAACAATAGCTCAAAAAAAGAAGCTAAATCTGCTATGGATCGTTTCAAAACAGAAGTTGCAAGCGAGCTCGGTGTAAACTTAAAAGATGGTTACAATGGTGACTTAACATCTCGTGAAGCCGGTTCTGTTGGTGGCGAAATGGTTAAAAGAATGATCAAAAAGCAGGAAGAACAGATGAAGTAATTTCATCCATGTTTCTAAGCAGACATGCAAAAGCCCAAGAATATCTTGGGCTTTTTTGCCCAACATTATTTATTTATAAACAACTGCTGTCGCAATCTCATCCGCCTTTTCTTTTCCGCAATATCTTTCTACAATTGCCAGACCAAAATCAAGAGCCGTGCCCAATCCTCGTGAAGTTGTCACATGCTCAGAAACAGCAACCGGCTCTTTCAATACTCTGGCGCCTTCTAAATGACTTTCAAAGGACGGGTAGGATACGGCATCTCTTCCGTTTAAATAACCTTTATGTCCAAAGATACTGGGTGCCGCACAAATTGCGCTGATACATTTCCCTGCCTTATAAAAATCATCCACCTGTCTCATCAACGCATCACACGCCTCCAGATTTTTGGTTCCCGGCATACCGCCCGGCAAAATAATCATATCCAGTGTATTAAAATCCACTTCGCTTAAGATCGTATCCGCAACAACGGATACATTGTGTGAACTTACAACCGTTTTTTCATCGGAAATTGAAATCATCTGAATAGTAAGACCTGCTCTTCTGCAGATATCTACAACAATCAGTGCCTCACACTCTTCAAAACCCGGTGCTAAAAAAATACCTAAATTTGCCATAATATATTCCTCCTTTTGAATAGTCCTTAATCCATTTCTTCAAAAACAGTGCAGCCCTTACGGGTTGTTTCCTTCGTCCGATAAAGTGCCTTGTCCGCGTTATGAAAAACATTTTCATTGTAACATATCGAAAACGTCACACCTGCCAGCAAATCTGCCATAAAAGCTTTCGTCTGCAGCTCTAATCTCTCGTTATTTTCCATCGGACACCCCTAATGCTTACGATATTGTAAAAGCATATTTATTTTATCAGAAAACAGATGATAATGCAAAAAACTATCTTACAGACATACATATTTTTCAAACAAAATATATATCTTTGCCGCATCATACTTCGGTTTTCGCGGGCAAAGATATATATTTATGAAATAATTTGAAGATAGATTATGCTAAACCGTTTGTAATTATAATAAACTGTTCGTAATTATAATCTTTTCAGATTTGGTTATAATTGATATATTAAGATATATGGATTGCTATATTACTACCCAATTCTCGCAATCCATCAGCACTAACTAATGCAACACCAACGCAATATACTATAAAAGCGGGAAAAACGATATTTTATTTCTCGCGCAATTTGACGTTGTTGATTAGTTTATCTTAATATTCCGTAAGTATTTCAGCACTTCGCGACACGGATGTCGCGAAAGGTGCATCTGGACAGGATGTCCATTATGCACCGTGTGCGTAAAAAATCAATTCTTTTCCCCCGGAATATTTAGATAAACTTATCAACGTTAGTCTTGCAAGAGAAATAAAATATCGTCCCTCCCCTCCATCACCACCCCTATGAAAGGAATGACCCTTATGGAAATTGAACGTAAATTTACAATCCGACAACTCCCCGCAAATCTTTTTGACTATACATGCCTCCATATGGAGCAGGGATATCTTTGTACCGAACCCGTCGTTCGCGTCAGACGGGAAAATGACACCTATTATCTTACCTATAAAGGAAAAGGTCTTTTAGCAAGAGAAGAGGCAAACCTGCCATTAACCAAAGAAAGCTATGATCATCTGATTAAAAAAGCAGATGGAATCATTATCAAAAAAGACCGTTATGTGATCCCGTTATCCAACCCGCAATTTGACATGGAACAATTAAAAAAATCCGGCATGGATACCATACCGGATTCTCTTCAATTGAAAATTGAACTGGATATATTTCAAACTCCTGCGGGTCTGATTATGGCAGAGGTCGAATTTCCTTCTGTCGAACTTGCCACCGCATTCCTCATGCCCGACTGGTTTTTAGAGGATGTTACAAACAATCCAGCCTATCACAATTCGAATATGAGCCGTGCTTAATATCGGAAACTGATTTTTGCAAGCTCCAACATTTCCTCGGCCGTCTCTTCGGTAAACTGTCCCGGAATGAGTCTCCACTTCCAGTTCGTGCCGAGTGTGGACGGCTCATTGATTCGTGCCTCGTTTCCCAGACCGAGATAATCCTGAATCGGAATAATGGCGGTGTCTGCAACACTCATCATCGCAAGTCTGACCAATGCTTTGGCAAGCTTTTTGTCTGAATGACAGTCACAGTATTCTTTTATAAATTTGTGATCTCCTTTGGTAACATTGGTAAGCCATCCTGCTGCCGTCTCATTGTCATGAGTTCCCGTATAAACAATGCAGTTTTTCTTGTAATTGTGCGGCAGATACCCGTTGTCCTGATAATCACTGAATGCAAACTCAATAATCTTCATTCCCGGATAACCGGTCTTTGCAACCAACTCATAAACCTCATCCGTCAAAAATCCCAAATCCTCGGCAATCACTCTGCGTTCTCCAAGGACCTCTTTCATACGCTCAAACAAAGCATAACCGGGACCTTTCTCCCAATGACCAAATTCTGCTGTCGGATCGCCATACGGAATCGCATAATAGGACTCAAAGCCTCTGAAATGATCTATACGGACCACATCATATAATTTGAAGCAATGTGCGATTCGTTCCATCCACCATGCATATTTGGTATGCTTATGATAGGGCCAGTCATATAAAGGATTTCCCCAAAGCTGGCCGGTTTCACAAAAAACATCCGGCGGACAGCCTGCCACAGCAATCGGATAACCATTTGCATCCAACTGGAACAAATCGGGATTTGCCCAGGTATCCGCACTGTCAAAAGCTACATAAATCGGAATATCACCAATAATCTCAATGCCCTTTTTATTCGCATATTTCTTTAACTTTTTCCACTGTCTGAAAAAGTAGTATTGCAAAAACTTCCAAAAACGGATTTCGTCTGCCAGTTCTTCCCGATACTGCTTTAATGCTTTCTTTTTCCGAAGTTTGATATCTTCATCCCATTCTGTCCAGGGTTTCTCTTCAAAATGAGCTTTTATAGCCATATAAAGCGCATAATCACCCAGCCATGACTCATTCTTTTTGACAAACTTGTCATATTTTTTCTCGCTCTTTTCATCAAAACGTCCAAACGCCATACGAAGCACTTTGTAACGGCTGTTATACATTTTTTCGTAATCGATATAAGCAGGATTCTCGCATACCTCAACCTGTTCACATTCGGTCAATGTCAGAAGGCCTTCTTCCCGCAAAAGATCCAAATCGATAAAATAGGGATTTCCCGCAAAGGTCGAAAAAGACTGATAAGGCGAATCTCCATATCCGGTCTGACCAAGCGGTAAAATCTGCCAACACCTCTGTCCCGCTTTGTTCAATAAATCCACAAATTCATATGCACTTTTTCCCATTGTGCCAATTCCATATGGAGAAGGCAGGCTAAAAATGGGACATAACACACCACATTTTCTCATATTTCTACACCCTATTTTCCGATTTCTTCATTGAAGGAAGGTACCATTTTCCAGATGTCTCTGTTGTATTCCGCAATCGTACGGTCAGAAGAGAAGTAACCGGCTTTTGCAATATTGGTTAACATCATCCGTTTCCATTTATCACGGTCCAGATAATCTTCAAACATGCGGTCCTTGGTCACAATATAGTCCCTTAAATCCAGCAATGTCATAAACCAGTCTTTATTCAACAATTCGTTGTAAAGTCTCTCTAAGTTTTCTTTGTCGCCGACAGCCATGACTTCATCACTGATAATAAAATCAACCGCTTCTTTAATCATCGGATCATTATCATAGAATTTTTTGGAAACATAATCTGCCTTTTCATAATGTCGGATGACCTGCTCTGACTTTTCACCGAAAATATAAATATTGTCATCACCGACCAACTCATGGATTTCAACATTCGCGCCATCAGAAGTACCAATGGTAACGGCGCCGTTTAACATAAATTTCATGTTGCCGGTTCCGGATGCTTCTTTGGATGCCAACGAAATCTGCTCGGAAATATCACATGCAGGTATCAGTTTTTCTGCGTAGCTGACATTGTAGTTTTCAACCATAAGCACCTGCATATAAGGCGAAACATCGGGATCGTTGTTGACAATTTCCTGTAAGCATAAAAGCAGATGGATAATATCCTGTGCAATGATATAAGCCGGAGCTGCTTTGGCACCAAAAATGAAAGAAATCGGAGTTGACGGTTTTTTACCGCCCTTTACTTCCAGATACTTATGAATGATATAAAGTGCATTCATCTGCTGACGTTTGTACTCATGCAGTCTCTTTATCTGGATGTCAAAAATGGAATCGGAATTTAAGCTAACCCCTTCTGCTTCCTTTACATAGGCAGCCAATTCTTCTTTTTTCTGCTTTTTGATTGCTTCAATCTGATTTAAAACACTTGCATCATTGATTTTGGTTAACAGCTTCTCCAGTTCGAAGGCATCTGTTTTAAATCCGTCACCTATGGTATCCGACAATAGTTTTGTCAGCGGTCTGTTACATGACAATAACCATCTGCGGAACGTAATTCCGTTCGTTTTATTGTTGAATTTTTCCGGATAGATTTTGTAAAAATGATTCAACTCGGTTTCTTTTAAGATCTCTGTATGGATGGCTGCTACACCATTGACGGAAAATCCATAATGGATATCGATGTGAGCCATATGAACTCTGTCATCTTCATCAATAATCTGCACTTTTTCATCATCGTATTTGGCAGCAACTCTATGATCCAGTTCTTTAATAATCGGAACAAGCTGCGGAACTACTTTTTCCAGATATTTTATCGGCCATTTCTCTAAAGCTTCCGCAAGAATGGTATGGTTGGTATATGCACAGGTCTTTGAAACCACCTCTATCGCTTCATCCATGGTCAGGGCTTTTTCTTCCGTCAGGATACGGATCAGCTCTAAAATAACCATGGTCGGATGCGTGTCATTAATTTGGATAACGGCATGATCATACATCTTGCGAAGATCCACTTTTTTATCCTTTAATTCTTTTAAAATAAACTGTGCTGCATTACTTACCATAAAATACTGCTGGTAAATACGCAAAAGATTTCCTGCTTCATCCGAATCGTCCGGGTACAAAAACAAGGTAAGATTTTTGGCAATGTCTTCTTTATCAAAATCAATACCCTCTTTGACAATACTTTCATCAATACTATCAATATCAAATAAGTGCAGTTTATTGATACCATGATTGTATCCAATGACATCGATGTCATATAATTTGGATTTAACTTTCAGGTCGCCAAAAGGCACTTCAAAGCTGATATCTGTCTCGCGCAACCAGGAATCATCCTCAATCCAATCATTTTTTTCGGCAGTCTGTTTATGATTTTTAAAAACCTGTTTGAACAGACCAAAATGGTAATTTAATCCGATACCGTCGCCGGGAAGTCCCAGTGTTGCAATCGAATCCAAAAAGCAGGCGGCTAAACGTCCCAGTCCGCCATTTCCCAAAGAAGGTTCCGGCTCCTGCTCTTCAATCTTAGATAACTCTTTTCCGTGTTTTTTTAATATTTCCTCTAATTTTTCGTAAACACCCAAGTTAATCAGGTTATTCGATAACAGTTTTCCAATCAAAAATTCAGCAGAGATGTAATAAACTTTTTTATCTCCGGAAATCGGCTCGGTAGCCTTTGCTAACCCTTTAGTTAGCTGTAGTAAACCATAATATAATTCTTTATCTGAACAATCAGCAATGGATTTATTAAAACGAACGCGCAATATTTCCTGAAGCTGATCTTCCATCTTTGATTCGATGATTTCTCTTTCTAATGTCATTTTATTTCCTCCATCAAAATGTTACATTAAATTTCTTGTAAATTGTACCAAAAAAGCAAATCCTTGTCTATCATATACTACAATTCAAAGTGACTTTAAATTGTTTATTTTTCTGTACACATTATCATAAAATGCTATTTATTTAACTACATTTCGGATTTGTGTTCCCGAAAGAGATATGCTGTAAGTGCGATATATGGGGTTTGTAGACCGATTATGCAGACGCTCTGCCAC
>JAEDFR010000228.1 GCA_016297945.1 Lachnospiraceae bacterium | reverse complement strand
TTAATTATGGATATAATGTGGCCACAGATCTACAGTATTCTGCCACCGCAGGTGCGGCATTTGAAGCTGCATTTCAGAGGCTTCATACGATTGCCTTTTCGGAGGACGCTTCTGAGAATCATGAAGTTACAGACAGATATTTGATGGAAATAATAGCTGAATTGTTATGTAAACCACTAGCGATAAATCAGATATGGAATGTTAATTTTCCCGGTTGCAGATTGGCAGAGTGCAAGGGAATCCTTCGTGACAGAGTGGTTTCAACAGATAATTTTTATAATGACCGGTATATTGAAACCAAAGTTTCGGAAGGAAGGATTTCTTATATGGTAGAGGGAATACGGAATTACAATGCTTTGGATGGTACAGATCTGAAAGCGATTCTAGATAATTATGTTTCTGTTGGAATCGCTACGAATATTTCGTAGGGATAAAAAATATACCAAAGGAGTGATAAGCAATGAACAATATTGAAAGAAGGGATGCAGGGTTACCTTACATCTCCGATGAAAGTGTTTTGGAAGAACAAAAAAGGGCAAGACGTTTAACGCAGGCACTAAATACTGTGGATCGCTCTGATTTCGGGAAAATTTCGGAAATTGTAAAAGAATTATTGGGAAAGTCAGAAGGTGCATTTATTAACCCACCCTTTTACTGTGATTATGGAAATCATATAGAAGTAGGAAAAAATTTTTTTGCGAATTATAATTGTACTATTTTGGATGTGGCAAAGGTTAAAATCGGAGACAACTGTCAGATGGCACCTAACGTTGCAATCTACACCGCTGGTCATCCGGTTCACCCAGACACCAGAAATACCATGTATGAATATGGAATTGAAGTGGTAATCGGTGATAATGTGTGGATTGGAGGAAATTCTGTGATTTGTCCAGGTGTTCACATAGGAAATAATGTAGTAATTGGAGCAGGAAGTGTGGTCACGAAGGATATACCGGAATGGTGCATAGCCGCTGGAAACCCATGCAAAGTAATAAGAAAGATAACGGAAGCAGATAGAAAGCTTTATTTTAAAAACAAGGAATTTGATGATGAGGCATGGGAACAGGTAAACAGGGGGGATCATGTCTAAAATATTAATGATAAATCTACCATTTTCAGGACATGTGAATCCAACTTTGCCATTGACAGCCGAGCTGGTAAAAAGAGGTCATAAAGTGGATTACATATGTAGTGAACAATTTCGCGATGCAATCGAAACAGCAGGAGCAGATTTTATTCCTTACAGTTCCTTTCCTATAAAACCAACTGAGAGGGAAAAAAAGAGGTTAAGCTTTCAGGCAGCGTTTGATACAGCTATAGGTCTACAGAATATATATGATATATTGATTTATGAGATGTTTTTTTATCCGGGAATAAAAGTGGCTGAAATTCTGGGAATACCATGTGTAAGACAATTTTCCCAACCGGCATGGTCGGACGAATCTATGAAATATATGTCAAAAATATTCAAGGTATCGGCGTTGCTGATAGATGTGCAGGTTATGGGAAAGAAGAGGATACAGTCTATGAGGCTGCCCTTTCGGTCCATGAAAGATGCAATTTTACATAGCAAACCTGACTTGAATATAGTCTATATTCCGGAAAAATTTCAAAATTGCAGAGAAACATTTGATGAAACATACCATTTTATTGTTCCGAATAAGGAACCGGTAAAAGGAAAGCTTGAAATCCCCTATGACAAAATGAAAAATCCTGTTTTGTATATTTCTTTGGGAAGCATTATTAGCGATAAGAACTTCTATAAAAAGTGTTTGCGAATCTTTGGGAATAAGAATGTATCTGTAATTATAAACACTGGAAAAGTTAATCCGAAAAGTCTTGGAAAAATACCACCCAATATTTATGCTTATTCATATGTGCCACAGGTGGAGGTATTACGGCATGCGGATGTATTTTTGACACATTGTGGAATGAATAGTGTAAACGAAGCAATATATGCTGGCGTACCTATGGTTGCAATGCCTTTCGTGAATGATCAGATAGAAAATGCAAGACAGATAGAACGGCTTAAGATAGGTAAAAGAATCTGCACTTTTGCGACTAGGCCAAAGGAAATAGTAAATGCTGTTGAGGAAGTATTGAATAATACAATTTACAAATCAAATATATGTAAATTGAAAGAAGATGTGCAAAGGGCATCAGATTGGAATGCATTGGTGTCTCAAATAGAAAGATTATAGAATACACTGCAGGGGGCTTATATGAAATCAAAAATTCAATTTAATGCTAATTACTTAAAGGTAGTTGCCATTATTGCTATGACA
>JAEDFR010000227.1 GCA_016297945.1 Lachnospiraceae bacterium | reverse complement strand
CCGGAGAGGGAAGATTCGATCTTGTGTTGGAGCCTAAGGTACATTCTTTGCCAGGTGTTATCATGGAATTCAAAGCGACAAAGGATGATGCCAGTTTGTCTGCATTCGCCGCTGAGGCTCTGAATCAGATTGAGGATAAGCACTATGATACAGATATGAAGGACCGTGGAATCAAAGAAATTGTAAAATATGGCATTGCCTTTGCAGGTAAAAATGTAGAGATTGCAAAAGGCTGAAGTTTCAAAGTAGGATGCATACAAGGGCAACCGAACGAAGATAATATTCCGCAATATATCAAAATATAATTGATATATTGCGGAATATTTACTATATTATGCGAAATATATTGCGGAGTGTGCTAAAGAAGTGATGTGAATGAAGAATGAAAACTTGAGTGAAACCAATGTTATTGCTATTTTGCACTTATATACAGAGAAAAAATCTCCAAATAAGGAATTTAATATTGGAATTTGCATACAATGCAGATTTCTTTGCAATTTCTGGTTTCAAGGATTCATGCCGCCTAATGGTCGCCAACTTGGATACCATTAAAAGTTGAAATTCTTTCATGTACATTGTTGTACCATATGGAAATAAGTGATATATGTATCTTACCAATACCAGGTGAAGCTGCCGGGACGGGGGAAAGTTTTGACCACTGGAGCAGTTCCTCTGAGTTCCGGCTGATGAAGCCCCACGAAATAGCAAAGTAGCGGAGCCGATGACAATTACGCACTACATTGCTCAAAGCAGGGGTACACAATGCGTGTGTTTTAGGGTATAATATAAAAGTAGAGATCATAAAAACAGGCCAAAACGGGGCTGATCCAGGACCATATAAGAACTGACAATCAGGTGCCCACGATAGCTAAAAAACCCCGTAAATCAAGGCTTTTCAAGAACTTCATAAGACAGCGATAAACCAGGAGCAAGGTACCGAGTGCCTTGCTCCTAAGCGCTAACTGTGGGTTCGATTCCCGTAGGGGACGTCACGGAATGGTTAGCAGAAATTGTGAAATCATTCCTTTTTTATTTAGAAAATGTTATTTAAATTATGGTACAATCGGAATGTGAAATGATTTGATGCGGAGGAATAATATATGGTAAAACCGATAATGAAAGATGTGTTCTTTTTGTGGCAAAAGTCAGAACCTGCCACAAAGGCAGATCTGCAGGTAGGAAGTGATTGGTGTGAAAAAGAGAGTGATCATTGTAAATATGGGATTCGTAGATGCTGTGATGTTTAATCCGATTCTGCTGAGCAAGGATACTCCATATGAAACAGAGGAAGGCTGTCTGTCTCTTACAGGTGTAAGGAAAACAATACGATATGACAACATTGAAGTAGAATATTATGATATGAACTGGAAAAAACAGCGACAGAAGCTTAGTGGCTGGCCGGTACAGATTTGTCAGCATGAACTGGACCATCTGGAAGGGATATTGATTTAAATTATTTTTGAGATTACGGGAGTGATTGCTTATGGTATCGTTAGATGGGAGGTAAAAATGAAGACAGTAATTGTTTATGCGTCTGTACATCATGGAAATACAAAGAAACTGGTGGAGAAAATTGCAGAGGAATGTAATGTTGATCTGATTGATGCCGTGCAGCAGCCAAAGTAAAATTTGTCTGTAAAGGATATGATACTTTTGGACTGTTTAAGTTGGTTGGTGGTATTGCAAAAGGTCATCCGAATGAAAAAGATCTGGAAGCAGCGGTCTCCTTCGTGGCTGGATTGCAGTGATCCGAACGATAAGAAAATAAAGCATAAAGAGTAGATTTAGAGAAGGTGGAGTGAGTCACATGTCAATTATTGGCGGTTCAGACGGACCGACAGCTGTATTTATAGCAGGAAAACTGGGAATGGATTGGCTGAATGTATTTGGTCTTATTCTTGTAATCTTGCTGCTTATTCCGAATATAGTTTATGCAATCAAGGTTAAAGATCAGAAGAACCTTTGCACGAATAAATTTATGAATATTCTGGAGCAGATCGGAAGATATGCTTGTATGTTTCTTATGGTATTCAATATCGGGATTGCCGAATTTGGATTTGGATCCGTGAGAGCATTTTTGATTTATATCATAGGGAATGTATTGCTGATATTGTCCTATTGGGTTATCTGGATACTGTATTTTCACAAGCAAAGTTTTGGTAAGCAGATGACTCTTGCGATATTACCAACCGGTCTGTTTTTACTGAGTGGAATAACGATGCGGCATTATTTGCTCATATTATTTGGACTTGTATTTGGTGTGGGACATGTCTATGTAACCTACAA
>JAEDFR010000074.1 GCA_016297945.1 Lachnospiraceae bacterium | reverse complement strand
GGATCAATGAAGATATCAAAACAGGAAATTTCAAACAGATGTATCTTTTATGCGGGGAAGAAGATTATTTGCGCAATCAGTACCGCAACCGTTTAAAGGATGCACTCTTAAATGGTGGAGATACCATGAACCTTTCGATATACGAAGGGAAAGATATCAATCAGGCACAGATTATTGATAAGGCGGAAGAGGTTCCTTTTTTTGCTGACCGACGTATTATCATCATTGAAAACAGCGGATTGTTTAAGAATGCCGGCGCGGACCAGCTCGCAGATTATATGAAAGAGTGCTTTGAGACGACCTATTTCATTTTTAATGAAAAGGAAGTTGACAAGCGAAATAAATTATATAAGGCGGTAAAGGATTGCGGATATGTGGGAGAGTTTCAGGAACAGGATGAAACCACATTAAGCCGCTGGGTCGTCAGTCTGGTAAAAAAAGAAAATATGGAAATTGAACCCATGGCGGTTGCCACATTGTTATATAAAACCGGATCTGATATGGAAAACATTCATTCTGAGCTGGAAAAGTGTATCTGCTATTGTATAAAGAAGGGCAGAATTACTGCGCAGGATGTGGAAACGATTTGTACGGAACGTATTACAAACCGGATTTTTGATATGATCAATTATCTGGCAACAGGCAGACAGGAAAAGGCTCTGCACTTATATTACGATCTGCTTTCCTTAAAAGAGCCGCCGATGCGCATTTTGGCTTTGATTGCAAGGCAGTTCAATTTGTTATTGCAGACAAAGACTTTGCGTGAAAAAGGTTATGATAAGAGTGCCATTGCGCAGAAAATGGGAGTTGCTCCTTTTGTTGCAGGTAAATGTATGGAGCAGGCAGCCCGTTTTAAAAAAGAAGTCTTACGGGCAGCGGTTGATGACTGCGTTCGCGCCGATGAAGATATCAAGACTGGAAAGGTTTCAGATATTATGAGTGTGGAATTACTGATGATTAAATACTGTAATGCCGCCAGATAAAGAAAGGGGATAAACGTTTTATGAGTGCTTTGATATTTTATATTTTTTTGATCTTTATTATTGTTACAATCAGTAAAGCAAATAAAGCAGGCAAAAAAAGTAATTATGATAAGCAGTATCAGGAACTTCAAAAACGATATGATCAGAAAAGAGCAAGTCAGGTTCAAACCTTATCTGCCCAGCCATCACAGAAGACGGTATCGCCAAGACAGGAAATAAAACAGTCAGGTCATGGAGTAAAGCAAGCGGGGCAGGCAGTAAAACAACCGGGACAGGGAACCAAATCAACGGTTCAAAAAACATCCACTACCGAATATTTGCAAAAGAAAGCCAGAATGGATCAGATAGAGCATGCAAAAGAAAAGCGGGAAGAGATGAAACGCGTTAACCAGAAATACGGTGGAAATGAAGTTGGTGGAAGATATCTGTTGGGAGACCCCATTCCACGTGGTATGAAAATCAAATACTGTCCCTATTGTGGTGCGGAAAATCTGGTTCCGGATCATTATTATAGCGGGAAGGACTGTTATTTCTGCAGGACGGAATTGAAATAATATGGTACCAGGGTCAAAGAAAGTGCCCGATTAGGGCGGATTTCGAATGTTTTAGGATTGCGAGAGCACAAAGTGCGTAGCAATCCTTGGTATTATGGAAAAAACTATAATATGAAAATAATAAGGATTAACCTTAATATAATAGAAAGAAGGAATAAACAATGAGTAAAATTGATGAAATCAGAGCAGAAATGGTAAAAGCCATGAAGGAAAAAGATAAGGAAAGAAAAGATTCTTTATCCATGTTATTAAGTGCATTAAAAAACAAGGCCATTGATAAAAGAGAAGACCTGACGGAAGATGAAGAAAATGAAGTAATCAAAAAAGAAATCCGCCAGACCAAAGAAACAATGGAATCCGCACCGGCTGACAGAACCGATATCAAAGACCAGTGCGCAAAGAGACTTGCCGTATATCAGGAATTTGTACCGGCAGATCTTACCGAAGATGCAATCAAAGAAATAATTCAGGGCGTATTAAATGATCTTGGAATTGAGAAAGCCACTCCGAAGGATAAAGGCAAAATCATGAAAGAGTTAATGCCCAAAGTAAAAGGAAAAGCCGAAGGTTCGGTTGTAAATAAATTAGTCGGAGAATTTATGGCATAAGTCCAAATTAACGTACATACCTCCTGTTAAACTAAAACCAGTTCAAAAGATTTTGAAAGATTTTCATTGGTTTTTGTTTAATGGGAGGTTTTTTTGTGGAGAAATTACATTTTGGCATACCAACAAAAAGTCGGAACATGATGAGAAAGAATATCGGCTTTATTTTAATCACGCTTTTACTTATGATGATTATCCTGACTTGTTTTTCCATGAATGTTTACAGTCAGTCTATGGAAAATAAAATTATGGCTGATAAGGAACAGACAGATTTGTTAGAAAAAGCATATTTAAAAGAGATGAAACATATTCTCAGTAACTATGGATGTGAAAATGCTGGTATTACCATGACAAAGGTATATGGAGAAGATATCAATTCGTATGAAGTAGCAATTCATCATTCCAATCTTCGTTTTCTGGATGATACAGGTAAAGCACAACTTCTTATACAGATGCAAGATTTGGTAAAGGATTTTCCATTTGCGGTCTTTGTTTTTCATTTTTCAGACTAGTCCATGACAAATGGTAATTCATGTCAATTGTTTTTGCAATTAAAGGAATGACAGTAAAGCGCTTTGCGATTATAATAGTAAATATAGATCCGATGAAAAGGAGCATGATTTATGAGAGATAATCCGAAGCCGTTTGAGGTATACAGACATTTTAAAGGAAATAATTATCAGATTTTAGCCATTGCAAAGGATTCTGAGGACGGACATTTGATTGTTGTTTATCAGGCATTGTATGGATCATATGAGGTCTATGCCAGAGATTTGACACAATTTATGAGCCCGGTTGATCACGTAAAATATCCGGATGTGACAGCACAATATCGCTTTACCCGGATAGAACCGACTTCTGAAACCGGAAATAACGTTGGATTTACTGTTGATGACAGTGCGCCATCAGATAGAGTGGGAGCTGAAAAAAACAACGGAGTAATGGCCAAGGCAGCAGGTGGAAATGATAGCGAAACAAATGCTGATACAGGAAGTGGAAATGATTGCGAAGCAGCAGAGAAACAAATTAAGGGAATAAGTGGAACAGCAATTGAACCGATAAGTGGAAGTAACATTGAAGAGGTAACGGACACAATAAGCACGAAGAACAGCGAACCGGAAGTTTCATCTTATCAGATGGATCCCATGGTGGAAGCTTTTCTGGATGCTGACACATATGAAGAAAAAATAAATATTTTGGCGGGATTGAAAAATCGTATAACGGATGAAATGCTTCAGATTATGGCAGTAACCATGGATATTGAGTTGAATTCCGAAAATACGCAGGATCGATATAGGGAATTGATGAATTGCCTTTCCCTAAAAGAAAAGTTTGAAGTGGAAAGACGATTTTAAAAAGAAGACCGCCAAATAAGAGGAGGCGGTTTTATGGCATACAATTTAGATGACAAACTGGTAGTAGGAGTTAGCACCAGAGCATTGTTTGATTTGACAAAAGAAAGTCAGATTTATGAAACGCAGGGAGTGGATGCCTTCTGTAAATATCAGACAGAGCATGAGGATGAGATTTTAGCTCCGGGTCCCGGTTTTATGCTGATACGGGCTTTACTCAATTTAAATAAGCTGCCCGGACAGGAAAATCGGGTAGAAGTCATTATTATGTCCAAAAACAGTGCGGATACTTCATTAAGAATTTTCCATTCCATAGAACATTACGGATTGCCGATTACCAGAGCGGTTTTGTCAAGCGGAATGCCGTTGGCCCCTTATTTATCTGCATTCCATACAGATTTATTCCTGTCTCACAACGAGGATGATGTGCGCAGTGCACTTGCCGATGGCATTGCAGCCGGTATTATTGTGGATGATGGGTTAAAGACTTATAGTACGGATGAAAAGATTGAGCAGATTCGAATCGCTTTTGATGGTGATGCCGTATTGTTTGGGGCAGATTCCGAAAAAATATTTCGGGAGAAAGGGCTGGAAGCCTTTTCTGAAAATGAAAGGGCAAATGCAAAGAATCCGCTGACAGCAGGTCCTTTTGCCAGATTTTTGCAGATTTTATCTTCGATTCAGCAGGAGTTTCCGGCAGATCAGGCGCCTATTCGTACCGCGCTTGTCACATCCAGATGTGCTCCGGCGCATGAGCGGGTCATTCGTACGCTGAGAGCATGGAATGTCAGAATAGACGAAGCCTTTTTTCTGGGTGGTGTCAGCAAAAGTGAAGTCTTAAAGGCTTTTGGAGCCCACATTTTCTTTGATGATCAGGAAGTGCATACGCTTCCTGCGTCCGAAGTGGTTCCTGCGGCAAGAGTTCCTTTTGGTGATGACCCATAAAAATGACATATTAGATGAATGAAATGGTTTTTATATTATTTTGCCCCCATGATACCAACGGATTGCTATGCACTTTGTGCTCGCGCAATCCTAAAACATTCGAGATCCGCCCTAATCGGGCTGTTTTCTCGTGTTTTGCGAGCCCCAAAGTTATATAATTAAAAACAGAAAAAGAAACAATAAGTCATTGAACGGCAGAAACAATAGAAAAAAAGTAAAATAGAAGCAATAGAAATGAAAACAATTGAACAGGATATTATTACACCATTATTAAAATGGTATGATCAAAATAAGAGAATATTGCCATGGCGGGGTAGCAGGGATCCCTACAAAATCTGGGTTTCGGAAATCATGCTTCAGCAGACGCGGGTAGAAGCTGTCAAGCCGTATTATGAACGATTTATGGCAGAATTACCGAATGTTCATAAGTTAGCAAGTGCTAAAGAAGAGCGTCTTTTAAAGTTGTGGGAAGGTCTTGGTTATTATAATCGTATACGCAATATGCAAAAAGCAGCCATCCGGATTGAAGAACAATATCAAGGTGAGTTTCCAAAAACATATGATGAAATTATCCAATTATCCGGAATAGGCAGTTATACGGCGGGTGCCATTGCATCCATAGCGTTTCACGAACCGGTGCCGGCGGTGGACGGAAATGTTCTTCGTATTATTTCGAGACTGATTTTGTACGAAGAAGATATTCTGAGTCAGAAGGCTAAAAATGAAGTGCGGGATATGTTGCTTCCGTTTATGGATGTGCAGGGACGTAGTGGGGATATCAATCAGGCATTGATGGAGCTTGGTGCAACTATATGTGTACCAAATGGTGCCCCTCACTGCGAGGACTGTCCATGGGAGAAAATGTGTCAGGCTCATCAAAAAAAGGTATGGCAGGAGTATCCCAAAAAGGCGGCTAAAAAGTCTCGCCGGATTGAAAAAAAGACAGTTTTGATTGTTGGAGACGGTGAACATATTTTGCTACATAAAAGGCCGGCAAAAGGACTTCTGGCGGCTATGTATGAGCTTCCCAATTATGAAGGAGAATTATCGGAAAAGGAAGCTGTATCAGTTGTCCGGGCTTTTGGAATGGCACCATTGCGTATCCAGAAAACAAGAAAGGCAAAACACATCTTTTCCCATATTGAATGGGAGATGAGCGGATATCGCCTTCTGGTAGAGCCGGTGGAATATTGGAAGGATAACACCGAAGACGATAATAACAGCCGGAATGGACAATACGAAAACGGTCGGAATGAAAATAACAGTCGGAATGGACGCAACGAAAACAATCCAAATGGACAGCAACAAAACAGCCAGAATGAAAATGATGGCCCGGATGGACAGAATCAAAACATTGGGAATGAAAATGACGAATGGTCAGAAGATTATTTTTGGGTAACGAAAGAAAAAACGGAAAAAGACTATGCAATTCCATCGGCTTTTTCCGCTTTTACAGAATATTTTGATATGAAACCCGGTATCGGGAAGAAAATTCATAAGTGATTTCCAAAGAAATACTCGCTATGATAAAGTTGAATATTCTTCCAGATTCCAGATTTTATCTACCAGACCGTCATAAAAATCCGGTTCATGACATACCAACAGGATGGAGCCCTTATATGAAGTGAGGGCTCTTTTTAATTCTTCCTTTGCATCGACATCCAAGTGGTTGGTAGGCTCATCCAATAAAAGAACATTGGTTTCTTTATTAAGCAGTTTGCATAGTCTAACTTTTGCCTGTTCGCCACCGGATAGTACTTTGACCTTGCTTTCGATGTGCTTGGTGGTCAGACCACATTTGGCTAAGGCACTTCGCACTTCATATTGCGTAAAGCCGGGAAAGGTTTCCCAAATCTCTTCAATGCAGGAATTGTTTCCGGGATTTACTTCCTGTTCAAAGTAACCGGGATATAGGTAGTCTCCGAGTTGTGCTGTGCCCGATAAAGAAGGAATAAGTCCCAATACACTCTTTAAAAATGTTGTTTTTCCAATTCCATTGGTTCCGATGATTGCAATTTTTTCACCACGTTCCATGCGTAGGTTGATGGGCTTGGAAAGAGGAGCCATCTTGTCATATCCGATAACTAAATCCGTGGTTTCAAAGATAGTTTTGCCCGATGTTCTGGCTTCTTTAAAATAAAACTCCGGTTTTGGCTTTTCGTAATCCAATTCTATAATATCCATTTTATCCAATTTTTTCTGACGTGACATGGCCATGTTTCTTGTGGCAACACGCGCCTTGTTTCTGGCTACAAAATCCTTTAGCTCTTTTATTTCCTGCTGTTGCTTTTTGTATGCTGCCTCTTTCTGGCTTTTCTTTACGGCATATACTTCCATAAATTTATCATAGTCTCCCACATAGCGGTCCAGGGCACAGTTCTCCATGTGATAAATTATGTTAACCACTGAATTCAAGAACGGGATATCATGAGAAATCAGGATAAAAGCATTTTCATATTCCTGTAAATACCGTTTTAACCATTCAATATGATGAGCATCCAGATAGTTGGTAGGCTCGTCCAGTAATAATATTTCCGGTTTTTCCAAAAGCAGCTTTGCCAAAAGCACCTTCGTTCTTTGACCGCCGCTAAGCTCTGAAACATCTTTATCAAGACCGAGTGGCAGCAAATCAAAAGCTCTGGCTACTTCCTCAACCTTGGCATCTATGACATAGAAATCATGACTGTCCAATAAGTCCTGTAATACACCCATTTCTTCCAATAATTCATTCATGGTATTTTCATCAATATCACCGGACATCTGGTCACAAATCTCTGTGATTCGTGCTTCCATATCGAAAAGTCTGGCAAACGCACTTTTTAATACATCGCCTATGGTCATGCCTTTTTCTAAGACGGTGTGCTGATCTAAATAGCCGATTTTTGCATTTTTGGCCCAGACCACCTTTCCTTCATCAGGAGGCAGTGAACCGGTAATAATATTCATAAAAGTAGATTTTCCTTCACCGTTAGCACCGACTAATCCGATATGTTCGCCTTTTAGCAGCTTAAAAGACATATTATCAAAAATAGCGCGGTCTCCGAAACCGTGACTTAAATTTGTTACTTCAAGTATCATAGGGATTCTCCTTTTGGGGCTGTTGATTTTACCTTGTAAGAAAATGAAACCGTTATAATTATAAAGGAAGTGTATATAATAAGCAAATATTCGTTTTGTCTATTCACTATCGGATTGTATCTCAAACCACGCTTTCGACTATTTCTGATAGCTTTTTCGTCGTTTATGGACACGCTTGTTTTGTATCTCACTATTTCTTTCGATACCCAGTTGGATGTAAATCGTATTCTTGCATGTTTATTGTGAAGATGTATTAGCTCATCTTAATATTTTGTTCAGTTTCAGCAATGAGCAGCAAGGATGCTGCGAAAGGTGCACGTCGGACATGGATGTCCGCTTGCACCGGTGCGTCCGGTTAAAATAATGATATCACAAAATATTTAGATGAACTTATACATCGCAACCTAAACATGAAAGAATACGATTTACATCCAACGTCCGTAACAAGCAAATAATCGGCGTCCGTAACAAGCAAATAATCGGCCGTTGACTTTTTTTAGGAGAGTTTATATAATATCATCAAATGGCAATGACGAAGACGAGTAACATAGTTTATCGTTCCCAGCGAGTGAGGGATGGTGAGAGCCTCGCAAAGTGAAACTGTGTGAATAACAACTTCAACAGCCAGGACAATTGGATTTGAGTGACTGTTTTCAGTAATTCAGGTGGCACCGCGGACTGTAAGTTCGTCCTGAGACAAGCAATGTTTCAGAACGGACTTTTTTTATGCGCTCCGTTCAAAACAGAATTCGTTTTTATAAGGAGGAGACAAAAATGTCAAACATTTATCGTGACCGTACGATGAATCAAATCACAGAAGCAGATGTGAACAGCACATTAAAAATCGCCGGCTGGGTAGAAAATATCCGTGATCATGGCGGTGTATCGTTTATCGATTTAAGAGATATGTACGGTGTTATGCAGGTCGTTATGAGAGACACCTCTTTGCTTGACGGAATCAACAAAGAAGACTGTATCAGTGTAGAGGGGCTGGTTGAACATCGTGATGAAGAAACCTACAATCCCAAAATCCCGACAGGAACCATTGAATTAGAGGCTCATAAGGTTGAGATTTTAGGAAAAGTATATAAACAGCTTCCGTTTGAAGTGCAGACTTCAAAAGAAATTCGTGAAGATCTCAGATTAAAATATCGCTATCTGGATTTGAGAAATAAGAAAGTAAAGGATAATATCATTTTCCGTTCTGAGGTTATCAGCTTTTTACGTCAGAAAATGACAGAGATGGGATTTATGGAAATTCAGACCCCCATTCTTTGTGCATCCTCTCCGGAAGGTGCGCGTGACTATATCGTTCCTTCCCGTAAATACAAAGGAAAATTTTACGCATTGCCGCAGGCACCGCAGCAGTACAAACAGCTTTTAATGGTATCCGGATTTGATAAATATTTCCAGATTGCACCTTGTTTCAGAGATGAGGATGCAAGAGCTGACCGTTCCCCCGGCGAGTTCTATCAGCTCGATTTTGAAATGAGCTTTGCAACACAGGAAGATGTATTCCGCGCAGGCGAAGAAATCCTTACCGCAACTTTTGAAAAATTTGCTCCCGAGGGTGCAGCAGTAACAGCAGCTCCTTATCCGGTTATCAGCTATAAAGAAGCCATGTTAAAATATGGAACCGACAAACCGGATCTTAGAAATCCGCTTGAAATTGTAGATGTGACAGATTTCTTCCAAAGATGTACTTTTAAACCTTTTCACAAAAAGACAGTACGTGCTATCAACGTTCATGCAAAGCTTTCCAAAGGTCAGCATGAGAAATTATTAAAATATGCACAGTCCATCGGAATGGGCGGTCTTGGTTATTTAGAAGTTTTGGATGATATGTCTTATAAGGGACCGATTGATAAATTTATTCCGGATGAGATGAAGACAGAAATCGCTGAGCTTGCAGGTCTTGTGGCAGGGGATACCATCTTCTTTATCGCAGACAAGGAAGCAAAAGCTGCTAACTATGCAGGTCAGCTTCGTACGGAAATTGCAAACAGATTGGATTTACTTGAGAAAAATGCATTCCGTTTCTGCTTTATCAATGACTTCCCGATGTATGAATACGATGAAGAAGAAAAGAAGATTATCTTTACCCACAATCCATTCTCTATGCCGCAGGGAGGTCTGGATGCATTAAACAATATGGACCCTTTGGAGATTTTGGCTTATCAGTACGATATTGTATGTAACGGTGTGGAACTTTCTTCCGGTGCTGTTCGTAACCACAATTTAGATATCATGGTAAAGGCATTTGAAATTGCCGGATATACCGAAGATGACTTGAAACAGAAATTCGGTGCATTATACAATGCGTTCCAGTTTGGTGCTCCTCCGCATGCCGGAATGGCACCCGGTGTTGATCGTATGATCATGCTTTTAAAAAATGAAGAGAATATCCGTGAGGTTATTGCTTTCCCGATGAACGGCAATGCACAGGATTTGATGTGCGGCGCTCCCGGTGAGGTCACTGAGCAGCAACTTAGAGAGGTTCATATCAAGGTCAGAGATTAATCTAAAAATCTATAGGCAGGAAACCTTGTTAGTTTTTCTTTCCTGTTGATGAATGGACAGTTAGCATAAAAAGAACAATTTCGATTCAGTTAATTTTGTGTCGAAAGTGTTCTTTTTTGTTGGTTAAAATCGCTATTTATGGTATGATAATAAAGAATAATAATCAAATAGTGATCAAGAAACAGTCTCAAGAAAAAATGATCTAAGAAATGATAATATGATGTAAGTAAAAGTACTGGGAAATATTTTTTACATTGTATTTGATTTCCATACGTAAAAGGAGGAACAAACATGACAGAACAGGTAACAGAGTACATTTGCCCGGCTTGTGGGGGACCGATGAAATTCGATCCGGAAAGCGGAAAAGTAAAGTGCGAATACTGTGCTTCTCTTTATACAATTGAAGAAGCAAAAAAGTATTTTGAAGAGAAAAACAAAGCGGTAGCAAACGCGCCTATTATTTCGGAGGATGAGAGTTACTGGACAGACGGTGATGAGAGTATGAAAGCATACAAGTGCAATTCCTGTGGTGCGGAAATGGTGTGTGAAGAAACTACCGCAGCAACCAGTTGTCCTTACTGCGGAAATCCTGCGGTTATGCCACAGAAGTTTAAGGGAATGTTACGTCCTAAATATGTCATCCCTTTTAAAGTTGATAAGAGTGAAGTCAAGGAAAAACTGGAAAAATACTATAAAGGGAAAGTACTGTTACCCGGTACTTTTAAAGGGCATAATCATATTGATGAAATCAAAGGAATCTATGTTCCGTTTTGGTTGTATTCCGGAACTGTGGAAGCGGATATGCATTTTGATGCCGAACAGATTAGTGAGAAAAAAACGTCCACAGAAAAAATTACAACAACCAAGCATTATGAGGTACATAGAAAAGGTACTGCGCAATATGTTAATATTCCGACTGATGCATCTTCGGCAATGCCGGATGATTTAATGGATTCCATTGAACCGTATGATTATAAGGAAATGACAAAATTTGAGATGGAATATCTGCCCGGCTATCTGGCTGATAAATATGATGTGTCAAAAGAAGATTCCATTGAGCGTGCACGTAAAAGAGCAGAAAATACAACGGCAAGCGAGATTAAGAAAACCGTTGACGGTTATGATAAAGTGCAAGAAAGAACGTTATTAAGACGTGTCAGATATTCCGGAGAAAAGCAGGAATATGCAATGTTGCCTGTTTGGTTATTAACAACAAACTGGAATAATCAAAACTTTTTATTCGCCGTAAACGGACAGACCGGAAAAATGACCGGTAATCTTCCGATTGACCGGATGAAACAGATTTTGTGGATTTTATGCTCATTCATTCTTTCTTTTGGAATTCTGGAGTTGATTGTAAAAGCTACTGCTTTTAAACCTTTGCTGATGATTGGTATTTTTTCCGTAATTGTAGCTTTTATTGTGAATATCATTCTGAGAACAACTATGAAGCCTGTGAGAACAGGAAGTGAAGCTATGAATTATGTGCAGAATGACAAGAAACCGGTTCAGCTTTCTGTAAAACAGGATAACTATATCAGAACTACAGAAAAACGTGAAAAGATAGAGCCGAACAAAAACTGATAAAGAAAAACGCGCTGAGAATGAGATTCAAAAGAC
>JAEDFR010000226.1 GCA_016297945.1 Lachnospiraceae bacterium | reverse complement strand
ATGAAGTGAACGGACAAGTTTATCACGGCTCCGGAGGTAGAGCTTACTCAAAACGATTAGGGTGTCAAAAGACACATCTGAAATATATTAACTTTACTTGTACCTTGAAAATTCAACACAAATCTGTTTTGAAGTGATGAGATCAGAAGGGGATAGTTGTATGGAAGAATTATCCTTCCGGTATTTTATGCCAGATTGTTTTCGCAGGCACAACAAATCAAGCTATTTTCATAATCTAATAGCTTGTGGAAATTCAATGCTGCTATTTTAAATCCGAAATGTAACCGTGTTTGTTTTTTTCCATGTGCTGGTATTTTATCTACATGGTACTTTCTTCGAAGCAACGAAGGCAATGCCTCCACACCATTTCGGAAATGTGCATATTTTGTAAATTCTTCTGTTTTCATAAACCGAAGCTGTTTGGCACGGTTTACTGCTTTCCAGGATAATTCCTTTAAAGAATATCCTACTTTGAAACTTGGTTTACACTCTTGCAGATAAGGACACGATGCACAATCGCATTTTTTAAAATGGGCATTACATCTGTCATTATGTTCGTCATAGTGTGTATAGAATGGTTTTTTGTGATTAATACACTCTATTAATTCATGCCCGTCTTCACTGAAAATAAATTCAGCAAAAATATCTGCCGGTTTTCTCCCGGTAAAGTTTGTTGTAATAAGTCGGATTCCGTGTTCGGCAGCCTTTGCAACATTCCCTTCACCGCCATAAGCACCATCTGCAACCATTAACACTTCCTGGTCATAGACAGGTTCCTGATCCAGATGGTCTTTCATGAACTGACTGTCACTATATATGTTTTGTTCATAAGCATAGTCCGTGACCAAACTTTTGTTTTCGCCTACGGTTTCCGTAAGATTTGCGACATACCCTAAATGTTTTCCACCTGCTTTTTTACGAAAAGTAGCTTCTGGATCCGATGGATTTAATAAAACCTTTGAAGGGTCTTCCTTTTCCTTTTTATCTCGCAGGCGTCTGGTTCCGTCATCATCCGTAATCGTCTGTTCTTTCAGAAGACGGATCAATAGCTGATATTCACTGGTATCATCAAACCCGCCTTCACAGATATCCAGAAGTTTTTCGGCATCGTGCATGACTACGATCGTTCTTTCGTTAGCATCAAGTTTCCGTTGGTGATAAATAAAAGCATTGTAATCATCTTTTTCGGCATAATGTTTCTGTTCTGTCGGAAGATCGATCCCTCTGGCAACCATAACTTTTGCGAGGTTTGCCACGCAGGTATAAAAGAGTTCTAATAAAGAAAGATTTCTAATATTAGCTGCAACCATAAGACTGTCCATTCTTTGCATGGCAGGGGTGAGTCTCATAAATTCTGCGATTTCTTTCGCTAAAGATGTGACACATATGTGGATCAGATCGATACCCGTCTCTGTTTCATAGGCAAGACAACGGGCACGGAATCTGCTCAGGGTCCTATCGCTTAAGGGCTGTTCTTCAAAACTGGTAGTATGAAGAGCGTATTGATAGCGGATATCAAACATCAGAGCCTGAACAATCTCATCATCGCTGTCTCCAAGGGCTTCTTTTAAAATCAGTGCACCAACAATCACGTTTACCGGAGTGTTAGGACGGGAAGCCTTATTGCTATACAATACAGAGAATATATCCTCATCGATAGCCGGGAAAATCCTATCTGCAAAAGTTTTTGCCCAGGATTTTTCAAGAAATCTACGTTCTCTTTCTGTTAAATTGAATGTGCTGTCTGTAAGAGACATCTGTTGACTGCTATTTGTTACAAAAGCCATGGAATCACCTCTTTTTAAGATGATTTCATTATACCAGATAAAATAAAAAATAACATCGTGTTAAATTTTCAAGGTACAAATATATCAAAGGTCACTGACCTTTTGACACCCTAATCCTCTTAAAAAAGAAGAGATGGCCTGCAACCAGAGTGATTCTTTTGATTTTCGTTATAGGTGTGCTGGGAGGTTTGACCGGAATTTTGACAACTTAAAATGACCTTTATCAAATGAGAAAGAATGGTGGTTAAATGATACGATTCATAGCCTGTGATTTGGATGGGACACTCCTCAATGATAAAAAGGAGCTCTCAGACAAATCCAGAAATTATATAGAACAATTGACAAAAAAGGGAATTCACTTTGCTCTTGCCAGCGGTCGGAGCAGAGAAGGAATCTGCGGATATTTTCAAGGCTTGTCCTGTGCCATGGTGACCGACAACGGTGCCAGAGCTTACACAGAAGATGGACACTCCCTGTTCTGCGAAGGTATTTCTTATGAAGATACCCGAAAGGTGATGGAATATATAGATAATATTGAATATATGCATTATTTT
>JAEDFR010000225.1 GCA_016297945.1 Lachnospiraceae bacterium | reverse complement strand
GGTCGATGAAGCTGGAATGATTCATCAGGAACAGACAGGGCTCATCGGCCCCCAGCCGCTCCATGCCGATGCTGCGGCAGTGAAAATTGGTGGCCTTCAGATCCGCGGCGGAGAGGAGTTTCAGCAGCGTGCGAAAGAAGATGGAGGGTTTGAGCGGCTTCCGGTGCTCTTCCCGCGGAAGCGCCAGGACCTGCTCGTAGGATTTGTCGGTGACCTTGATTTTCATACGCTAACCTCCTGCGGCTTTTTTCTTTAGTATTTTACCATATGAGAGAAATAATAAGCAAGATATTTGGCGGAAATTGTAAAAAAGAGACGGCTTTCCGAAGAAAACTGTTTCGTTCCATCGTGTGGCCGGAGCTTTCCTTTGACACCGGCATTGTAACGCTGACCGCGGATGTGAAGAAAACCGTCTTTTTAGGGTTATATAAAAAAGCAACAACATTTGTCCGGCGGATAAATGTTGTTGCTTTTCTTTATAGCCACGCGAATTTTGATAGAAAATATACTGGGGTTTTAAACTGAACAGAGGATACAGATGGCGTCCAGGGGTACAGTAAAATATCTGATATGGGTTATTTATTTGCAGGGGTTTCGTTTTTCCTAGTGAATAACTCTTCTAAGATTGCAAACAGAACCTTTTTCACGTCCTTCAGATCAGAGTTTTCATTCAGTTTGTCGAGTGCAGCATTTATGGAAGCAAGGACTTTAGATGTGACTTCCAACTCCATAACATTCTTTATCCAGTTGATATCATCAAGAGTTTTATCCCCGCGATACACAGATTCAAAGATAAGGGTACATCCCTCACCGAGGCCAAGAACGATACTGCCCGCTATAATGGCATTGAGGACACTTGCGGCTATCTTTATCCCCGGAATGGCTTTTATAGCGTTAATTGCTGCTTTAGCGACAGCCCCCACAGTGCCCATGCTAATCATCATATTAACAACTTCAGTATAGACATCTGAATTGGGAATTTCGTAGATTGAAGCAATGGATTTAATTACGCATGTTTCTAGTGGAGTAAGGATCAGTGCATCTGGAAACGGGAATGGGATTGCTCCTATAGCTGCGGCTGCTACGGTTGCTGAACCAGTAACGCTCTGAGAGAGGATACGCTTTCGTTCCAAAATGACGGTTGCAACGTCGTTTTCAGCCGCTTTTTTCCCTTCTGGGAGAAGATCATTGGTTGCCTTTACAAGATCGGTTATTCCGTATGGTGCAGCAAAGGATTCGTCGGTAATATAGAAGGATTCAGCCACAACGGGGATTACCAGGCGTGGCATACGTTCATTCTTTTTGACGGCCTTAAATGCATCCTCAACCATTTTCTTGTTTTTTTCGCGATCAGGTGCGGAATATGATTTTGTAATCACGGCAATGATGGGAATAGATTTCCAGACAGAGGTTGCATTTAACAAATCTTTGATGGTGTCCTGAAACAGTTTGGCAGCAACGCCATCGACACAAAACCAGATTACGTTGATGTTTGTATCTGATACACCATCTTTTGCACGCTCTTTACAATCCTTTTGAATGTTTCGAACTAATTTTGAGATGCGAAATCTTGAAGGCTCAAAGCCAGCTGTGTCAATAAGTCTGAACGGAACGGACTCATTTTCATATGTCTTAATTCCTTTTGTGGTTCCGGTGATACCCCATCCGGTTTCAGCATGATATTCACCTAGAACCGCATTGATAAGGGTTGATTTTCCAACACCTGAGTTTCCAACAACGAGAACATTTCCTTTAAGAGATAGATTATCCATAGTAAGCCTCCAATTTTTTTATTGAGTACTACCGCTCAAAGTGCTGTTGCAGAACTGACAACAAAAAATTTGGCTCCTCAGCGTCTCTTTTCCGGCCTCCTTTTATTTGTCGCAGGTACTCATAAAACGAATTGTAAATTTCGCGACAAATATAGAATGAAAAATGGATATTTAACTTTTACAAAATTATATCATACGGCTTTGGAAATGTCTATTGATTTTGATTTTGTCAACAAAAAATGATTACTTATTTGTATTGACTTTGTTATTTCATACAATTATACTTCCTAAAACTAAACTACTTTCTAAACTCTGAAAAGCAAACTTATATGTTCTTCAGTGCTCTTATCTATCCGCAGAAAAAGAAAACCGGTCTCGAAAAACTCCGGGATCGGCTTTTAACTTTATTCTTCTGAATTAATTAAATTCTCGAGAAAACGGCGTATTTGCCATATAGGGACAAAAAAGACTTTTATGCTACAAAATATATGTTTTTCTTTAATCGCAGTCCCATTAAGAGACCAAAGTGTTCCGGTCCAAGCCCACCAAATCGAAGCCCAACGAAGTGGGTTCGATTTGGAAAG
>JAEDFR010000009.1 GCA_016297945.1 Lachnospiraceae bacterium | reverse complement strand
GATGAAAGGGTGTGGTTTTATGGATCAAATCAGAATTGACCGGTTAAAAGTTTTTGCGCATCATGGTGTGTATCCCGAGGAATCGGTACAGGGACAGAATTTTTATGTCAGTGCCATATTGGATGTCGATACGAGGGGAGCCGGTTTGCGGGATGAATTATCTGAATCGGTAGATTATGGTTCCGTCAGTATGTTCATTGACAAATATATGAAAAAGAACACCTATAAGCTACTCGAAGCGGTTGTGGAAAATCTGGCAAGGGAGATTTTATTAAAATATCCTTTGGTTCATTCCGTTACCTTAAAGGTAAGCAAACCGCAGGCTCCGATTCCGTTACCTTTTGAAGACGTTTCCGTGACAGTAAAAAGAGGGTGGCATGTAGCTTATATTGCTTTTGGTTCCAATCTTGGAGATCGGGAGGAATATATCAGACAGGGATTGGAAATGCTGGAAAATGAAAATGACATCTATGTTTTGCGTACTTCGGAAATTATTGAGACAGAAGCTTATGGAGATGTCGCAACCGAAGCTTTTTTAAACGGTGTGATAAAAGTCAAAACATTATTGACACCTTATGAATTGCTACGTATATGTCATGAAATTGAGCACAAGGCAGGTAGAGTTAGAACTGCTCATTGGGGAAACCGGACGCTGGATCTGGATATTTTATTCTATGATGAGATGATTTTAGAGGATGAATATCTGACCCTTCCTCATATTGATATAAAAAATCGTGATTTTGTGTTAATTCCCATGGCAGAAATTGCACCGGGATTTGTACATCCTGTCTATCGGCTGACAATGAAAGATATGAAGGAGAATTTATGTCAGACAAAATCAAATTAATTATATTTTTCGGCGTGATTGTTTTGGGACTTGGCGGTGGTATTGCGTATAATTCATTCAAAGATTATCTGCATTCCAATCCTGAGGGAACGGTAGGAAATACAACCGGCAATCTGAATAACGGCGGAATGTTTTGTGAAAAGGACGGAAAGTTGTTTTTTGCCAATGCGTATGATAACAACCGGCTCTATGTCATGAATCTTGATGGAACGGGTGCAAAATGCCTTACCGACAGTCCGGTATCCTATATCAATGTTGATAAAAACTATGTTTATTATTTTATCAACAATCTGTCCTCTGTAACCGGAATGGGAGGTTTTAAGGTTTCCATGCTGGGATTGTACCGGACGGATAAAAAAGGAAATAAAACAAAGTGCATGGAAAAAGTGACATGTGGCGTCGTTCAGCTGATTGATAATGACTTGTTTTATCAGCGGTATGATAATAAGGATGGAATATCGTTACAAAGGATGGATACCAGAAATAAGGAAACGGAAAAAGTAATGGGTTTTGATGCCAATCCTGCCTGTGTCTATGACGGAAAGATTTATTATAACGGAAAAGAAGGGGATCATTATTTATATGTTTTTGATCCGAAATCTAAGACTTCCCAGATGATCTATGATGGAAATATCTGGAATCCGGATTACCAGAACGGATATATCTATTTTATGAATATTGATGATGATTACTGCTTGTATCGTTACAATCTTGCGTCAGGAGAGGCTGAGAAAATTACGGATGACCGTTGTGATACCTTTATCTGTTGCGGAGATTATATATTCTATCAGAAAAATTCCAAGACAGAACCTGCATTGATGCAGATTCGCGCAGACGGAAGTGAACCTATAGAGTTAGCGGAAGGTAACTATACAAACTTCGGTGTAGCGGGCGGCGTTTTTTACTTTTCGGAATTTGGACTTTCGACGCCGATGTATCAATACAATGTCTTAAGCGGAGGCGGCGTCCAGACATTTACGGCGGCAGAAGAAGCGGCGCTGAAAAAGAAATAGTTGGAAAAACAAAATAAAACAGAAAAGAGACGGAAGATGGATTTATTACAATTAAGGGATGAAATTGATGTGATTGACAAACAGATTGTGGAGCTTTACGAAAAGCGCGTTAACATCTGTAAGCAGGTTGCTGAATATAAAATAGAAAATGGGAAAAAAGTATTTGACCGTGTTCGCGAAGAAGAAAAAATCCGCAAGGTTAAAGCGATGACCACCAGTGATTTTACAAGTCGCGCCGTTGAGGAATTGTTTGAACAGATCATGTCGGTGAGCCGGAAGCTGCAGTATCAGATTTTGGCAGAGCACGGCAGCAGTGGCAGACTGCCTTTTATGGGAGTGGACAGTCTGGATGACGGTAAGGTGCGTGTCGTTTTTCAGGGAGCAGAAGGTGCTTATTCACAGGCTGCCATGGTTCAGTATTTTGGAGATAAGATTCAAAGTTTCCATGTGAATACATTCCGCGATGCCATGTCTGCCATTGAAGAGGGAAGTGCCGATTTTGCCGTTTTACCTATTGAAAATTCAACGGCGGGAATCATCAGTGAAGTGTATGATTTGCTTGTGGAGTTTGAAAATTACATCGTGGGAGAGCAGATTATTAAAATTGAGCATTGTCTGTTGGGTGTTCCCGGTTCAACGATAGAGGATATCAGGACGGTATATTCACATCCACAGTCTTTGATGCAGAGTGCCAGATTTTTAAGTGAGCATGACTGGAAGCAGATCAGCATGCAAAATAATGCCTTTGCGGCGCAAAAGGTTGTTAAGGACGGTGATAAGACACAGGCTGCCATTGCCAGTGCGTATGCCGGTGAAATTTATGGTCTGGATGTATTAAAAAAGGGAGTTAACCAATCTGATACCAATTCCACCAGATTTATCATTGTTACCAATCAGAAAGTGTTTTTAAAGGATGCCAAAAAAATCAGCATCTGTTTTGAGATTCCCCATGAAAGCGGATCGCTTTATCACATGCTTTCTCATTTTATTTATAATAATCTGAATTTGTGTAAAATTGAAAGCCGCCCGATTGAAGAGCGCAACTGGGAATATCGCTTTTTTGTTGATTTTGAAGGAAATCTGGCAGATGGAGCCGTTAAGAATGCATTGCGCGGTTTAAGAGATGAGGCGCGCAATATGAAAATTCTTGGAAATTATTAGAGGTACAAAACATGGCAGTAAAATTATTTGCGGCAATCGATGTCGGTTCCTATGAACTGACGATGAAAATATTTGAAATCTCATCCAAATCCGGGATTAAGGAAATCGACTGTATCAATCACCGACTGGCATTAGGTGTGGATTCTTACAAGACAGGAAAGCTTTCTCGCGAAAAAATGGATGAACTGTGCGATACGCTTCGTGATTTTAAAGAAATCATGAAAACATACAAGGTTGATGACTATAAGGCATATGGTACGAGTGCCATCCGGGAAACCGAAAATACACTGATTGTATTAGATCAGATTAAAAACCGGACCGGTATGACCGTGGATGTCATCAGTAACTCGGAGCAACGCTTTTTAAATTATAAGGCTATTGCAACCAAAGGAGAGGCTTTTGATAAGTGTATCGAAGGTGGATGCGCCATACTGGATATTGGTGGAGGAAGTGTTCAGATTTCACTCTTTGAAAAGGATTCCCTGGTCACCACACAAAATATGCGTCTTGGTGTCATGCGTCTTAGGGAACGTCTTGAAGCACTTGCGCCGCGAAGCGGACAGTCTGAAAAGCTGATTGAAGAGATGGTAAACAATCAGTTTTCGTTATTTAAAAAAATGTATTTAAAAGAGCGAAAAATCCAGAACCTGATTGTCGTGGATGACTATCTTTCCATTGTATTGCAGAAAAATAAAATCTGTAAAGTTCCGGGAGAAATAGATTATGATGATTATCAAAAGTTCATGGATGAAGTCAGTCACAAAAACCGGATTGACTGCAGTTTGGCTTTGGAAATATCCGAAGAACATGCTTCTTTAATGTTTTATAGTGCGGTTTTAATAAAACGGATTATGGAAGTTACCGGTGCAAGTCACATCTGGGCACCCGGAACAACGCTTTGTGACGGTATTGCCTATGAATATGCGCAGAAAAACAATCTGATTACGATTTCCCATGATTTTGAAAAGGATATTATTGCATCGACACAGACCATCAGCAAACGTTATATGTGCAGCAGAAAGCGAAATGAAAGCATTGAGCAGTTAGCCGTGTCTATTTTTGATACGATGAAAAAGGTGCACGGACTTGGAAAGCGTGAACGGTTATTGTTACAAATTGCGGCACAGCTTAATGATTGCGGAAAATATATTTCCCAGACAGATGTCGGAGAATGCAGTTTCCGGATTATCATGGCCACAGAAATCATTGGTCTGTCACATACGGAACGGGAGATGGTTGCTTATGTGGCAAAATACAACCGGGATGAATTTGAATATTATGAAAAGCTTGGTGAGCATACGACATTAAGCTGGGAAGCTTATCTGATGATTGCAAAGCTGACAGCCATTTTACGTGTGGCAAACGGACTGGATCGAAGTCATAAGCAGAAGTTTCAGAATGTCAAGACCAGTCTCAAGGACGATCAGCTCGTGATTACGGTTGATACAACCGAGGATATTACCTTAGAGACCGGTTTGTTAACTGCTAGAGCAAAATTTTTTGAAGAAGTATACAGTGTTCGTCCTGTGATTAAGCAGAAGAGACGCGTATAGGAGGAAATAACATGGCAAGCGAGATTAATTTCCAGGATTCGAAGTATTATGAGAACCGCGAATTGAGCTGGTTAAAATTTGATTATCGAATTCTGTATGAAGCAAGGGATAAAGAAAATCCGTTATTTGAAAGACTAAAATTTTTGAGTATCACAGCCTCCAATCTGGATGAATTTTTCATGGTCCGCGTGGCATCCTTAAAGGATATGGTACACGCCAAATATCACAAAAAAGATATTGCAGGTATGACACCACTAGAACAGCTTGAGGCGATTAATAAAGAGACACACGCTCTGGTTAACATGCAGTATTCTACATATAACCGGAGTCTTTTGCCGCAATTATCTCTAAACGGAATTCAGATTATTACGCATCATGAAAATCTGACCAAAAAGCAGGCTGAGTTTGTAGATGCCTATTTTGAAGATACGGTATATCCGGTCTTAACTCCCATGGCCGTGGATTCCTCAAGACCGTTTCCGTTAATCCGCAATAAATCTCTCAATCTGGGTGCATTGGTTCGAAAAAAAGATACAAAAGATGAAAAATCCGTCAAGGAAGACAAAGAAAAAGCAAAAGGATCAAAAGACGGTAAAGATGATGAAATCGAATTTGCAACCGTTCAGGTTCCCAGCGTTTTGCCACGCATTTTTGAAATTCCGGAACAACAACAGCGGACTTTCATCTTTTTGGAAGAAATCATTGAGAGAAATATTGAAAAACTCTTTTTAAATTATGATGTCTTAAGCGTTCATCCATTCCGCGTTATGCGAAATGCGGATCTTTCCATCGAAGAAGATGAGGCGGAAGATCTGTTAAAAGAGATTGAGAAGCAGTTGAAAAAGCGTCAGTGGGGAGAAGCTATCCGGTTAGAGGTTGAGGATGGTATTGATAAATCATTACTCAATATCATCCGCAAGGAACTGAAGGTTTTGGAAGAAGAAATCTATTATATCAACGGACCTTTGGATTTGACCGTGTTGATGAAATTATATGGATTAGATGGCTTTGATGAGCTGAAGGAGAAGCCTTATCTTCCTCAACCGGTACCGCAACTTCCGTCCGAATGTGATATTTTTGAGCAGATTCGCAAACAGGATATTCTGCTTCACCATCCTTACCAGACCTTTTTGCCGGTGGTTGACTTTATAAAAAATGCTGCAAGAGATCCGCAGGTCCTTGCCATTAAGCAGACCTTGTATCGTGTCAGTGGTAACTCGCCCATTATTGCCGCTTTGGCTTATGCGGCTGAAAATGGAAAACAGGTTTCGGTTCTAGTGGAATTGAAAGCCCGTTTTGATGAGGAAAACAATATTGTCTGGGCAAAGAAACTGGAAAAAGCAGGCTGCCATGTTATTTACGGACTGGTCGGATTAAAAACTCACAGTAAGATTACACTGGTAGTCCGCAGGGAAGAGGATGGAATTCGCCGGTATGTTCATTTGGGAACCGGTAATTACAACGATGCGACTGCAAAGCTGTATACGGATCTCGGACTTTTAACTTGTCGCGAAGATATCGGAGAGGACGCAACAGCGGTATTCAACATGCTTTCCGGTTATTCAGAGCCAAGAAGCTGGAATAAACTGGCGCTTGCTCCGCTGTGGTTAAAGAACAGATTTTTATATTTGATAGATCGTGAAATCGAGCAGGCAAAGCAGGGGAACGAGGCGAGAATTGTAGCCAAGATGAACTCTCTTTGCGATAGAGACATTATAGAGGCTTTGTATCAGGCAAGTGCGGCAGGAGTGAAAATCGAATTGATTGTCCGGGGAATTTGCTGTTTGAAAGTCGGTATTCCCGGAGTATCCGAAAATATTACGGTTCGTTCCATTGTGGGAACCTTCTTAGAACACAGTCGTATCTTTTATTTTGAAAACGGTGGAAATCCGGAATATTACCTTGCCAGCGCAGACTGGATGCCGCGTAATTTAAACCGCCGTGTGGAAATTCTGTTTCCCATTGAGCAGCCGGATTTGAAGGAAGAAGTACAGCATATTTTAAACTGTCTGTTGAAAGATACCATGAAGGCTCAGCTTTTGGATAAGGATGGCAACTATGACAGGATAGACCGCCGCGGAAAAGAGCTTTTCGGGGCACAGGCAAACTTCTGCAAAGAAGCAATGGAAGAAACGAAAAAAGCCGAAGAGGATCCGTTAAAGGAACGGGTATTTGTGCCGGCGACACATCATGAAGAATAACAAAAGGTATTGGCTGAAAGAATATAAGATGAAAATGAATACTAAGATTAAATTAATTGCAACAGACGTGGATGGAACATTGGTGAAAGATTCTTCACCACAGATGTATGATGAAATGATTGATATCATACAAAAGTTGAGCGATCAGGGAATCCGATTTGTGATTGCCAGCGGAAGACAGTACGGAAGTATTCGTAAGATGTTTGCACCTGTTAATCGAAAACTGGATTATATTGCGGAAAACGGTGCGCATATTTTATTGGCAGCAGAGAATTTTTCCATTACAAAGATGGAGAAAAACGATGTGGAAGAAATTATGGCAGATTTACGTGAGTTGTATCCGGACGGATGTCATGTTGTGGCATCGACTTCTCATGGCTGTTATTTAGAATCCAAGGATGAGGATTTCATTCGCCTGATTACCGATTCTTATCGGAATGATGTGACCCTGACGGATGATATTCTGGCAGAGGATGAAGAATTTTTAAAGCTTGCTGTATACAAAAAAGGCAGTATCCGAAACATCGGAGAACAGATTTTAATTCCCAAATGGAAGGATCGGGTCAAAACGACCATGGCCGGAGAGGAATGGGTGGATTTCATGGATTTTTCGGTTGATAAGGGAAATGCATTACGAAAGATTCAAAAAGAACTTGGTATTTTGCCACAAGAGACCATGGTCTTTGGCGACAATGATAATGATCTGGGCCTGATTATGGCAGCAGAAGAAAGTTATGCCGTGGAAAATGCTGTTCACAATGTGAAAAGGGCGGCAAAATATATTTGCCCCGGATGGAAGGATAAGGGCGTATGGCAGGTCTTACAGGCATTTTATGATAATTATATGGAAAAGGAGAATGATTATGCCGGATTTTGATGAAAAAGTATTACAATGTTTTTTGGAGAATCAGTTAAAACTGTATCCGGAACCGGTTGCGCAAACCCCGGAGGAGGCAAAGCATTATTTGGAGGAGTGCATGGCTTTAGTGGTCAATTCCAAAGAAGAAGTATGGGAATATTTTGATGAAGAAGGTGTTGATATGGAAAATATGGATGCCGATGGAATTGTGGAAGCCGATGAAGTGTTTGCAGTTGGAGACGGCAGATATTTGATTGTTGAGGGATAAGCAAAACAAAGAACAGAAAAGATATTGATAAAATTAAGGATAGCTGCTCGTAAAACAGCTATCCTTTTTTAGATATTTTGATGTAGAATTGACTAATTCGTGGTAGTTGCCAGACGTAAGACCTCTAAAAAGCCGTTATGATTATTATCTGCTTTGGTTATATAATCAGCGGCTTTTTTGGTGTCTTCTGTTCCGTTTATCATACAGACACCAATACCTGCGGCTTCCAACATGGAAATATCATTTGCGGCATCACCTGCTGCAATAGAATTTTCAATGTCAATGCCGAGATAATCGCACAAAAACCGGACGGCATTTCCCTTGGAGGCATCAGCCATACAACATTCCAAATATAAAGGAGAGGAATAGAAAGTGTGCAGTATTCCTTTTGCAACCTGATCTAGTGCTTTTCGGAAATCTTCTAATTTACCATCTTCTTTTAAATGCACCAAAAGCAGTTTAAAGGGTTCTTCTTCCAGTGCTGCAACGACATCATCGGTAATGACGGCTGGCATATGGATGTGAATGCGGTAATAGGCCAGCTCTTCATTATCGGCAGGGGAAATAATGGTATTTTTATTATAAGTGTGTGCATGAACACCACATTCTTTGGCTGTTTCCAGCACTTTTTTTACATATTCAAAGGGAACACGACACTCTAAGACCGGTTTTTTGTTTTCACAGTCATAGACCAATGCACCGTTGTAAGAAATAATATAGGTGCCGGGCAGAGCAAGTCCCAGTCTGTCTCTTGTTTCTAAAATACTTGCAAGTGGCCTTCCGCTGGAGAGAACAAAATTTCCACCTTGTGATGTAAAATTCAGGATGGCGTTATGGATTTCGGGCGAAAGATTTTTTTTATCATCCAAAAGCGTTCCGTCCATATCGGAAAAGATAATACGATTGCGGTATTTTCCATGTTCTCTTCGGTATTTCTTGATATTGTCCAATACATCTTCGGGAACGAAGAGATGACCGTAGCCTGTGCCTAAATCCAGTTTCTGTTTGTTGACACCATGAAAATCGGAACCGCCGGATATTAACAGGTTGTATTTATCTGCCAAATGGCGAATTTGCCGTTCTTCTGATGAATTATAAGTTGAGTAGATGGCTTCGATACCAACTAATCCGACTGCTTTTAAATCGATGATAAGCTGTTCTAACTTTGCCTTGCTTAGGTGATAGAGAATGGGGTGAGCCAGTATGGGAACACCGCCTGCATGTAAAATCAGTTCTACCGCCTGCATGGGCGTAACTTTGTGACGCGGTACAAAGCAGGGGGCATGGTCGCCGATATATCGCTCGAAAGCTTCATTTCTGCTTTTTACAGCTCCGATTTCTAATAGATATGCCGCATAATGGGCACGGGTTAATACGGAGCCTTCATATTTTTGGTATAATTGTTCGTAAGAGATATCAATTCCATGCTCTGCCAGTTTTTCACACATTTTTTGATTGCGGGCATCTCTGGCGTCACGGAAATCCTGAAGATATTCTTCAAAATGCTCACTGTGATGATCAATATACAGACCTAAGATGTGAATATCCCTGCCTTCATATTCTGTCGAAAATTCAATAGCGGGAATGACTTCAAGAGCCGTTCCCTTTGCCGCTGCTAATGCTTCATCGATTCCCTCCGTCGTATCATGGTCGGAGAGTGCAATGGCTGCTAACCCTTTTTTGACTGCGTATTCGACCAGTTCTGTTGGGGTAAAGCTTCCATCTGATTTGGTTGAATGTGTGTGTAAGTCGACTGCTTTCATGTTGGAATAGTTCCTTTTGTTATTGTTTGTATATTATGATGTCATAAAATTAGCTTTGAGCATCCTTCCTTTCGAAATAATGTCAAAGCTAATGATATTAATTATTGTCGTCTTCCGTATTCGCTGTATAAACGGTACGTTTTCTTGCCATTTCATCACTTGCAAGATATTCGTCATAGGTTGTGATTTTATCAACCAGCGTGCCGTTTGGAAGAATTTCCATAATGCGGTTGGCAGTTGTCTGTACGAATTGATGGTCGTGGCAGGCAAAAAGCTCAACACCCGGGAATTTAATCAGACCGTTGTTTAAAGCGGTGATGCTTTCCATGTCCAGATGGTTGGTGGGTTCATCCAAAATCAGGCAGTTAGCGCCGCTGATCATCATTTTGGAAAGCAGACATCTTACTTTTTCACCACCGGATAAAACTTTGACTTTTTTGACACCGTCTTCGCCGGCAAATAACATACGTCCCAAGAAACCGCGTACATAGGTAATATCATCTACGGGAGAGTAACCCATCAGCCAGTCGGCAATGGTGTAATCATTGTCGAATTCACTGGTTGAATCCTTGGGGAAATAAGCCTGTGATGTGGTAACACCCCATTTAAAGCTACCTTCATCCGGTTCCAATTCGCCCATCAGAATTTTGAATAGAGTTGTTTTGGCTAATTCATTACCACCAACAAAAGCAACTTTATCATCATGTCCTAATATAAATGAAATGTGATCCAATACTTTTTCGCCGTTTATCGTTTTTGTCAGGTTTTCTACCGATAAAACTTCGTTACCGATTTCACGGTCGGGACGAAAATCAATGTAGGGATATTTTCGGCTGGAAGGCTTAATGTCGTCCAACTCAATTTTTTCCAATGCGCGTTTACGGGAGGTTGCCTGCTTAGATTTGGAAGCGTTGGCAGAGAAACGGGAGATGAATTCCTGTAACTCTTTGATTTTTTCTTCTTTCTTTTTGTTGGCCTCTTTCATCTGTTTTACCAGTAACTGACTGGATTCGTACCAGAAATCATAGTTACCTGCATATAACTGGATTTTGCCATAATCAATATCTGCAATATGCGTACATACTTTGTTTAAGAAATAACGGTCATGGGAGACTACGATGACGGTATTGTCAAAGTCAATCAAAAAGTCTTCTAACCATGCGATTGCATCTAAATCCAAATGGTTCGTAGGCTCATCTAAAAGAAGAATATCCGGATTGCCGAATAGCGCTTTTGCCAATAAGACTTTCACTTTCTGACTACCGTTTAAGTCGCTCATGATACTGTAGTGAAGCTCGGTCTCGATACCAAGACCATTTAACAGCATGGCAGCATTGGTCTCAGCATCCCAGCCGTCCATCTCGGCAAATTCACCTTCTAATTCACTGGCGCGGATACCATCTTCGTCTGAAAAATCTTCTTTGGCATAGATGGCTTCTTTTTCTTTCATGATTTCATATAATCTGGCATTGCCCATGATTACTACATCCATAACAGGGTAGGAATCATATTTGAAATGATCCTGTTCCAATACGGAAAGACGCTGACCGGGGGTAATCACAATCTCACCATTGGTGGTTTCCAAAGCACCGGACAAAATTTTTAAAAAGGTTGATTTGCCTGCACCGTTGGCACCAATAAGACCATAGCAGTTACCTTCTGTGAACTTGATATTTACTTCTTCGAATAAAGCTTTTTTTCCTACTCTATACGTTACATTATTTGCACTAATCATTGTAAAACCTCTGTTTTTCTATATTTTATATAAGTTAGACATACATTTTTATTATACATAAAAACGCTAAGTTTTCAAGGAAAACTACCATTGTACTCGAATTATACACAAGATTGTGAAATTATCCGACGAAACGGCGAGCGCGCACCAAAGCAGAAAATGCATAGATTTTGATTGAAAGGACCATACCATAATGATATTATAATCGTATGGGAAACTAGAGAGCCAGGCGGCTTACCCTCTTTTATCGGAGGGGCTAACCCTCCAGACGAAAGAAAGGAGGGCGTTGCCAATGTATGTTACATATACTGATTTAATTCAGATTGGAATATTCATTTGCGCCCTTGTTGGATTGTGTTACACGATTTTCAAGGGAAAACGAAAATAGCCGCCACTATTCGCAGTAGTGACGGCTGTTAGCATATAACAGTTTACATTATTTGAGGGTAGCCGCTTCTCTAGCTTTCCCTTTTTCTATCATCAATATAACATAGGTAGGGCATTTTTGGCAAGGAATAAAATGCCATTCTAATGTGTCTGTTCATCCGGGGTCTCACTTACAACCTGATTTTTGCCATGCCGTTTGCCGTAATATAAACGGTTGTCTGCTATGGATACCAGCTTGTTGAACGGCAATCCCGGACTGTATTCCGCTATACCAAACGTCATGGTCACACTGACATAATCTGTGCTAAAAGGAACCCGGATTTGTTCGATGGACTGACGAATTTTTTCGGCAACTTCATAGGTGACGGTTTCGTTCTCCGGAATAAAAATGAGAATTTCTTCTCCACCCCAGCGGCATACGCGACAACCCTCGGATGCATTTTCGGAAATTGTTTTTGCAACCTGCATTAATACCTAATCACCAATATTGTGACCGTAAGTATCATTAACCCGTTTAAAATCATCAATATCACCCAAAATGTCGGAAAAAACAAGACCATCGCCTTTAGCTTGTTCTAAAGCTGTTATCAAATATTTATCCATACTTCGGCGGTTGACATCCATAGTTGAATACTTTCTGTTTGCGTATTATTCTCAATTGATTTTTTGCATTTCTACGATAATTGCATGGTCTGTTATTGACTCATGAAATGCAAAAAGAGAATTTGATTATATATCCGCAATTTGTACTAAACGGATACATCAAAATTGGATCCGATATGAGGATTTACAGATAATTCCATGGAAGTATCGATTGCAGCAACAAGCTGATCGCCAATGCCCTGATTGAGTTCGAGAGATTTGTCCAGCATTGCTATACCGACGCTGTTCATAATGTTACTTTGTGACATTGCCATTGATAATGCGGGAATATCCATAGGAAATTCCTCCTTTCGGATTATGTAAAAATCAAGGATTGCAAAACGGAAAAGTGATGCGGCAATCCTTAAAATATCATTGTTATAATTATATCTATTCTAAGTTAGATATTATTATTTTAACACACATAAAAATAAAAGAAAACTAATAGTTTTGAAAAAAACGCTCTTTTTTTGACTTTTTTCAGATATGAAAGAGCCGCAACGCTAGACAAAAGATAGGAAAAAAGCTATAATCAGATTGTATTTGCGATTCATTTGGGGGATTGCAGCATAATTGGGAAGTTATAAAAGAGAGGGAATTGGTTTATGGCATTTGGACTTATACCTTTGGAAAAACGTCTGAAAGATAATATTCGCAATTATTCGCTGGATCAAATTTTTGATATCGGTGTGTTGTCGGATTATCTTGACAGCTTACATAGAACGACCGGAATCAGCTTGCTTTTGACAGATCGTCATGGAGAAAAAACGGTCAGTATGGGAAATTTTGTTGGGTTTAAACCGGATACGGAGCATGCGCCCGGCAATAAGATTAAGGTACAAAACCGGACAATCGCTCACTTATATGTAAAAGAAGATGAGATGGCAGATCCGGCAAAGAAAAATCTGGTGGATGGTCTTGTTATCACACTTACAAAGCAGGCAGAAAAGACATATGAAGCGGCAGAGCTTTCTTTGTATGTGGATGATTTGGAAAAACGTTTGGAAAAAGAGCAGTATCAGGTAAAACACGGACAAAAAGAAGATGCTCTTACCGGAGTGTTAAACAGTACTCATTTTGATAACAAACTGCGTGTAGTTGATCGCTCTCAGGTTATTCCTGTTGCAGTAGTCTGTGCCAACATCAATGACTGGAAATATGTGAATGATCATTTCGGTGATGAGGAGAGTGACCGCCTGATACAGGTCGTTGCCAATATTTTAAAGGAAGAGGCAAAGCCGGAATACATCATAGGTCGGTGCGGCGGTGATTTTTTCAATATCTTAATTCCTATGGCTGAGGATGAAGAAGCAAAGGATTACTGTGCACGTGTCCAGCAAAAATGTCTGGAGTTTGAAGATGCACACCTGGCACCTAGTGTGGCATGCGGTTTTGTTCTAAAATACAATGTTGAACAAAAATTGCAGGATTTACTTTCCGATGCGGAATATGAAATGTTTAATAATAAATTTGAAATAAAGAATGCTCCCGGATATCGTGAGCGATTGGAAAAAGCATAAAATTTCGGATAAAAGGACTTTGTAAAGAGACCGCTTAGCCGGTCTCTTTCTGTTGTAAATAATGAGTCTGATGACTTCATGCTCGCATGAAAATCCATTTGACGAATGTCCATCACATCGTAAGCAATGTGTGTACTGAGTCTGACAAATAAACGGAGTGAATTAAGATGAAAGCCGTATTTTTTGATATTGACGGTACCTTATTTATTCAGAATAAAGGTGTTCCAAAATCAACGATAGAAGCAATCAAAAAAATACAGGAGAACGGGCATAAGGCATTTATCTGTACCGGCAGGAGCCGTGCCATGATTCCGCAAAATCCAATTTTAGACATTGGATTTGACGGAGTTGTCGGGGCTTGTGGTGCATATGGCGAATTGGACAATCAAGTGGTTTTTGATAACCACCTTTCGGATATACAGCTGCAAAAGATGTATGAAATATTTCGAAGATACGATACCATGTATATTTTGGAAGGCACCGAATATATCTATTATGATGAAGTGACATTTGAGGATAATCCCGATGACTGGTATGTACAGTTGGTAAAAAGTATGTTAAAAGAGCGTTTTATCTCGGTGCAGTATGCCATGAAGCATTTTGGGAAAGTGGAAGCCAATAAGGTAAGCCTGGCAGAAAAAAATGGAATCAGTAACGAGCCGTTGTATGATTTGTTTCGCACCGATTATGAGGTGCTGGTTCACGATTTTAAGGTTGTGGAAATTGTACCAAAAGGCTGTCATAAAGCCAAAGGGATGGAACAGATGTGCGCTCAGGTCGGAATTGACATCCACGATTCTATAGCAGTGGGAGACAGTATCAATGATGTGGATATGTTGAGGGCTGCCGGGATAGGAATTTGTATGGGGAACGGAACTGAGATTGCCAAAAAGAATGCAGATTATATTACAAAAGATCTCTATGATGACGGAATTTATCACGCATTAAGACATTTTGGATTATTTTAATCCGTATTTTTAATTTGTAACAATTAGTAATCCGTATATGTCGTGTAGGAACCCCCATATATTTCTATATTTTAAGCTTTGTTTATACTTGTTTATAATTTTTTTATGATAAAGTTATAAAAAATCAGTTGAAAAAATACGCTGTGAAGTATATAAATAGATTTGAAAGAAAAAACGGATCCGCACAAAAGAAAAGCCGGCAGGAAACAGATGTCGGCGTATCAAAAGCAAACCAAAGATTATTTTAATCAATACATATTTTAAGGAGGCTTTTATCATGAAATTATTACCACTTGGCGAAAGAGTTGTATTAAAACCTCTCGCAGCAGAAGAAACAACCAAATCCGGTATCGTTTTACCCGGTGCCGACAAAGAGAAACCGCAGCAGGCAGAAGTTGTTGCAGTTGGTCCCGGAACCGAGGACGTAAAAATGGAAGTCAAGGTTGGAGACAAGGTAATTTATTCAAAATATGCAGGTACCGAAATCAAAGACGGTGACGAGACTGTGATTATCTGTTCTCAGAAAGATGTTTTAGCCATTATTGAAGCATAGTTTAGGGCAAGCATAATAGAACAGTAGTTTTAAAAGATAATACTTTTAGAATTGCGAGATAATATTTTGAAACGAAAAGATATTATTTTGAAATTGAAAGAAAAAATTTAAAGAAAATATTTTGCAAGAAAATGTTTTAAAAGAATAAAATTAGGGAGGCTGTTTTAGAATGGCAAAAGAAATTAAATACGGTGCAGAAGCACGTGCAGCATTAGAAGCCGGCGTTAATCAGCTGGCAGATACAGTTAGTGTAACATTGGGACCGAAAGGAAGAAATGTTGTTTTGGACAAATCTTTCGGAGCTCCGCTTATTACCAACGACGGTGTGACCATCGCAAAAGAAATTGAATTAGAAGATTCTTTTGAAAACATGGGCGCTCAGCTTGTAAAAGAAGTTGCTACCAAGACCAATGACGTAGCAGGTGACGGTACAACAACCGCAACCGTTTTGGCACAGGCTATGATCAATGCCGGAATGAAGAACTTAGCAGCAGGTGCTAACCCGATTATCTTAAGAAAAGGTATGAAAAAAGCAACTGCTAAAGCTGTGGAAGCTATCGCAGGAATGAGTCAGCCGGTTAACGGAAAAGAACATATCGCTAAGGTTGCAGCAATTTCCGCTGCTGATGAAGAAGTTGGAAATCTGGTTGCAGATGCAATGGAAAAAGTATCCGGAGACGGTGTTATTACCATCGAAGAATCAAAGACCATGCAGACAGAGCTTGATTTAGTAGAAGGTATGCAGTTTGACCGCGGATATATTTCCGCATATATGGCATCCGATATGGAAAAAATGGAAGCTGTATTAGACAATCCTTATATCTTGATTACGGATAAGAAAATCAGCAATATTCAGGAGATCCTTCCTATTTTGGAACAGATCGTCCAGTGCGGCGCTAAGCTTTTAATCATTGCCGAAGATGTGGAAGGTGAAGCTTTAACAACCTTAATCGTAAACAAATTACGCGGAACCTTCAACGTTGTTGCAGTTAAGGCACCCGGATATGGTGACCGCAGAAAAGCAATGCTTGAGGATATCGCTATTTTAACAGGTGGTCAGGTTATTTCATCTGAGCTTGGCATGGACTTAAAGGAAGCAACCATGGATATGCTTGGTCGTGCGAAATCTGTTAAAGTCCAGAAAGAAAACACAGTCATTGTTGATGGTGAAGGTGAAAGCGCTGATATTCAGGCAAGAATTGCAAACATCAAACAGCAGATTGATGAGACTACTTCTGATTTCGATAGAGAAAAATTACAGGAAAGACTTGCCAAACTGGCAGGCGGCGTTGCCGTTATCCGTGTAGGTGCAGCTACCGAGACCGAAATGAAAGAAGCAAAACTTCGTATGGAAGATGCATTGGCAGCTACAAGAGCAGCTGTTGAAGAAGGTATCATTGCAGGTGGCGGATCTGCTTATATTCATGCATCCAAAGAGGTTGCCAAACTGGCAGATACTCTGGAAGGTGATGAAAAGACAGGTGCCCAGATTATCTTAAAAGCATTGGAAGCTCCGTTATTCCATATTGCATCCAATGCAGGATTGGAAGGCAGTGTTATCATCAATAAAGTTCGTGAATCCGAAGTTGGTATCGGTTTTGATGCATTAAAAGAAGAATATACCGATATGGTTGCAGCAGGTATTCTGGATCCTGCAAAGGTTACAAGAAGTGCATTGCAGAATGCAACCAGTGTTGCATCTACCTTACTCACAACCGAATCGGTTGTTGCAACTATCAAAGAGCCTACACCTGCGATGCCTGCAGGCGGAATGGACGGAATGATGTAAAATCATGATACCACAAAGTACGTGGCAATCCGTTGGTATCATTTTGGGAAAAAGTATTTTAACAACCCGAATATCATAATCAAAAAATGCCGTAAGCTTTTGCTTGCGGCATTTTTTGTTATTTGAAGAAACTGCCTGTTTCACAAGAGAAAAGGAAACGTATCTTCGTCAGATTGTGAATAAACAGTTGCGAAAATGCTGTATAATGTTAAAATAGAACTGTCTTTTGATGTTGTCTTTTGGACAGTGACAGCATTTCGTATGGTCATCAGACAAAAATAGAAAAAGAGGTAATACTTTATGGAAAAAATTTTAATTGCGACCGATTCGGCAAGTGATATTTCGGAAGAAATAGAAAAGGAGCTTGGGATTAAGATTCTGCCTTTTACCATTATGATTGGCGATCAGTCTTATGTTAGCCGAAAGGATTTTACCTCCGAAGGATTTTATGATTTGATGGCAGAGCATGATGAAATTCCGAAAACATCACAGATTACCCCGTTTGAATTTCAGGAATTTTATTTAGAAGCAGCAAAGGCCGGATATACGGATGTGGTTTTGGTTTTAATCAATTCTCAGGGAAGTTCTACTTTTGCAAATTCATTAATGGCAAAGGATTTGTTTTTTGAAGAATATCCGGAATATGAAGGTAAGATCCATTTTTATAATTATGATGGTATGGGATATTCCGCACAGTACGGACAACCGGTTATTGAAGCGGCAAAAATGGTGAAAGAAGGAAAAGCATTAAAGGAAATACTGGAGTATTTAACCTATGAATTACCCCGCAGAAAAGTGTATTTTGGTATGTATACTTTAAAATATGCCGGAAAAAGCGGACGTATTCCTTCTGCAGCAGCCTTTGTCGGTGACCGTCTGAATTTGAAGCCGATTATGAAGATATATCACAATCAGCTGGTAACCGGAGCAAAGGTGCGTGGAGAGGTTAAAATTATTCCGCGCATGGTGGAACTGACTATAGCCGACATGGAGCCGGGAACACCTTATAGTATCATCTATGGCAATGAACCTTCTGCGGCAAAGGCTGCCGAGGAACTGATGCGTGATATTACGGGTTACGGACCGGAAGGATATTATCCGATTGGAGCAGCTGTTGCAGCAAATGCAGGCCCGAGAACTGTGGGAATTGCCTTTCATGTAAAAGACGAGTTTGAAAATGAAGGATATAAGCCTCAGTAATTATCTTATTAAATGTGTAGTTCGCATGAATTATTCGCACGAATCGATTGTGAATAATTTGTACGAACCGATTGTGATTAATTTTCACAAAAGGATTGTGTATTAATTTTTACAAAATGATCGTAAATTGACGAATGTATGAAATGATACTATAATGTTTTTTGTGTTGGGGTAAAAGATAAATGCAAGACCAATTGCCCTGGTATCATCACATTTTTGCAAAAGAATGAAGACCGAGGAAGTGAAAAGTATGGCTGACAGTATCCTGCAGGATCATATTTTGAAAACAGAAGGAAAAGCAAAAAAAACAGAGCTTGTCATTGACGACGGACGTATTGAATCGATTGAAGAATATACCAGTCCGGAGGAGCTTTACAAGGATCTGATTGTTCGCGTGCGCAAATATCATCCAAGTGATGATATCAGCTTGATTGAAAAGGCTTATCGCCTTGCGGATGATGCACATCGTGATCAGGTGCGCAAGTCAGGAGAGCCTTATATTATTCATCCGCTATGTGTGGCAATTATACTTGCAGATCTGGAAATGGACAAGGAAACAATTGCAGCAGGTCTTTTGCATGATGTAGTTGAGGATACGATTTTTACAACTGAAGAAATCAAAGAACAGTTTGGCAGTGATGTTGCGATTTTAGTGGATGGCGTTACGAAACTGAGCCGTTTGCAATATGACGGAGATAAACTGGAGCTGCAGGCGGAAAATCTGCGCAAGATGTTTTTAGCAATGGCTAAGGATATCCGTGTTATTTTGATTAAGCTTGCCGACAGGCTGCATAATATGCGTACTCTGGATCATATGATTCCGGAAAAGCAACAGGAAAAAGCCAGAGAAACTTTGGATATTTATTCCCCCATTGCACAGCGTCTGGGTATTTCCAAGGTCAAGGTAGAGTTAGATGACCTTTCTTTAAAATATTTGCAGCCGGATGTCTATTATGATCTGGTTGATAAGATTGCGATTCGCAGAAGTGAACGTGAAAAATATGTCCAGAGCATTGTGGATGAAGTCAGTGAACATATTTCAAATGCCGGAATTGAGGCCAAAATTGACGGCCGTGTGAAGCACTTTTTCAGTATTTATAAAAAAATGAAAAACCAGCATAAGTCGCTGGAACAGATTTATGATTTATTTGCAGTCCGTATTATTGTGGGTTCGGTCAAAGACTGTTATGCGGCGCTGGGTGTAATTCATGAGATTTATAAACCGATTCCGGGTCGTTTTAAAGATTATATTGCAATGCCAAAGGCCAATATGTATCAGTCTTTGCATACGACTTTAATTGGTTCTGCCGGACAACCATTTGAGATTCAGATCAGAACCTACGACATGCACCGTACTGCAGAATACGGTATCGCTGCGCATTGGAAATACAAAGAAGCATCGGATGGTAAAAAGATATCAACCGGTGAAGAGGAAAAGCTTGCCTGGTTAAGACAGATTTTGGAGTGGCAGAGGGATACGGATGATAACAAGGAATTTATGACCTTGTTAAAGAGTGATTTGGACTTGTTTGCCGATAATGTATACTGCTTTACACCAAACGGAGATGTCAAAAACCTGCCGGCCGGTTCTACACCAATTGATTTTGCCTATTGTATTCATTCGGCTGTCGGCAATAAGATGGTTGGTGCCAGAGTAAATGGTAACATTGTAAATTTCGATTATGAGTTGCAAAACGGTGACAAGGTTGAAATCATCACAAGTAACAATTCGCCGGGACCAAGCCGTGACTGGTTATCTCTTGTGAAGTCCACACAGGCAAAAAATAAGATCAACCAGTGGTTTAAAAATGAATTTAAAGATGAGAATATTGTAAAAGGAAAAGAACTCTTGATGGCATACTGCAAGGCAAAAAGTTTGGATCCGGTCAATATTCTTCGTCCTGATTATATGGAAGCCGTTATGCGAAAATACGGCTTTAAAGACTGGGAATCCGTCCTGGCTGCCATCGGGCATGGGGCACTCAAAGAAGGACAGATTGCTAACAAGATGAAAGAACTCTACGATAAGGATCATCCGGTAGAGGTATCGGATGCAGATGTTCTGAAAGAAATTGAGAGCAAACGGGATTCTTATCAGATGATGCTCCCGAGAGGAAAGACGCAGAGTGGTATCGTGGTAAAAGGTGTGGACGATGTTGCAGTTCGTTTTTCCAAGTGCTGCTCACCGGTTCCTGGTGATGAAATTATCGGTTTTGTTACCAGAGGACGTGGCGTTTCCATTCACCGTACGGACTGTGTGAATGTGATTAATCTGCCTGAGATAGACCGTGCCAGACTGATTGATGCAGACTGGCAGGAAGGAAGCGAGGAAACCCGTGGTAAGTACCTTGCCGAGATTGTGATTTATGCAAACAATCGAAATGGTCTGTTAGCCGATGTTTCCAGAGCCCTGACTGAGAAGAATATTGATATCATGAGTATGAATACTAAGACAAGCAAGCAAGGAATTGCAACCATGGCCGCTTCCTTCTATATCGGAAGCAGAGAAGAATTAAATCATACCATTGATAAACTGAGAAATATTGACAGTGTGATAGATATTGAAAGAACGACGGGGTGATAATCACCCCGTTTTTTATTGCGGCAGGTTGTTCCAAAGAGGTCATCCAAAGCGGCACCGATATGTTAGGATGGTCTTTGGATGAACTGATTGAACAGACACTCTACTTATCTTGAAATTCTAAATTTCAGACCATTCGGTCGAAGAATTCCATCATGGTTCTGGCTTTAAAAGAGAAAAAATGTGTGAAGATGACCATTGCGTTGCTTATTCTGTTTGTTCTTGCAATCATAACTACAGCAGTAATTGTGACCGGCCTGGTGATAAGGGCAATTTTTTGACCGTTTTTTGGTTGACAGCTGAGTCTGGTGGTAGTATTTTTAAATATATATATCATACCAAAATGATAGGAAATATAGAAAGGATTATTTATGAAAAATCCATTGCACTATCAATTATCGGAATATGACTGCGGACCTACCGCAATGCTTGATGAAATCAGCTTTTTGTTTCCGAGGGAAGATATACCGCCGGAGGTTATCCGCAACATTATGTTATATTGTCTGGACTGCTATAGCATCGAGGGTGTTCCCGGAAAGAGCGGAACATCTATGGCTGCCATGATGTTTTGAGTAACTGGCTCAATGGCTTTGGAAGGATTGGTCAGCTTTCGGTAACAAGCCGGTATTTGTCCGGAAGAAATGTATACCTTGGCAAAGGCAGCGAAATCAATGATGCCCTTCATCATCATGGTGCTGTAGTGGTGCGGTTGTTTTATGATGAAGCTCATTATGTCTTGCTTACCGGAGAAAAGGACGGCTTAGTTTATATGTTTGATCCTTATTACCGGGATGAGCCGTTTCCACAGGAAGATATCCTCTTGGATAAAGAGCATCCTTTTGCATATAACCGAATTGTGCCGGAGGCTTACTTTAATCAAGAGGATCTCGAGATTTATGCATTAGGACCTATGGAAAACAGAGAGGCGGTTTTGTTATTCAATGAACAGACCAGACTGACTGCGGATAAGACGATTGAATATTATATATAGTTTTTGTGTGTCAAAAATATCATGCGCAAATGACTTTACACAAAAGGTAATAGTGTGTTTATTGGCATACAGAACATGGAAAATGGGATAAAAATGGTATCAAAGGAGTAGCTTTATGAAAAATTTAAGCGAAAGAACTGCCGGATTTACCGATTCGGTAATCCGCAGAATGACAAGAGTTTCTTTACAGTACGGAGCAATTAACTTATCTCAGGGATTTCCGGATTTTGATCCGCCCAAAGAGATTACCGATAAACTTTCTGAGGTGGCAGGTATTGGACCACACCAGTATGCGCTGACTTGGGGAGCCCAGAATTTCAGGGAGGCATTGGCGAAAAAACAGGAGCATTTCTATGGGATGAAGGTAAATCCCGATGAAGAAATTGTTGTTACCTGCGGTAGCACCGAGGCTATGATGGCAGCGATGATGTCGGTGTGTAACCCGGGTGATAAAGTTGTCATTTTTTCGCCGTTTTATGAAAATTACGGAGCGGATACCATTCTTTCCGGTGCCGAGCCAATTTATGTGCCGTTAAAACCACCGACATTTGCATTTGATGCAGATGTTTTGGAGGCTGCGGTTAAACAGCCGGGAGTCAAGGCTTTGATTTTGTGCAATCCCTCCAATCCGTGTGGAAAAGTATTCACTTATGAGGAATTAAAGATCATTGCAGAGCTTGCAATCAAATATGATATTTATGTCATTACGGATGAGGTGTATGAGCACATTGTCTATGCACCGCATGTACATACCTGCATTGCGACATTTCCGGGCATGAGAGAACGGACAATCATCTGTAATTCTTTGTCCAAGACGTATTCCATTACAGGATGGAGACTGGGCTATATCATGGCATCTCCCGAAATCGTTGACAGGGTGAAAAAAGTCCATGACTTTCTGACGGTGGGAGCTGCGGCACCATTAATGGAAGCAGCAGTTGTAGGCTTGCAATTTGGTGACTATTATTATCAAGGGTTGCAGGCACATTATACTCATATGAAAGAATTGTTTACCGGTGGATTGCAGAATATTGGGTTAAAATTTACCAATCCCCAAGGCGCTTATTATGTCCTGGTGGATATCAGTGAGTTTGGATATGAAAGCGATCTGGATTTCTGCGAAGACTTAGCGAGAAAAGTTGGTGTGGGCGCGGTACCCGGGTCCAGTTTCTTTAAAGAGCCCGAAAACCGTTATATCCGTTTTCATTTTGCAAAGCAGGATGAGACACTGAATAAAGCTCTTGACAGATTAGCGGATATGAAGAAGAAAATGCAGATATAGATTTTATGAATAGGCAGGATGAATACATGTTAAATCAGTTTTCGCGAACGGAAATTTTGCTTGGAAAAGAGGCAATGGATATTCTTGCTTCTTCCAGAGTTGCGGTTTTTGGAATCGGCGGTGTAGGCGGTCATGTTGTGGAAGCACTGGTCCGAAGCGGTGTTGGAGCGATTGATGTCATCGATGATGACAAGGTTTGTCTGACCAATCTCAACAGACAGCTGATTGCGACCAGAAAAACAGTTGGCAGATATAAAACCGAAGTGATGAAGGAACGGATATTGGATATTAATCCGGATGCAAAAGTCTATGAGCACAGATGTTTTTTTCTGCCAGATAATAAGGATTCGTTCGATTTTACCAAGTATTCTTATGTGGTAGATGCAGTAGATACGGTAACGGCAAAAATTGCACTGGTTTTAGAAGCACAGAGCGTGGGAGTCCCGATTATCAGTAGTATGGGAGCCGGAAATAAATTGAATCCGGTGGGATTTGAAGTGGCAGATATTTACGAAACCTCTGTCTGTCCGCTTGCTAAGGTTATGCGGCGGGAATTGAAAAAAAGAAACGTGAAGCATTTGAAGGTGGTTTATTCCAAGGAAAAACCTCTTCGACCGATTGAGGATATGGCAATCAGCTGCAGGACAAACTGTATTTGTCCACCGGGAGCAGAACGTAAGTGTACGGAACGAAGAGACATTCCCGGTTCCACCGCATTTGTACCTTCGGTAGTGGGACTGATCATCGCCGGAGAAGTGATCAAAGACCTGACGGCAGAGGCCATGCAGCGTGCAAGGGAAAATGCAGGACTGAATGTAGAATGATTATGCATGAATAGAAGAAAAGATAAATAAGAGAATTTGGGGAGAGAAAAGGAATGAAGATTTCAACAAAGGGAAGATATGCATTGAGATTAATGCTGGATTTGGCAACTTATAATACAGGGGAACCCGTCAGCATTAAGGATATTGCCAAGAGACAACAGATATCGGAAAAATATCTGGAACAAATTATCGCACTTTTAAATAAGGCAGGATTTGTACGTAGCATTCGAGGGGCACAGGGCGGTTATATGCTGAAAAAAGAGCCCAAAGATTATACGGTTGGCATGATTTTGCGCCAGACAGAAGGAGACCTTGCACCGGTAAGCTGTGTCGGTGATGAAGGAATGGAGTGCGACAGAAGAGCAGAATGTGTTACGGTCCGAATTTATGAAAAGATCAATGATGCCATCAACGGAGTCGTGGACAGTATTACATTGGCTGATCTTTTGGAGTGGCAGGCAGAAAAGGTAGATCAATATACGATATAAATTTGTTTAATTCCTAGCTTGACAATAGGATTAGGTATAGTATAATAATATCCGAGCGAACCACTAGGAAATAGAAAGAAGGTTTTGAAATGTCAGATACAGACAAAATCATTTATTTAGATAATGCGGCAACCACTCAGGTTTATCCGGAGGTTTTGGAAGCCATGACACCATTTTTTACGGAATATTATGGGAATCCGTCATCCATTTATACATTTGCAGGAAAAGCAAGTGAGGCTGTGAACAAAGCCAGAGGCATTTTGGCGCAGGGCATCAATGCACGGGCGGATGAAATATATTTTACCGGTGGCGGAAGTGAATCGGATAACTGGGCATTAAAGGCAACAGCCGAGGCTTATCAGGATAAGGGAAAACACATCATCACCACAAAGATTGAACATCATGCAATCCTCCATACCTGCGAGTATTTAGAGAAAAAAGGTTTTGAAGTGACTTATCTGGATGTGGATGAATATGGAATGGTAAAGCTGGATGAATTGAAAAAAGCCATCAGACCGGATACCATCCTGATTTCCGTCATGATGGCCAATAATGAAATCGGAACTATCCAGCCCATCGCAGAGATTGGCGCCATTGCCAAAGAACATGGCATTCTGTTCCATACAGATGCGGTACAGGCATTCGGACATATTCCGATTGATGTGGAGGCAATGCATATTGATATGTTGAGTGCCAGCGGACATAAACTGAACGGACCGAAGGGCGTTGGTCTTATGTATATCCGAAAGGGCGTAAAAATCCGTTCTTTTATCCATGGGGGCGCCCAGGAGAGACAAAGAAGAGCAGGAACACATAATGTTCCGGGAATCGTTGGCTTTGGCAAAGCTGCAGAGTTAGCTTTTGCTGATATGGACAAGCGTATTGCTTATGAAACAAAACTTCGGGATCATCTCATAGAGCGTGTTTTAAATGAAATCCCTTATGCCAGACTAAATGGGGAAAGAGAGAAGCGTCTTCCAAATAATGCAAATTTCTGCTTCCGTTTTATTGAAGGAGAATCGATGTTGATTTTATTGGATCAGCAGAAAATATGTGCATCCAGTGGCTCTGCCTGCACATCCGGCTCGTTAGACCCGTCACATGTATTATTGGCTATCGGACTGCCTCATGAAATTGCTCATGGATCATTGCGAATTACGTTATCCGAGAAAACAACAAAAGAAGAAATTGATTTTACCGTAGACCGGTTAAAAGAAATCATTGAAAGATTGCGGGGAATGTCACCCTTATATGAGGATTTTGTAAAACACCAGAATTAGAAAAAACTATTAACAGAAAGAACGAGGATCACAGTTTATGTATAGTAAAAAAGTAATGGATCATTTCAATAATCCCAGAAATGTGGGAGAAATCGAGAATCCAAGTGGTGTGGGCACGGTAGGAAATGCAAAGTGCGGAGACATCATGCGGATGTATCTGGATATTGATGATAACGGTATCATAAAAGAAGCAAAATTTAAGACCTTTGGCTGTGGCGCGGCAGTCGCTACCAGCAGTATGGCAACGGAGTTAGTCAAAGGAAAAACCGTGGAAGAGGCATTAAAGGTGACCAACAAAGCCGTTATGGAGGCATTAGATGGTCTGCCGCCCATTAAAGTGCATTGTTCTTTGTTGGCAGAGGAGGCAATTCATGCAGCTTTATGGGATTATGCCGAAAAACATGGCATTACCATTGAAGGGCTGGAAAAGCCGGTAAACGATATCGGAGAGAAAGAAGAAGCACCTGAAGAGGATTATTGACAAAAGTCGGTTGTATCTGCCTGCTAAGCAATGAAATGAATTATGCTTCCTTCGAATATGAGTGTTCGTCTTGATATAGCATATATCTATGACCGGGTAATAGATTTCGTTGTATGCTCTCCTGTTATCTTTGAGCCAGAATACGGAGAGGATATTTTTACAGTAAAGCAAAGGAATTGGGATACAATAAAACTGACATGGTTAAAAACATTAAAATTGCCGCTTTTAGCTATACCAGTTGTTCTATACAATGGCATCAATGAACAGGAAATTGAGCTTCTGATGGCTGAAAGGGGCAAATAATCAATGAAGATTGCAGTACTGGCTGTACAGGGAGCATTTATTGAGCATGAAAAGATGCTTTTCGACTTAGGAGTTGAATGCTTTGAGATACGGCAGACAGCTGGGCAGCTTTTATACCGAAGAAGAAGTAAAAGGTGTCGGCAGGTAGCATTTTGCACATTTGTGTATAAATTCTACTTGTCGACATTTTTTATGTTTTAGAAAATCCGATTTGTAATTGGGAAAAAATTGATGGGAAATTGGAAATGTAATCTGTAATCGTGAAGAATGATGAGAAAAATAAAGTTTATGAAATTATATAATTTTTTAGTGTAATATGGTATGATGAAAAAAGTCCAAATAGCTAATGCTATAGACTATAATAAAATGATTTGAGGGAAAAAAGATGTTGAAGATTGGGAAATTTATATTAAGTTCATGTGCGACTAATTGTTATTTTGTTTATGAAGAAGGAAAAAAGGACGTTATTTTTTTTGATCCGGGTGATCGCGGCGAGTATATTTATGAAAAATTGACAGAAGCAGGTTTCCATGTTGTTGCAATTTATCTGACGCATGGTCATTTTGACCATATAGAAGGTTGCAATGAGTTAAGAAATCTGACCGGTGCCAAAGTCTATGCTTTAGATGTGGAAAAAGAGCTTTTAGAAGATCCTGCGATCAATTTATCCGGAGCTTTTGGAAGTGTCTATACGGTTGTGGCAGATGGTTTTGTGAAAGACGGTGATGTCTATACCGAAGCCGGAATGACATTTAAAGTCATCGCAACACCCGGACATACCAAAGGCGGATGCTGCTACTATTTTGAAGAAGATGGCATCTTGATTGCCGGAGATACCTTGTTTGAGGAATCCGTTGGTAGAATTGATTTTCCGGGTGGATCTGCATCTGAACTCATCCACAGTATCCGGGAAAAACTCTTTTTACTTCCGGATGATACCAAGGTATATCCCGGACACGGCGAAGCGACTACCATCGGACATGAAAAAGAATATAATCCCTGCGTCTGATATGCAGGTGTTTTTCTGGGGGACGTTGGGTGGAAATAGTATTCTTTCGAGTTTAGATTACGATGCATAAGTTCAACTAAATATTTTGTGGTTTTGATATTCTAATCGGACGCACCAGTGCACCCGGACATCCATGTCCGACGTGCACCTTTCGCAGCATCCATGCTGCGAATTGCTGAAACAGATACAAAATATTAGATGAACTAATGCATCTTCACAATAAACTCTCAAGAATACTATTTCCACCCAACTAGCTATGAAAATACTTAGATGAGAATAGTTTGATTATTATGTTGAGCATGGAATATATTATCTTTCTCGTGCATTTTGACGTTGTTGATTAGTTTATCTTAGTATTCCGATAAGATATCAGCACTTCGCGACAGGACGTCAAACTTATCTTATCAACTTTAGTTATGCACGGGAAAGATAATATATTCCTTGCAGACCACAACCCAAAATAAAAACGGAGTGTATTATCATGTTGATTGTAAAAGTAGATGTGGCAAATTTGGAATATGACATTCATTCGCTGGTGAAGGCTTTTTATCCGGAAGAAACGGTGAAGGTGCTTACGCCGGATAAAGAAAATGCAGAAGGTGGATTGATAGATTGTATTTTGAATGCACAACCCACCGCGTTTTATATTTCTCTTTTGTCAAATCCGCCTCAGATTGTTTATAGTGATGAAGAAAACGGACTGACGCATTGCTATACGGCAACTGCGCCGTATGATTTCAAAGTTAGCGGTGGCTTACTTCGAAAAGAGGATAAAAACAAATTTAAGCAGTTTTTATATTTAAGTCTGTGTGATATTCATCAAAAAAGTCTGCCATGGGGTAATCTGACCGGTATTCGTCCAACCAAGATTGCCATGACAATGATAGAAGATGGAAAGGATGATGCTCAGATTGCCGATTTTATGAAACAGAATCATTTTGTGAGTGATGAAAAAATAAAATTGGCAACGGACATTGCTCATAGAGAGCATGATTTATTAAGTAAGCTTCATGTAGAGCAGGGATATAGTTTGTACATCGGTATTCCATTCTGTCCGACTAGATGTTTGTACTGTTCTTTTACATCCAATCCGATTTATGCCTTTGAAAAAGAAGTGGATACTTATATTGATTGTCTGGAAAAAGAGATGGTTTATGTTTCTGAGGCTTTTTCAGACCGTATTTTAGATAGTGTCTATGTAGGTGGAGGTACACCGACTACTTTGAGCGCAGAGCAGTTAGATCGTCTGCTATCTTTGTTGGAGAAATATTTTGATTTGTCCCATCTTTTGGAATTTACGGTTGAGGCCGGCAGAGCAGACAGTATTACTAAGGAAAAATTGCAGGTGCTTCATGACCATAAGGTTAGCAGAATTTCGGTAAATCCGCAGACCATGAAAGAAGAAACCTTAAAAATCATCGGAAGACAGCATACGGTTTCTCAGGTAAAAGATGCTTACCGGCTTGCAAAAGAGATTGGTTTTGACAACATCAACATGGATATGATTTTAGGTCTTCCCGGTGAAGATGAGGGGGATGTAGCAGAGACGATTCGCCAGATTAAAGAACTTGCTCCGGATTCGTTGACGGTTCATTCGCTTGCTATTAAGCGTGCCTCAAAATTAAAACAGTGGGTAGAAGAGAACGGAATCGATTGCCTGAATAATACGGATGATATGATGAAAGTTGCTGCAAAAGGAGCAGCTGATATGGGAATGGATCCTTATTATCTGTATCGCCAGAAAAATATGTCCGGCAATTTTGAAAATGTCGGTTATGCAAAACCGGAGAAATATGGCATCTATAATATTTTGATTATGGAGGAAGTGCAGACTATCATTGCGCTGGGAGCCGGTTCGATTACTAAGCGTGTGTTCCCGGACGGAAGAATCGAGAGGTGCGATAATGTAAAGGATGTGAAGCTTTACATTGAAAAAATAGATGAGATGATAGAGCGCAAACGAAAGCTTTTTGCTGATTAAATGGCCGGTTTTTGATGGAATATTATTGAAATTGACGGTCTATTAGCCAAAAAGAAAATAATAATGATGAAAAAATAGGAAGTGATGAATTGAGATTTTATATAGCAGATTTACATTTTTTTCATGCAAATATGAATGATAAGATGGATCACAGGGGATTTGACAGTGTGGAAGAAATGAATGATATAATATACGGAAAATATTTCAGCGGCAGGTAATATCATAAGTGCAACAAAATTGATAGATAAGGAGTACATAATATATGGAGTTGACTTGTGAAAGTCAAAATAATACAACTAAAGCATCGAATAATAGACTAATATATTTGGATATTGCTAGAGGAATATCCATGCTGTGTATTATTCTTGGTCATTTGGGGAATGCGAATATAAATAGAGTTGTATTTACATTTCATGTTTCCATTTTCTATGTAATTTCAGGTTTTTTTATTTCTGAAAAAAAGGAATATGGAACATATATTAAATCAAGATTAAAAGCATTAATAGTTCCATACTATTTAACTTGTATTGCAATAGTTGTAATCGGCACGGTTGAGGGATTTATCCTTCATGGAACGGTTGGAGCGTTTGATGCCATGAAAGAGTGGGTATATGCATCACTTTATGGAGCTGGTGATTCTTATAGTAGTCCCTTTTATATAAAGGCAATTGGTGCAATATGGTTTTTATGGGCTTCTTTTTGGGGTAGTATATTATTAAAATACTCACTAAGGATGAAAGATTGGCAGAGAATATTGTTTATTTCATTTCTTTTTGCCGTGGGTTATTTTTCGAGAAAGTTGTTCTGGTTTCCGCTTAGCATTCAAGCAGGGTGTTGTGCTACTCTCTTTATGTACTTAGGTTTTTGTGCAAAGAAGACAAAGTCTGGATGGGATGTATTAGATAAAGAAGTAAAAAAAGCTTTGTTTATATGCGCGGCGTTGGTATGGTTTTTTTTTATTAAAGATTTTCGTTCGTTTTGGCTGGTTCACTGTGATGTGGGAAGAGGAATAGTTGACATTATTGGTTCATTGTGTGCTTGTTATGTTGTTTTCGATATTTGCAAAAGGATTGACAGAGTACCTATACTTAGTAAAGGATTGGCATATATAGGAAGATACAGCATTTTTATGCTTTGCATTCATATAATTGAACTTAATTTATTCCCATGGTGGCAGATTGCAGAAAAGATATGTTGTAAATTGAGTATGCCTTCTTGTTTGGAGCTTTTGTTCGTAATAATTGGAAAATTTTTATTTGATATTTCATTAACTGTTTTAGCTTCCCAAAATAGAATAGTAAAGAAACTGTTTGGAATAAAATAGAAAATACTTTTTAGTGATAATATGCGAGTATAAGTGGGAAGGACGCTTGTAATAATGAGCTAAGTTGTATAGGAATATAGATGTTGTACATATTTCCCCAATGGTCAGTAGTCAGCGTATGAATGAAAACAATAAATTCCAGTTCTCACATGACGATTTTTATGGGATTTAATAAATGTTATATTTTGTTATAGAAATATCGTCAAATCCTTGAAAACACTAAACTTTTCACTGGTGTCCTTTCCATTACATCTTGTATCGTGTTATATCGTTCTACCCTTGTTTACGAACCCTCATAAGGGAAAAACAAGGGAAAGAAAATCAGGTAACAACTACCCTGATAAAACAGGGACGGACAAGCTAGATAGGGAAAATTTTGAAATGCTATAAACTATATAAAATGTTAAGCCGATATTAATTTAAAGAATGATTCGTTTCAAAAGGATTTGAAACGCAAATACTTCAAGGATGAAGTGAAAACGGTTTTCTTTTCTATCTATCTGATATCAGATAGTCTTTTTAACTTGTTATATATATGTAGGTGTCAGAAAAAATTTGGCATTTATGAGAATCATTTTATCCTTGATGAAAGTGTACTATGCAAAATATGCAAGGCAACATGTTACTTGCATGAGCGTTTTATGAAAGGAGCAGATGATTATGACAAGTAATTTCTATGGGGTTTCAAGTTATCAACAGACAAATCAGATTTACCAAAATTATCAGACAGACAAAACGAAAAAGAGTTCGGAAACAGAACAGAGTACTACCGGTGCGAAAAGTAAAAACGAAGTAGATGTATCTGAGTGGAAACCGATAAAGATGAATAGTCCGCTTGTTCCCACAACAAAGGCAGGGTATGGAACGGTCATAGGAGATGTATCGCTCTCTGATCAGGCAAAGGATTATTATGATAAATTGAAAAGTAAATTTCATGGCATGGATTTTATTCTGGTCAGTAAAGATATGAAATCCCAGGTGGCAGCAAATGCCGCTGCTTACGGGAATGCGAATAAACCGGTTGTATTAATTGATGATGAAAAACTGGAAAGAATGGCAACGGATGAGGCTTATAGGAAAAAATATGAAGGCATCATAGCCATGTCGCAAATAAAACTGCAGGAAGCAAAGAACAGTCTTGTGAGCAGTGGGGCAAATGTTAAGAATTTTGGTATGAGTGTTTCTTCTGACGGAAAGACCTCATTTTTTGCGACCATTGAAAAGGCAAATGAACAGCAGGCAAAAATCCTTGAGAAAAAGCAGGAGGAGAAAAAAGCCGCAAAGCTAAAAGAAAAGAAAAAAGCAGAGAAAGAAGCCATAAAAGAGAGACTTGAAAAACTGAAAGAAAACAAGAACGAGGGTAAGATTGAAGCCAAAACAGAAAATAAAGCAGAAGACGAAACAGAAAGTTCGTTAGAAGGCATAATAGAGAATAAGGAATATGTTGAGTTTAAATCTGACTCAGTGGATGCTTTGGTTTCTATGGTGGCAAAGTATGCATATGCTAACTCTTTGGAAAGCGTTATGACGGAAAGCGAAAGTAAGGTTGGACAAAATATCGATTTCAGAGGATAGAAGTAGAAAAAGAGGAGGGTTACATATGAACGCAGTTGGTTTATTTAAAAATCCATATGTAAAAAAAGCAAATCCTTTTTATATCACAGAGAAAAAAACGCAGAATCAATATAGGATTCCTTCCGATAGCAGACAGACCAAAAAGACAAATACGAATTCTTTTTTTGATTCTTACATGTCAAATATGCAGAAGTATAGTGAATTGCTGCGGACGCAGAGAACAAAGGCAAAGGATGTATCAGGAAAACTCAAAAAATTGAAGTATCACTATAAAGATATTTCTTCTAAAATTATGCGAAGTAAAACGTCAGCTATGGCAAGACAGGTTGTCAGCCAGGCGAAAAGAGAGGTTCTTCGGTTGAAGAGGGAAAAGCAGAGTGGAAAGTATGATTCAGAAGAAATCGATGCTGCAATTGTGCATGCGAAAGCAATGGAGCGGATTGCACGCAAAAAGGTGAAGCATTTAGAGGAAGAAGAGATGGCAAAGGCCTGCGGAGGTCTTTGTGCAGATAGTCAGATATCAGACGAATTGACAGAAGAAGAGCAGGAAAAAGACAGAACATCCATAGATGAATTGAAAAGAGAAGAATTGCAACAAGAGGAATTGCAAAAAGAAGAAACGATAGAACCTATTACTATCTCGGAAATGAATATAAGCAATTCGGAAGCTTTTTCGCAGGAGTTATTTCATGAAATGAGTGAAGAATTACAGGATTTAATGTCAGAGCTGGGATTAGATGAATTAAATGATTCATTACTTGTGGCGAAAAGAGATATGGATCCGGCTGACTTAAAAGAAATGAAAATCAAACACCGCAACAGGGAAATGAAAGAGATTGTGAAGGCAGATAATGAATATCTGAAAGCGTATTTTAAATATCTGGAAAAGCAGGATTCTACAACGGTTATGAATAATACATTCGGAAGTACTTATGAAAGTCCTTGTGAAAGTATAAATCCGAATGGATTGGCTTGCGAAATGCCATCTGCAGTTATTGATGTTCTTTTGTAGTCATTAATCGAACGGTTGAAAAAGAATACTGGAAAAAAATCGTATAAGGGTGCATAATGGTAGAAGTGAGTGTATTATGAAAACAGGAGGACTGGACATGAGTAAAAGGTTTCTAAATAAGAAACTCACTTCGTTTCAAATAATTATTTTCGCATTTGCAGCAGTTATCCTGATAGGTGCGCTTTTATTAATGCTCCCTATTTCTTCAAATGAACATATTGTTACACCTTTTGATGATACGTTGTTTACCGCAGTCTCTGCAGTCTGTGTGACAGGACTGGTTGTAAAAGATACGGCAACCTATTGGTCTTATTTTGGACAGGCTGTGATTTTGATCTTGATACAGATTGGAGGACTTGGTGTTATTACGGTCGCTTCTCTGATTACCATGGTTGCAGGCAAAAAGATTTCTCTGATGCAGAGAAGAACCATACAGAATTCACTTTCCGCTCCGCAGATTGGCGGGGGAATCAAACTGATACGGTTTGTGTTTAAGACTTCTTTTTTTATTGAATTTATTGGTATTGTGTTATTGCTTCCGGTTTTTGTCAGACGGTTTGGTGCAAAAGGAATCTGGATGGCGGCATTTCATTCTGTTTCTGCTTTCTGCAATGCCGGATTTGATTTGATGGGAGATAAAAGTGGTTTATTCAGTTCCCTGACGATGCTAGGAGATGATTTATATGCCATGTGCGTGTTTTCCATGCTGATTATTGTCGGTGGAATTGGATTTCTGACATGGAGTGATATTGTCACAAAAAAATGGAGAATACGACAGTATAGGTTGCAAAGTAAGGTGATTTTGGCGACGACGTTTTTTCTGATTGTTATTCCGCTTGCCATTTTCTTCTTTTATGATTTTTCGACACTGCCTCTTAAGGAACGGTTTTGTGCCTCACTCTTTCAGGCGGTAACGCCTCGAACGGCAGGATTTAATTCTGTCAATTTTGATACCATGTCGGAATCGGGACGCGCAATTATCATGATACTTATGATGATTGGAGGATCCCCCGGTTCTACCGCAGGTGGTATGAAAACGACAACGATAGCCGTTTTGGTATTGACTTCTATTTCTGCTTTCAAAATGCGAAAGGATACAAGTATTTTCCGCAGGAGAATTGAAGAGTCTGTTGTCAAAAATGCAGCAACAATTCTATCCATGTATATCTTCCTTTCTTTGGCGACAGCGCTTATAATGAATATGACGGAAAGCTTTTCCATGCATCAGTGCCTGTTCGAAACAATATCGGCAATCGGAACGGTCGGACTGACGCTTGGGATTACCCCGCAGCTTGGAATGGTTTCCAGAATTCTTTTGATGATTCTGATGTTTGTTGGAAGAGTTGGCGGGCTGACGGTAATATATGCAGCATTTTCAAAACAGGAAGTCGGAGATGCGAGATATCCGGTAGAAACTATGATGGTAGGTTAGGTGAATAAGATGAAATCAATTTTATTAATCGGTTTAGGAAACTTTGGAAAAATGGTAGCACAGCAGATTACAGAGATGGGACATCAGGTTATGGCTGTGGATAAGGATGAAAAAAGAGTCAATGAGGCTATGCCTTATGTGACGGATGCATTGATTGGTGACAGTACTAATGTGAGCTTTTTGAAGTCCTTGGGAATTAATGATTATGATGCGTGTATTGTCGCAATCGGTGATGATTTCCAAAGCTCTCTGGAGACGACTTCGCAATTGAAAGAATTGGGCGGACAGCTGGTGGTTGCCATGGCAAAAAGAGACGTGCAGGCCAAGTTTTTACTTCGAAACGGAGCTGATGAGGTGGTTAATCCGGAAAAACAGATTGCACGCTGGACGGCTATCCGTTATACATCGGATCATATTTTAGATTACATCAAGTTGGATGATGAACATGCTATTTTTGAAGTTGCGGTTCCTGAAAACTGGATTGGAAAAAGTGTTGGACAACTGGATATCCGTAAAAAATACGGGGTCAATGTCATGGCAGTAAAAATTGACGGAAGGATGAATTTGTCTGTGCTTCCGCAGACTGTATTTGATGAAAACATGACGATACTTGTTTTAGCGGAAAAGGATGGGATTCAGAAGTGTTTCCGCTTGTAGAAGGCTGGATATGAGATGTTTATAAAAGATTTCGAAGGTGGAAACCTTTGGAATCTTTTTTATGTTAAAAAAATGTGGGAAAAGTATGATAAACATAGTGAATGAAAACGGATTGTAAAGTATTAGTAAGCAATATATAAAATGTATAAAATACAGTGCAATCAGGGCGATTTTGTTGAATAAATCCCAGTAAAATGTTATACTTTAAATAACTATACAAAAGAAAAACTAATTGTGCAAGTGCTGTTTGACGCAATAAATGAGGTGGCATCATGTGCAGAAAAATCACAAAGGAAAAACAGCAAAAAAAATATAGTTTCAAAAGAGATAATCACGGCTTTACACTTGTCGAAATGGTAGTAACTCTGGTGGTTTTGTCTATTATGCTGTCATTGTCCGTCAGTGGATTACTGGCATGGCAGGATTGGTCAGATTTTCAGAAAGAAAATGAATATGCACAGACCTTGTATATCGCTGCGCAGAATCAATTGTCAGAATTTAGCGCGGATGGAAGACTGGCAGAATTACAGGAATCGCTTTCCGGTGGCCTGGTCGATGACAAAACAGGAAATCAATACGAAGCTGTTGGATTAAATCTGACGGATTCGGTTTCGTTACTGAAAGACACAGATGGCGTGGCGTATTCTTTGGATGCGCTTTATCCGGAAAGTATTGGTAAAGACAATGTTAAGAAGTATCAGGATGAGATTGTTTCTTTACGTGCCAAGACCGGAGATTATCAGTTATATCTGGATGATCCGGATGGATTAAAAGCAAGCAATCCGGAAGCTTACTGGGTTTTTGAACTATTAGGCGCTTATGTATATGACACTTCTATTCTGAACGGAAGTAGAGAAGGTGACGGCAGCGGAAACGGTGCTGCTATTTGCGTGGAAATCACACCGGAAAACGGACAGGTTTTTTCGGTTTTATACAGTGACCGGAATGACAGGTTTATTTATGTCGGAGTGACAGGGGATACATTCGGAAGCACAGAGGGGGATGGCATTGCAGATATAGCAGATCGTGAAACCTCTTACAGACGTGAACGTATGGTAGGTTATTATGGTGTGGATTCTTTGTATACCGCTACCAAAAATGAGGTAATCCAGCCTTCCATCAGTACGGTAAAACTTTACAATAAAGACACCTTTTATTTAACCTGCAGGTTATCTGCGAAGTATCGGGATATTCTGACATCACAGCTTACTTATGATCTGGATCTGAATGCATCAAAGGACGTAAATGATAAAAAGCTGACTATTCGTTTAGATGGCAGTAAGTTAAAAAATGAAAGTCATGCTGAGGCCATCGATTGTCCGGTTTTCCGTTATGATGAGGACGGTAATAAAATTGAACTGGGTGAATTTCCGGTATTTGCATGGGTAGAGCCGGATTATACCATTCACGTAATTTTGGATGCGGCAGATATTCAGGCAACCACATATCTATATGACAAAGAACTGGAGGATATCCGTTCCGAGGATAAAGCATCCGGTACCAAATTCTCCAAGACACTCAGTTTCTTCCGCTTTGGTGTTGCAGCGGACAATGTTTATGCATCTGTGACAGCAACCGGAGAAGGATTTACACCATCTAAAACAGTCAGTAACTTCGGCAATCTGAATCTGTTTAAAAATCAGACGGAAAAACATACCTGTTTTGCTGGTGAAAGTGAAGCAGAGCATGGTGGAAAAACGGCATTTACCTTTTCTGTAAAAAATGCGAGACATTTATACAATATCCGCTATATCGAGGATTTGTCCTATGAAAAGGAAGCAGGCAGTGTAAAAGATGCTGAAAAAATCGAAAGTGTTACTTTTGTTTTAAAATCGGATATTGACTGGCAGGAGTTTCAGAAAGACGGACAGTTGTATAATAGTTACGATCTGTCAAATAATCTTTTGCTTTCATCTTTAAATGAACGGTTAGTCGATGCTGACAAAAAGGTGATTTCCAATGTTACCAGATACAATTGTGATTTTCCTTCTCTTTCCCAAATAAGAGAAAGAGATGTGATTGACGGAAATAATAAAACGATTTCGGGAATTGCCGTATCCGAGGTATCCAATGCCCTTTATGGAATCTATTTTTCCGATAAACCAGGTTCGGTTGAACTGAATCAGATGCGTCCTACCGGTCTTGTCGCGGTGAATTACGGTGAAATCAAAGAACTGAATTTGGATGAGATTACAGCTTCCGGTTCGGACTTTGTTGGTGGATTTTGCGGTATCAATGCCGGAAAAGTATCGAAGCTTACCACACTGAACGAAAAAGATAACAGTCTGATTGCCGGAAAGAAACATGTCGGTGGTATTATCGGTTTCCAAATTCCGTATGATGATGAAGTTATATTAAAAGAGTTGATAAATAATGCTGAGGTTACCGGTGTTCATGCTGTTGGCGGAATCTTAGGCATGGTTCGCAACAATTTTGAATTGGATTCGTTTGATGCAGATGAGTTAACACGGCTTACGAAACAACAGAAAAATATATTAAATAATTCGGACAGTCTAAAAATTAGCATCAGTCAATGTGAAAATTATGGTGCTGTTGCAGGTATCAACAGTTCAGAGTTAAAGGAAATCTATACTTCAAAAGGGTCATCTGAGAGTACAAATACAGTAAATAGCCTGACAAAGAATTCAAAAACCAGCCGCGTATCAGGTGGAAAAGATGATCCGGAGGAACCCAGATATATCGGTGGTATTGTTGGGTATTGCTACAACGTTCATCATAAAAATAATGCAGAAAATGATCATGCCGGAATTACCATCGAAGAATGTATCAGTGCGCCTTTATACAAAGACGAGGCATTTTTATCCATTGTATCCGATGAAGACAAACTCAATAAAAAACTAAAGGGTGTTTATGTCGGAGGTGTTGTCGGATACAACTATTACGGACAGATTAAAGACTGCACAACGAGTGCAGAGAAAGGCAAAGAAGGTTGTCTTTTCGGATATCGTTATGTCGGAGGCATTGTCGGTTTTAATATCGGACCGGCCAGTGTGATTGCAAGCACGGATGATACCGAGAAAGGAAAAAATGACAACCATGTCATTGCATATCAGTATGCCGGAGGCATTACAGGATGTAATGCCAATGCCAGGGATGTGGATTCGGATGAGAATGACATCAGTGCGGATGGTGGCAAGGACCCGGAAAAATTGGAAGGTCTGCTTCTTCCGGATTCACAAAGAGATTTGCAGGTAAAGATTGATAACTGGATCAATAAAGGCGTTGTTATTGCCGTGGATGAATATGCCGGCGGTATTACGGGATATAATGCCGGCTATATTTATCGTTGCAACAGTGATGTGAAATATGTTGATGCAGAAAAGTTCTTTGAAAAGCTCTATTCCGGTAATTATGCCGGAGGTATTGCCGGCTATAATAACGGAATTATCGGAAATACAGAAAGAAAAATCAATGGCAATACGATTGGAAGTGTTATCAAACAGGGTGATAAGTTCTCGACTGTTTGTTATATAAAAGGGCATCATTATATTGGAGGTATTGTTGGCTACAATGACGTAGATTCGGTTGTTGAGGATTACGAAATCGGCAGCGGTTATGTTTTGGGTGATGAAGGAAGCTGCTTTGTCGGCGGTTATGCCGGCTTTAATGCGTCCGTGGATCTTTTGATGAATATGACGACAGATACGCCGCAGGCACGCCTGATCCATTCCAATCCCAATCGTGTAAAGGGTACCTATTTTGTGGGCGGAAATATCGGCGGAAATATAATTAATATGGCAGACAACCGCCAGATAGATGAGATTAACGGTGTTTTCTTAACAGATAATTTCCTCGGCATTTTGGAAGGAAATGCTTTTGTTGGCGGTTTTATCGGTTACAATCTTTTGATTGACAATGATGAAAATACGAATTGGATTAAAAATGATGATGAGAGTTATCGGGGCGGTGTTTATATCGTTCAGCGCGAGATGATAGATGCATTTGAAAAATCAGATGCGTCTGTTTCGGATGTCCAGGAAGCCCTTTTAGACAAAAAAGAAATTTTAGATAATCTTTCCAAAAGACTTGATATTAAGATAAACCCTTCTGAGGATAAAAAGGTCTGCATTTCGGGAAAAGAAGCAGAATCAACAAAAGTATCCTTTGGAACAATTTCCGGCGAGATATTTGTAGGCGGAGTTCTCGGCTATAATGATGCTGATACCCATATGCTGATTCAGAATGTAGAAAATGCAACGCCAATTGAAGCATTAAAAGCTGTGAAATGCACGGATGAACAGATTTTATCCATAGATGAAGCAACCAATGAAAAGACATATCGTACCATGGATTATATCGGAAGGGATAAGATTTATACTTATTCTTATGCCGGCGGAATTATCGGAAAAGTCAGTAGAAACACAGAACTGAATAACTGCTGGAATGCATCTACCGGAACCGTGACGACAGCCGGAACTTATACGGGCGGATTGTGTGAAATTAATGAAGGATTGATTAAAAACTGTGATGTTTCAAGCTTTGGCAGCAGTACACAGGATTATGTCGGTGGACTTTGCGGATTAAATAAGAGCACAGGTACAATTAAAGATTGTACCTTTTCAAAGAAAACAGTCAGCGGACGAAATGTCGTCGGTGGTATTGCAACGGAGAACTTCGGTACAATTTCCAATATCCAATTTAATAATTCCAAAATGCTTGTAGAAGGAAAAAAGGTTGGAACAGAAAAAGAAGGTGTGACCGGTCTTTATGCAGCATATAACGGTGTATTGGGAAAGATTGAATTAGGAGAGGATATTGAGAATGTTTCCGTTACATCCGGTGGTCGATACGTTGGTTTGGTGACAGGTATCAATGAAGGATCATTGATAAACAAAAAGAAAAATGCCAATACAGGAGTGGTAGAACAATTAGTTTTAAAAGGATCTGTGAAAGGATACAGGACTACAGGCGGTCTGACCGGCTTAAACTGCAATCAGGAAGAGACGCAGGTAATTTCATATTTTACAAATGAGTCTTCTGTAGTTGCAACAAATGGTAATGCCGGTGGTATTATTGGTGAAAATAATTCTAAAAATACGATTGAAATGTGTATCAATAATGGTGTCGTCACAGCTTCCGATGAGGGTAATGCCGGTGGTATTACTTCTACAAATGATGGTCTTATTATAGATTGTATAGATTTAAAATCCGTTCGTGCACCGGAAGGTATGTGTGGCGGTATTGTTGCAATCAATGAAAAAAACGGCAAGATTACGAATTGCAAGGTGGAACCCGGTAAAGGGTTAGCGAAGCTAACTTTTGTTTCGACAAAGGCAGTAGGCGGTGTGGCAGCTCAAAATGCAGGTTTGATTGAGAAAAACAGTCTGACCAAGATTGTGCTGACGAATGAAACGGACGTACCTGAAACCAGCATTGGTGTTATTGCGGGTGATAACTTAAAAGGCGGCAGGATTTATATTGCGGACAGCACATCCAGAATGGATACTATAGCAGATTGTGAAATCATTGTTGAAAGTAATTATTCCAACGCCGGAGGGATTGCCGGAACAAATGCCGGAGAAATTAAAGGTGTTGTAGACAAAAATACAAAAGAGCTTCTATCCGTTGTAAATGGCAAGATTTCCATGGATAGAGCCAATGTTGCAAGTATCGGAGGAATTGCAGGATTAAATACCGGCATTATCCACGATGTTGCAGTTGATTCTGCCGTTCAAGGGAATCTTGGATCAATCAAAAACGGATATGGTGGCATTGCCGGATATTCCGGATTTGTGAGTAAAAAGCAGTTGCAGGAAGAACAAAAGGACAATGCTGTTGCATATCCGGCCATGATTCAAAACTGTTCTTTTGATGGTGTCATAAATGCGATTGGCTCATCCGGAGCACCGGCTCGTGTAGGAGGTATTGCCGGTATCAACGGATATGGCTCTTTGATTGAAGATTGTTACATTGGTTCAAGAAAAGGCGGTATCGATGGAAATGTGTCTTCAGAATCACAGGTAACATATGTAACAGCTGGTGATTATATCAATAAGAATCATGAATCCTATCAAACAACCGATACCAAGTCCTATTCCTTTTTAGGAGGAATAGCCGGTGATAATTATGGAAAAGTGTCTGCGTGTGATAATGTCCGATATTCAACCGATACTGTGCATATTATCGGATTTGCCGGTGAAACCGCAGGAATCGTCGGTTATAACTATCCGTATGCCATTGTATCCGGATACTTAGATCAGGATGGTCAGACAGAACATCGTTTATCAACAGGAAAAGATTGGATAATTGAACAGCGTTGCGCAACGAATGACCGTGGACCGGGAGGAATTATCGGAAAATGTGACTCTTCGGAAACAATCTCATATGTTACAAATTATGCATCCGTTGATAGTCTGTATTTCAGTAATACATATGCGGCCGGTTTTATTAGTGTTTTGGAACAGCAGACTGCTAAAAAAACAAAGTTTGAATATTGCGAAAACTATGGAGATATTACTTCGGTTCGTTGTGCGTCCGGATTTGTCGGACTTTTAAAGAGCAATGGTGCATCTTTTGAAAATTGTAAAAATTACGGCACCATATCCGCAATGAAAAACAGAGAACATGCATATGCCGGAGGATTTATTGGCAGACACCATGGTTTTATTGAAGGATTTGATTTTTCATCCTGTGAAAATCATGGAAAAATCAGTGCCCAGTCACAGAATAATAAAATAGCATATGCCGGAGGATTTGTGGCAGAAGAATCAGAAAGTATGCAGACTACGGATTCTTATTTCTATGATTGTGTGAACACGGGAGTTATTTTAGCAGAAGATCTTAGTGGAAATAATAAGACAGCTGCAGGTCAGTATTATGGACAAGGGGCAGGAAGACTATACTTTGAATTGTGCCGCAATTACAATGCAAGCATAAAAAATGGGTTTGTTGGAAAGAGCGGTACAATTCGATTTAAAAACTGTTTTGATAACAGTAACGGAAAAATACCGGGCAAAGATTATACACCAATTTCCGGATGGGCAAGTAGTCCGTCAAACGGTTTCTATTTGGATGAGAATTCAACAACAGATTTTTCTCATGATAATTATGGTGTGTACTTTAGTTTACATGAAGGCTGGAAAAATTATAGATTTTGGGCCAATGATTGTTTGTATCACGAAATGCGCAATAATGCTTATTATTTTTCCGAGCCAAATATCAATACAAGAATTGCAACAGACACAAAGAATCCAAAAATGTTTATTAGTTTGGCATATGACGGGGGGAGTCTGGGACTGGATAGTTTTGTTACCTATTTTTGGAATGACAGCAAGCAGGAAGGAAGTGCACCAAAGGGAACTTTTCGTTGTAATGCTATATTCTATTATGCAGACGGTACGACGAGGACTGTAGAATCGTCCGGTACAGCCCGAGGAACCTATGACCTTTCGGATGCATCCAAGATTGTATTGCAGAATCCTTCTGATGATAAGTATCCGGTCAGTATCGAACTGGACTATTCGGGGGATGAAAATGTATGTATGAGAGGTTTTGCATATGTTCCGGTTGAAAGAACGGACGTTGAGGCTGTTTGCAATTATTTATCCAATAAAAATGATACTTCCTTTAGCATTAATAACATTGTCGTAAACGGTAATAAGAAAAATAATTTTGATAACAGAACATTAGGTATACAGAAAGATCATTTTTATAGTGACTATCCCAATGATGCTTTGGATATTAATTGGGGAGACTATACCTATTTCGGAACGAATTGCACAAAGAATCAGATGACAGATATTACATTCACGGTAGGAAATGGAGATCGTGCATCCGGAATGGAATCTTTTGTATTTTATCTGGCTAATTCCAATACAAATTCGAGTGCTTCAGCATCAAACAGAGATGAAAAGAAATACAAATATTATGTGACATTTACAGATAAATATGGAAATAGTATCGATACGGAATGGGTTGAAGATGCAACCGGATATGATTCAAGTATTGCTGATTACCGCAATAAATCCAGACAAGAGGTTTCGCTTCCTGCAGAGTTTCAGGGGATGGTAGATACGATTACTTTACACATTATACCGACCAACAGTAATAATGTTCGGTTCAGGGGCTTTGCATGGATTCCAATTGGGCAAACAGAACAAAAGATGGCATCCGGAGTACATGAGGGAACTAAAAAAGAGGTTGCTAACAGAAGTGTTATTAAACTGATGGTTGATATGAGTGGTCCAAAGCCTTATATATACAGCTTAACCAATTATCAAACAGGATTTTATATGGATTTTGCGGATAACAATCCTATCGATTCACAATATTATGATGATCAAAGTGATTATTCTGCTTCCTTGACTTCTGATAAAAACAGTGGTAGCAGGATTGATACATTTTTGGATATTGATCCAAAGATGGTTTCAGAAATGGAGAAATTGAATATTGTTTATTACAAACTGAGTACACCGGGTGGTTTAGTCAGAGAGGATAAGGACTCGGTTATCAAGTATTCATGGAAGAGTGTATATAATGCCTGCGGATATGAAGTGAGTTACCGTATTTTGGATCAGAATGAAAATGTGATTGAAGAAACTGAGCGTATCATCGGTTCTTTGCATACGACTTACAGTATTCCGATTCAGAACAGCTGGGCTGAAAACCATTATCAGATTCAGTTTAGTGTGCGTGCAGTAAATGCATATCATTTGACACATGATGACGAAAATGCAGATAATTATGACCCACAATACGACAGATATGATTCGGATACGGTAGAAGTAAGTGGTGCTACTGTTAAAAAAGTATTGCCAAAGCCTCAGGTTCATATTGAATTTGTTGCCGGAAACAGAGCTATTTTTGTACTGGACAATTATGACGAATATATTGAGGAAGGTTGTACGGATTGTACCATTGATTTGCAGTATTACGGAAAGAATTATAGTTGGAATGTGTCCGAATATGGAAAATACCGAAGACCGGAAACGGTTAATGGCCCGGGTAGCGGTCTGGCAAAGATGATATATTATGCAAAACCGAATGATGATTTAAAAGATTATTATGTCGAATCCGAAAAGTATGCACAAATGGGTGAAGGACTGGGAAGTAATCAGTTGCCCAATAATGATAGATATTGTACGACAAGTTTCTCCGGTTTCTATGGATTAGAAGCAGATAGTATGGAATACAAGATTGTTTTCTCTTTGAACAGCAACGATAGCTATTTATTAACGGATATTTCGGCTTATGATGAAAAAGTCGGTGCAACCGTATCCTATGATTCGGAAATTACACATGCGGCCAATAGCTATAGTGGCTCTACTGTTTATTTGACATCTACCCTGAAGGATTTGCCAAAAGAATGGTTTGCAGGTCATAAGGCTGATCAGATTATTGCAAGAGCATATCCATATCGGTCTCAATATGAACTGATTCATTACGGACATGAGGTTGTTGAGGAAATTTCATTAGATGGAAATGCAGATGAAAACAGAGAAATCCTTGGTTCCATTATTGATGATAAATATATTCCGGCTGACGGAACAGAGATGATTGAAAATCCTGTCTGGGATACAGATAGAAATGATTTAAAATCCGGCTATGTGTTACAGAAGCAGGATGACGGAACATACAATATTTATTACAGTGCTCTGATTGAAATGTCTCAGACCAATGCAGCTTTGCGAAGAACAGAAAACAATGAGCCATATAGAGAATACTATAAATATGCAGTTGATTATTGTATCTATAGCGATATGGAAGCTGAAACAAATGGAGATTTACTTGTCAATTCAGCGGATTTCCAAGAGTCGTATTGGGCAAGAGGTCAGACCGACAGTCGTTATTATGCGGCTACAGATAATAATAGTAATGAAAAGAAAAGGGTTCAGGAAATTCAGACAGAACCTATTGTGGAATCTGCGACAGCTACAACAAATGCAGAGGGAAATACAATATATAGCTTTGCATGGGACAAATATTATCAGGATGATACATGTTGGGATATAAATAAAAATCGCTATGAATCAACAGATAATAGATATATAACAAATGTTCCGGAAGGTATGTTTCAGACATGGGATGGCTATGTAGATAGAGCTTTGAATCACTCGGGACTTTCCAATCTTTCAAATAATAGAGATTTGCGCAGGCTGATGCTTGCTTATTACAGCAGCTACAGCAATGCAAAGTATCGTGTAGATTTAGTTGGAACAACTTTGGATGGAGAAGAAGTCATTCTTTCATCACAGAATGTTGAGCAGGCGACGGAATTGTCTGATGTTGATTCCATGCAGACAAAAGGTGGTCTGGATACCACTTATCATGTATGGGACTTCGAATGTGAATTTACAGATACAGATAATACATGGGGAGTATATCCGATGATTACGGCACGTATTATGAGACTGGGCAGTATGGAATCGCCTGCAACATATACAAACAGTGTCATAATCAGAACAGATTCCAACGGTTCTGTCTATGTTTTGCCTCGTTATACAGAAAGCAGCATTTCACAGAAACTGAAATTAAATACGATTTCAAAACCGGAAGTTGTACTTCACAGGGAGAATGGACAGTTTATTACGAATGATCTGATATATGATATCTCATGGGGAGCCATTTCCGATGAAAATCAAAAGACAGATCTGGGTGGATATTTGATAAAAGTATTAAAGCAGGTATCAGATATATCAGAAGATACAAATGCACATTACTTCTATGTAAAAGACTGTCAAACTGCTACGGATGAAATGGATTTGGATCTGAATGCTTTGGAAGCTGCCGGTATTGTAGTGACAGATGTTACACAAGATTATGTATGCGAAAATCATCAGTGTGGCACCATGATAAATCTGTCAGATTTCAATACGGATGACGTTGTTGAAATTTCGGTTCAGGCAATTGCCAGAAAGCAGGCTGAGATTTTTGAAAACAGTGCTGATGGTGTAACGATGGAACTCACCATTCCAAAGAGATTGCATGTTCCGAATGTTGAAAAACTTTCCAAAACTTTAGCTATCGGCAGAGAAGAGATTACGAATAACCCTCTATCAAGAGATGTTTATCTGGGGGGCATGGCATTTTCGTATGTAGCTGATGAATATCCGGATGCTTCCGAAACAGAAGTAAAGATGGCAGTAGCATTATTTCATGAAAAAGCGGATGGAGCAGAGAATGATAAATCGCTGGTAACAGATGATTTTTCCACAAATGCATTAAAAGTTCTGTGTTCTAAAGAAGAACCCTTAAATCTTGGAAAAGTCGCTGAAAATCCTGCGCCTGCTGTTTTGGATTTAACAGTGTTTGAAAGGTATCCGGCTGAATATGCCGGAAAATGGTTAAAAATTGCGTTGCAGGCAACCAGTTCCACAAAAATTGATTCACAGTGGTCTGATAAAGATCAAAATGATGCAACGATAAATTATGTATGGATTCAGATACCACCATTACAGTTAAACGATGTGAACTTGATTGATTTAGGTGAAACCGATGGAAAAGAAGATGTTGTTCGTTATGCATGTGATGGAAATCTGTCAGATGTAAGTACAGATGTAAATCGGGAAACTCAGATTTATACCAAGTCCTTAAGTTTCGAAGAAGATCGAAATGTAAACGGATACAGTGTAAGTGTTAATGGTATTCCGGCAACAGAGGAGAGTCCGGTTCCTTTTTACAATTTGTATTTGCAAAGACATTTGACCGATGAAAATGATGCAGAAAGCTTTGATGGATCATGGGATGTTTATTTACAATCAAATTCTGCTGTAGTTAC
>JAEDFR010000224.1 GCA_016297945.1 Lachnospiraceae bacterium | reverse complement strand
GAAATCCCATATGGTTCAGCTACTTACACCAGAGTAGACAGCAGTTTTCGTCAATTCCTTTCAATCATCCAAAACGACCCTTCCGCAGCTCGGATGATTGGCAATGAAGAAAACTATGACCTTGTAAAAACTCTGCTCCGTCTTATTACTCAGACAAGTTCTTTGGAATCGTTGAAAAGAAGCCTTACAGAGTTGCAAGACGAAAATCTACAACACCTAACAACTTCTTTGAACATCGAAAAACTCCAAAGAGTCGCAAAGCTCATGGAAGATAATCTCGAAAATGATAGTGAGGAGTTCTGGCAAACCACTGTTTTCAAAGAGAATCAATGGGTGTTGGCTCAAATTTTTGCCTGCCCTTGTACGATATGTGCAGACAAAGCGTATGTCGGCGGCAAGGGAATTAGCAATAGTGGCGGGAATCTATGCGACTTTATTTATCAAAATAGTCTGTCTCAAAATGTGGCTCTGATCGAGATTAAAACACCATGTACTGAGCTTATCGGAAGCCAGTATAGAGGTACATACAGCTTTAGCTATGAATTGAGCGGAGCCGTAAATCAGGTTCTAAATTACAGAGATAAGCTTACAAAAGAATACTATGCTCTGTGTCATCAGGGTTCGGAGCCTTTTGAAGTCTTATCCCCCAAATGTGTTGTAATTATCGGAAAAATGGCTCCGCTAACCCCGGGACAAGTTGCAGCATTTGAGAATTTCCGCAATAGTCTGAGTAATTTGCTGATACTGACCTTCGATGAGCTTTATCAACGTATTGTGGACTTGATTTCAGTCCTTTCGGAATCATCCGGTCAAGAGCAAGATGCTGTTGAACCAAAGGATAACACAGAGGAATGGCCCTTTTAAGTAAAAGAGTACGAAAAGAAAGAGACTGAATTTCATGACTGCATCAACTGAAAAACAATACAAGTGCAAATTATGTGGTAATTTTTATTCAGACCGTGATATGAGTGAAGAACACTACCCTGCACGAAATACCGGAAATGAAGATATTGTTGCCGTCGATCTTGGTAAGATGTTTGATACATTCATCTCAGAAAGTGTACATGCTGAGATTGGACAAAAGTTAGACAACGGCCAAACATTTGAAAGCATCACTGGAGACATTTTTGATTCACAGTTAGCCACATCATTATTTCCTAAGGGGAGAACCGCTCGAACTTTATGTCGGAAATGCAACACGTTCTTAGGGAAATATGATGAAGCATATCTTAGATTTTTCAATTTAGATGGAAATCCAAAAGCAGTAAATGGCTTTCAGCAACATACAAAGTATCAGATTATTAAAGCAATTTACGCAAAATTTCTTTCAGTCCCAGAGGCAGAAAACGAAGTATTCGATTTTATAGACTTCATCAGAGATGAAGATTCCACTGTTTACAATGGCAACTGGAACCTATATTTTGTAAAACGAGATTTCAGTTCGGATCTACTGGGAATGAAAGATATTAGGACTGGAAAAGAAACATTTGATGAAGGTGTTGTTTACGAATTGTCCGATGATAAGTTTATCTCCAATCTAATGAATTTTCCTAAGCACTCGTGCTTTGAGATGACAAATCTATTCGACATACTAAAAAAGAACTACAAATTGATTGAAGGTGTGGGAGAAAGCGGTGGTTATCATGCACAGGTATTCATGAGTAGCCTGTTTTCTCAAATGGATTTCATATAACATAAACGGAGGATATACCATTTGGATTGTTTTCATTGGCTTCCGTATAATATCAGGAAAATCCTGACATCATCTGGAAAAATACTTTGAGATGTGTTACACTACATCTAAGCCAACCACAATAATTACCTTTTACTTTCCCCAACGCCTTATCACCGCTGATAAGATTTTGATAAGCATCCATCGTATAGCTATGATAATATGGATAATCAAAACAATCAGAAGAACCGGAGCAAATATCATCTAAACCAAATTGTTTAAGATATGAGTTTCAAGAACGAGTGGGAATAATAATGCTGTAATTGGGAATCTCATTTATCCTCTAATCGCCCCAAAAGGGCACATTTCCGCAGCCTGAGACCTCCCAAGAAAATCTAAGAATTAAAGACCTTGTGTAGCACATTTTTTCGTGCTACATAAGGTCTTTTTTCTTTCTTATTTTGTCCTTGCAAATCACTCAACCACCCCTGCTAAACTCCCCTTCGGGACATGAGCAGACCCAGAAAAGATATCCATTTTTCTCTGGGCAAACTCCAATATTCCCCCATCATATTATAGTTTCAACCCAAAGAAACGGGCGGTTAATCCCCGTATTTTTCTCTTCGAGATTCTGACGGGAAAAGGATAGGGTCAAGAAAAGGCCCTGCAACTTTCTTGAATTATTCCAATCATTTCTCCGCATTTTCCTATCAATTTCTTTTATTTCTCTGGTCATATCTTGCTT
>JAEDFR010000073.1 GCA_016297945.1 Lachnospiraceae bacterium | reverse complement strand
ACCCCATATATCGCACTTACAGCACATCTTTTTCGGGAACACAAATCCGAAAAGGATTTAATTTAAAAATTCTATTGACATCTATATTTTGATTTTATATAATGACGTCGTAAATAAATTTAGCTAAATAATTTTAACTAAATTATTTGAAAAAGATTTTATAAAGGAGATACGAACATGGTATTCGAAAAAGTAAAAGAAATTATTGTTGATACGATTAGCTGCGATGAGGATCAGGTAAAACTTGAGGCCAATTTAAAAGATGACCTGGGAATTGATTCTTTGGATGCAACAGAATTAAGCATGGCTTTGGAAGAAGAATATGGAATTACAATCGAAATGGAAGAATTACAGGGATTTGTAACCGTTCAGAACATTGTAGATTTTATTACAGAAAAGACAGCATAGTTTTCTGTTGGTGATGACATGGAATTAAAACAGATTTATGAATTATGGGATCGTTTTGAAACATCGGGCATAAACGATTTGGAAATAGAATTTCAGGGCGTGAAGCTTCATATGAAAAAAGAAGGAGCGCAGACTGGAAGTAAACCCGTGGTGTCTACAGACAAAATTGCAGATTTTAACCAAATGCAGTCGGGAGCACAACCAAATGAAAGTGTGCAGGCGGCTGATGATGCAAATTTAAAGGAAATTGTTGCACCGATTGTCGGAACCTTTTATACATCTCCTTCACCGGATGAAAAACCTTTTGTAGAGGTTGGTCAGTCCGTAAAGAAGGGGGATGTGATTGGCATTATTGAAGCCATGAAACTGATGAATGAGGTTGTGGCTGATGAGGACGGAGTTGTGGAAGAGATTCTGGTACAGGATCAGAGCTTCGTAGAGTATCATCAGGTGCTTATGAAAATGAAATAGGGAGTATATTGTGTTTAGAAGAATTTTAATTGCCAACAGAGGTGAAATTGCGGTACGCATCATTCGCTGTTGCAGGGAAATGCAGATTGAATCTGTGGTGGTCTATTCCTCAGTAGATGAAAAGTCGCTTCCTGTTATGCTTGCTACACATGCGGTCTGTATCGGACCGGCTAAGGCTTCCGAAAGTTATTTAAAACAGGATGTTCTAATTGAAACAGCATTGCGCATGGAATGTGATGCCATTCATCCGGGATACGGTTTTTTGTCCGAAAATGCTGATTTCGCCAGAAAGTGCGAAGAAAACGGCATTGTGTTTATCGGACCTTCTGCAAATATCATTCAGAATATGGGTGATAAGCAGTCCGCCCGAAAACTGATGATGGCAAATGAGGTTCCGGTTGTACCGGGTTCTAAGGAATTGATCACTCAGGTTGAACAGGCACAGGCGCTTGCTGAAACGATAGGATATCCTGTTTTGTTGAAAGCTTCTGCCGGTGGCGGTGGCAAGGGAATGCGTCGTGTTTTTGCAAAGGATGAGATGGAAAATGCTCTAAAAACCGCAAAAGCAGAAGCCATGGCTGCATTCTGTAACGATGACATGTATTTGGAAAAACTGATTGTGAATCCGCATCATGTGGAAATCCAGATACTGGCAGACAAAGAAGGAAATACGGTATATCTGGGTGAAAGAGACTGTTCTATCCAGAGAAATAATCAGAAACTGTTAGAAGAATCTCCGTCTCCGCTTTTAGATGCCTCATTAAGAGAGGAAATGGGAAGGACGGCAGTACGAGCTGCAAAGGCTGCCGGCTATTATAGCGCCGGTACGGTTGAGTTTGTTGTTGACGATGATAAAAACTATTACTTTATAGAAATGAATACACGCATTCAGGTAGAACATTCCGTCACAGAAGAGATGACCGGAATGGATCTGATTAAAGAACAGATCCGGATTGCAGCCGGAATGAAGTTAAACATGACACAGGATGATATTGCGCTTCAAAAGCATGTGATAGAATGCCGCATCAATGCAGCCGGTCCCGGAAAAATTAATTTCTTACATTTTCCGGCAGGTAACGGTGTGCGTGTGGAAAGTCATTTGTTTTCCGGTTATGAAGTAGGACCTTTTTATGATTCGATGATCGCTAAGATTATTGTCAGCGGAAAGACGAGACTGGAAGTCATTCGAAGACTCCGTCGTTGTTTAGAAGAACTTGTGATTGACGGAATTGAAACCAATGCAGAGTTTATGCACCTTTTGACCTATCAGACGGATTTTATCAAAGGGCAGTATAATACCGGTTTTTGGGAAAAGAACTATCGGGAAATCGAAAGCTGGTTAGAGGAAGGATTACAAAGTCATGTTATTGAATGATATATTTTCTCAGCGTAAAAAAATGTGGGACCGGATGGCTCAAAAAAGAAAACGCGGGCAGGAGAAATTAAAGGTCTGTCCCAAGTGTAAAGCAGAGTATTATTCCGGCGAATGGAAAGAAAATCAATACATATGTCCAAACTGTCAGGCTTATATGCCGGTTCCGGCAAAAGAACGCGTGGCATACCTTTTAGACGAAAACAGTTTTAAAGAATTATTTGCACAGATTACAACCAAGGATCCGCTTGATTTTGACGGATATGAGGAAAAACTGCAGTTAAACCAGAGAAAAACGGGAATGCAGGATGCTTTTTTGGCAGGCGTTGGTAAAATCGATAATCGAAAGGTTGCCATTGGCGTGTTGGATAGCCGGTTTCTGATGGGCAGTATGGGAACGGCAGTCGGAGAAAAAATTGTCCGCCTGACAGAATATGCAAAAAAGAAAAATCTCCCACTCATCATTTTCAGTGCCAGTGGGGGTGCCAGAATGCAGGAAGGCTTATTTTCCTTAATGCAGATGGCAAAAACGGCTGCGGCAATCGAACAGTTTAAACAAAAAGGCGGATTGTTCATATCCTGTCTGACCAATCCCACGACAGGCGGCGTGAGTGCAAGCTATGCCAGCCTAGGAGATATTATTCTGGCGGAGTCGGGAGCATTAATCTGCTTTGCGGGACCCAGGGTTATTGAACAGACCATCGGACAGACCTTGCCGGAAGGATTTCAGAGAGCCGAATTTTTGTTAGAGCATGGAATGATTGATTGTATTGTAGAACGGAAAGATTTTCGGAATACCTTATCTTCCATTTTGCAGATGCATTTGTAAGGAGACGATAGTATGCAGACAAAGAGTTCTTATGAAAAGGTTTTGTTAGCAAGAAGCAAGGACCGCCCCGGAATTTATGATTATATCCGGACCCTTTTTGACGGATTTATCGAATTTCACGGCGATCGTCTCTATCGTGATGATCCTTCGATTGTCGGTGGAATTGCGATGTTTCATGATATTCCCGTTACTGTAATCGGACATCATAAAGGAAAAACGACGGAGGAACAGATTGCCTATAATTTTGGAATGACTTCTCCGGAGGGATACAGAAAGGCCAAAAGACTTATGGCTCAGGCCGAAAAGTTTAATCGCCCCGTGATTACGTTTATTGATACACCGGGCGCTTATCCGGGAATGGAAGCCGAATCGAACGGTCAAAGCAATGCAATTGCAGAGAATTTAGCCTTTATGAGTGCCATGCAGACACCTTCCATTGCGATTATAACAGGGGAAGGCAGCAGTGGCGGCGCATTGGCGCTAGCGGTTTCTGACCGGGTGTGGATGTTGGAAAATGCAGTATATTCCATTCTTTCACCGGAAGGATTTGCCAGCATTTTATATAAAGATGCCAAGCGGGCATCCGAGGCAAGCGATGCCATGAAACTGACAGCACAGGATCTGAAACAATTTGGTCTGATTGATGCGATTGTCCCGGAAGGAAAGAAAATGTTTTTAGCATTGGACAGTATGCTTTTAAGAGAATTAAACAGACTGATGAAAATGAATAAGACAGCACTGGTTGAGACCAGATATCAAAAATTCAGAGAAATTGATCATATGAATGATTAATTCGGAAAGGAATGAACCTTGAAAGGAAAAGGAATACGTATTGTGGCAACAGGGCGTGCGCTTCCCAAAAAGGTAATTACCAATGATGATTTAAGTAAAATGGTAGATACCAATGATGAATGGATTGTTACCCGGACGGGAATCAAAAGCCGTTATCAATGTGAAGAAGAAACCTGTGTGTCACTTGCTATAGAAGCTGCACAAAAGGCTGTCAAAAAAGCCGGCATTGATAAAAATGAAATCGGTGCAGTGATTGTTGCAACATCAACTTCGGAGCACTTATTTCCGGCTGTTGCATGTATGATTCAGCAAAAAATGGAAATTCCGGAGGAAATTGTTGCGTTTGATATTTATGCGGCATGCAGCGGATTTCTATTTTCCCTGCAGACTGCACAGGGACTGCTTTATTCCATGGAAAAACCGTATGTGTTAGTTGTGGCAAGTGAAAAGCTTTCCCGCATTATTGATTATACGGATCGTAGCACCTGTATCCTCTTTGGTGATGGTGCGGCAGCTGCCATTATCGAAAAATCAAAAGGGACCTATATTCAGAAAAGCTGGTGTAGGGGTAACATGGATGCGCTAAGCTGTGTCGGTGTCGGCATGGGAGAAGGATATGTCAAGATGGATGGATCCAAGGTATTCCGTTTTGCAACGGGAGCTCTCGCGCAGGCGGTTAAGGAGACATTGGAAGAAGCACAAAAGACCATCGATGATATTGATTATATCGTCTGTCATCAGGCGAATGAACGGATTATCAGACATGTACAAAAAAAATATCCCGGAAATGAACACAAATTTTATATGAATATTGACCGGTATGGCAATACATCATCTGCCAGTATCCCGATTGCACTGGATGAGATGAAGGAACAGGAAATTTTGAAACCGGGAATGCAGGTTTTGTGTGTGGGCTTTGGTGCAGGACTTACCTGGAGCGGAGCGTTGATTGAGGTTTAAGGAGACAGAAAATGAAATTAAATGAAATGTTACATATCAAATATCCTTTCATTCAGGGAGGAATGGCTAATATTGCAACCGGAACATTTGCGGCAGCAGTCAGCAATGCGGGCGGACTTGGCCTGATTGGCGCAGGCGGCATGAATACTCAAATGCTCAGGAAAGAAATCCGTACCTGCAAGAGCCTGACCGACAAGCCTTTTGGTGTAAATCTGATGTTAATGAATCCCGAAGTGGATCAGATGGCTGATATGATTGTGGAAGAAGGCGTTAAAATTGTAACGACAGGTGCAGGAAGCCCTGCAAAATATATGGCTCGTTGGAAAGAAAACGGGATGATGGTAATGCCCGTTGTATCCAGCAGTCTGATTGCAAAAAAGATGGAGCAATGCGGAGCGGATGCCGTGATTGCGGAAGGAACTGAAAGCGGCGGTCATGTTGGAGAAATGACAACGATGGCGCTGGTGCCCCAGATTGTGGATGCCGTATCCATTCCGGTCATTGCGGCAGGCGGAATTGCTGACGGAAGACAGTTAACCGCAGCTTTTGCACTGGGTGCCGTGGGAGTACAGCTTGGAACCTGTCTGTTAGTGTCAAAAGAGTGTCCCATTCACGAAGCATATAAAGCAGCACTGTTAAAAGCAAAAGACAATGATACCATTGTTACGGGAAGAATTGCCGGAACGCCGGTAAGAATTTTGAAAAACCAAATGGCAAGAGAATATGTCAAAAACGAAAAAGCCGGTATGGGTATTATGGAATTGGAAAAATTCACATTGGGCTCTTTGCGCAGAGCTGTTTTTGAAGGTGATACAAAACGTGGCTCTCTCATGGCAGGTCAGGTTGTGGGACAGTTAAAAGACATTCGTCCCCTTGCAAAAATACTGGACGAATTGTATGAAGGATGCAAAGAGGTTATTGCAAAGCTGTCGCTTGAGGAGTAAAAGATGATTATAAGAGGAAAAGAATTTTCGATACCCATTATACAGGGAGGCATGGGCGTAGGCGTTTCACTGGGAAATCTTGCAGGACACGTCGCTTTGTGCGGTGGTATCGGAATCATCAGCTCCGTGAATGCCGGTTATCGGGAAGAAGATTTTCATACAAATCCCAGACAGGCCAATCTCAGAGCTTTGGAACAGGAAATCAAAAAGGCCAAAGAAATTGCAGACGGTCACGGACTGGTTGGTGTCAATATCATGACAGCGGTTACCGGATATGAAGAAACCGTAAAAACAGCTGTGGCGGCAGGTGCGGATGTGATTATTTCCGGAGCGGGACTACCGATGAAACTGCCGGAATATTTAGCAGGTTCTGATACCTTGTGTGTGCCGATTGTATCGAGTACAAGGGCTGCAAAGCTCTTACTTAATCAGTATCAGAAGCGTTATCAGACAAAACCGGACTTTTTTGTATTAGAAGGTCATCTGGCCGGTGGTCATCTCGGATTTTCCAAAGAAGAACTTTTTGATCAGAAGGCAAAATCCAATGATGAAATATTAGAGGAATTGCTCGTGGTTGCAGGCGATATTCCGGTTTTTGTTGCCGGTGGTGTCTTTGATGGAAACGATATGGCACACTTTGTGAAAAAGGGTGCAGCCGGCGTGCAGATCGGAACCCGTTTTATTGCGACAGAAGAATGTGACGCAGCACAGGGCTTTAAAGATGTGATACTGGATGCAAAAGAAGAGGATTTAAGAATTATCGTCAGTCCGGTTGGGATGCCGGCAAGAGCAGTTTTTAGCCCGCTTTTAAAACGGTTAAAGGATGGAGAAAAATTTGCTGCCATTCGTTGCAACAACTGTCTGACGGCCTGCAAGAAAAATGATGAGACTCCATATTGTATCAGCCGGGCTTTGATTGAGGCTGCAAAAGGAAACAAAGAGGACGGCTTGTTCTTTACGGGAGCCAATGCGGGACGGATTAACCGGATGTATTCGGTTCGGGAATTAATTACGGAAATCTATGAACAATACAGGGAGGCACTGAAATGAAAAGAGTATTTTTATATGCCGGACAGGGAAGCCAGCATGTAGGGATGGGCAAGGATTTTTATGAAGAGTATGAAAGCTATAGGAATTTTGTCGACAGCGTTTCTGCTGATAAAAATCTGAAAGCACTCATGCATGAGGGGCCCTTGGAAGAATTGTCAAAAACAGAAAATACACAGGCTTGTATGGCTGCTTTTGCTGCCGGAATCACCCTGCTTTTAAAAGAAAACGGCATTGTGCCGGATGCGGCATGTGGGCTGAGTTTGGGAGAGTATGGAGCTTTACATGCAGCCGGCGTATTTGATGCCGAGTCTTATGTCCGACTGGTAAGCTATCGCGGAAAAGTCATGATGGAAGCTGCACAGGGCTTAAGCTGCAGTATGAGTGCTGTTTTGGGACTTGCAGGTGATGTCATTGATGAGGCCTGCCGTTCGTATGACGGAGAAGGTTTTGTTACGGCAACTAATTTTAACTGTCCCGGTCAGACGGTTATCTGTGGTGATGAAGTAGCTGTTTCCAATATGGAAGAAGCGTTAAAGAAAAAGGGTGCAAAACGTTGCATTCGTCTGAATGTAAGCGGACCGTTTCATACCCATTATATGAAACCTGCCGGAGATGCATTAGCGGATTATTTTAAAGATATGGCATTTTTGACATCGGAGATTCCGGTTGTAACCAATGTGACCGGTACCTGGATCGGACCGGATGATGACATCAAAAAACTGTTGGTTATGCAGGTGCAAAACGGCGTTCACTTAGAAGACGACCTTCGCACTCTGATAGAGGCAGGATATGATCATTTTATTGAAATCGGTCCCGGAAATGCCATGGCCGGATTTTTAAAGAAGACGGCAAAAGCAATGGGAGCAGATGTTACGGTAAACAGCATCGATACGGTCGATGATTTTAGAAAGGTGATTGGAAATGAGTAAGAGAGAAACCGCACTGGTAACCGGTGCAAGCAGAGGAATTGGAAGAGCTGTCTGTATACAGCTTGCAAAAGACGGATATGATATTGTTTTCAATTATCAGTCAGGGCAAGAGGCTGCTTTGGAAACAAAAAGACTGTGTGAGGCAGAAGGCGCCAATGTATGTATGGTACAGGCAGATATCAGTTCATCAGAGGAATGTACAAAGCTGATTGACAAAGCGGTTGAATTCGGAGAAGGATCGGTTGCTGTTTTGGTAAATAATGCCGGTATTACCCGGGATAATGTACTGATGCGTATGAAGGATGAGGAACTGGACGCAGTCATTGATACCAATTTAAAAGGAACTTTTTACATGATGCGTGGCGTTTCCAAGATGATGCTTCGTGCAAAAAAAGGACGCATTATCAATATGAGTTCGGTTGTCGGTGTTATGGGAAATGCCGGACAGGTAAATTATGCGGCAAGTAAGGCCGGTGTCATCGGAATGACCAAATCACTGGCAAGAGAGCTGGCATCCAGAAAAATTACAGTCAATGCCATTGCTCCCGGAATGATTGAAACCGATATGACAAAAAATCTGCCGGACGATGCAAAGGAAGCAATTTTAAAAGGTATACCGATGCAGGAAATGGGCAAACCGGAAGATATCGCAAATATGGTTTCGTTTTTGGTAAGTGATAAGGCAAAATATATTACCGGACAGGTATTCTGTGTGGATGGAGGAATGGCGATATGAGAAAAGTAGTAATTACAGGATTAGGAGCAGTTACACCAATCGGAAACAATGTATCATCTACATGGGAAGCAGCAAAACAGGGTGTTTGCGGAATTGCTCCCATTACGCATTATGATACAGAAGAACATAAAGTGAAACTGGCTGCCGAGGTAAAAGATTTTCCGTTAGAGGACTATTTTACCAAAGCAGAAGCCAGAAAGTTAGATGATTTCTGTATTTACGCTTTGGCAGCAGCAAAAGAAGCATTTGAAGATGCAGGATTAAATATGGAAACAGAAGATTCCGGACGTTGCGGTATCATTTTTTCGAGCGGAATTGGCGGTATTTCTACCATTCAGAGAGAAACCATACGCGGACAGGAAAAGGGCTTTGACCGGATTTCACCCCATTTTATCCCGATGGCAATTGTCAATATGGCAGCAGGACATCTGGCAATAAAATATGGTTTTCACGGAATTTGTACTTCTGTTGTGACAGCTTGTGCAAGCGGCACCAATGCCATAGGGGATGCATTTCGTCAGATTAAGGACGGATATCATGATGTCATGATGTGCGGTGGTTCGGAAGCTTCTATTACGGAACTTGGTATTGGCGGATTTACTTCCATGAATGCATTACATTTTGGTGATGATCCCAATCGCGCATCCATTCCTTTTGATAAAGAACGTAGTGGCTTTGTTATGGGTGAAGGCGCAGGTGTACTGATTTTAGAAGAGTATGAGCACGCAAAGAAGAGAGGTGCACACATTTATTGTGAGGTTGCCGGCTACGGTTCGACCTGTGATTCCAATCATGTGACAGCACCACTTTCTGACGGTAGTATGGCTGCAAAATGTATGCAAAAAGCTATGGAAGAAGCCAATGTAAAACCGGAAGAAATGGATTATATCAATGCACACGGAACATCCACGGTTTTGAATGATAAGAGTGAAACAATGGCTGTTAAGACTGCTTTCGGTGATGCCGCAGGCAAACTGATGATTAGTTCTACGAAATCCATGACCGGTCATCTGCTTGGTGCCAGCGGTGCCATAGAAGCAATCTTAACCGCATTAAGCGTACAACAGGATATGGTGCTTCCCACCATTCATTACCGGGAGGCGGATGAAAACTGTGATCTGGATATTGTACCCAATATCATGAGAAAAGCCACCGTCAAAGTGGCAATGTCAAATTCGCTCGGATTTGGCGGACACAATGCAAGTATTGTATTGAGAAAATGTGAATAAGATTTAAGAGTATTATTATCCTTTTCGGATTTGTGTTCCCTGCTGTTTATTTGCTGTTTATGGGAATGCAAACCGTAAAGGAACGATAATATCAGATAAGTGTTTTGCAAATAAAAGAGATGTCTGCTATACTTTCACATAGACATCTTTTTTTTTAAGGAAAATGAAAAAATCATTATAGTAATGATAGGAGATGAATGTATCGTGAATAGAGATACTATGTTGTATAATGCGTTTAGTGCTGTATATATGAAATTTAAACTCCATTTCTATCAAAAGGTGTTTGAAAAAATTTTGAACCGTGAAGCGACATTGACAACGGTGGAAACGTTTTGTATGGAGATTATTTATGCGCTGGAAGAGCCGACTGTTGCAGAATTTGCAAAGGTGGCAAATATCTCATCACCAAATGCGGCATACAAGGTCAATAATCTGATAAAAAAAGGATACCTGAAAAAAAGACAGTCGGAGGATGACAAGAGAGAGTATCATCTGGTTCCCACAGAGAAATATATGGATTATTACAATATCAGTTATACTTATATGGACACTGTGTTAAAACGGGTGCAGGAGAGATTCAGCAAAGAAGAAGTGGATGAACTTGTCAGAATATTAAATACAACGGCAGATGAACTGATGCCGGAGATTGAGTTAAAGCATATCATATGATTTTTTCTGACATTTTCTGATGATGGAATAAGGGAAAAAGAGAAAAAAGGAATAGAAAAAAAGGTAAAAAAAGGAAAAGATAAAAGGGGTCAGAATATCAAAAGTAGCAGCTAAAGAGTGAAAATCGGATTATAGCAGACAAAGAGAATGATTTGGGCATGTCCGATAAAATACATTAAGGGAAAGCATATGGACTCATTTTTACAAAAACAAAAAGAAAACAGAACCTTTATTTCTGAGCGTTTAAAACACGCTTTGGATGATTGTGCCCATAAGACTATTACAATTGTTGTGGCTCCGACCGGATATGGAAAAACCGTAGCAATCAGGACTTTGTGCGAACGAATGCAGATGCCTGTTGTCTGGATAAATATTTATGATCGGGATTATGTCCGTACATGGGTCTCTTTTTGCCGTATGATGTTTGCTGATACTGAAATTGCCAATCAATTGGAAAAATGGCCATTTCCTTCTGAAGGTGCGCAAAGAGACAGTTTTGCAAAAGCATTTGGAGATGTATTAAAACAGGGACCGGTTACCATTGTTTTTGATGATTATCATTTGATTCAAAGCCCACAGATCGGAGATTTTTTCCAATTTATCACCAGGGAATTTGCATCCTTTTTTCACTTAATCATTATTTCGCAAAAGCAGGTGGTTGATGAGGAAAACATTGCTTTTATTACGGGGAAAATTAACCGGATCACATCTGATGACCTCAGACTTCGAAGAGAGGACGTGCCTGCGTATTTGAAATTGTTTGATCTTTCTCCGGATTTAATTAAAAATAAAGATGCTTTGAAGGAACTATATGAGAAATCAGAGGGATGGATTTCCATGATATATGTTTCGGTCTTAAACTATTTAAGAACAGGGAAAAGTGATACCTGTGCGGATATGGAGCATCTGGTCAATCGGGTTGTTTACGAATCCTGTTCGAAAAATACCCAGCGTTTTCTTTCGTTCTTGCTGGAAATTCAGGATTTTAGTAAGGAGCAGGCCGATTTTTTCAATTATGGTGAAGACAGCGAACCGTTTTTACGGGAATTGATGCAGAATCATGCCTTTATCAGTTACGACAGTGAAACAAAAATGTATCATATTCATACCATTTTCATGGATTGTATCAGACATCATTTTGAAAAACTCAGTCTGGTGGAAAAGTGTATCCGTTATGAGCGGATGGCAGAATACTATATTGAGAAAAAGGATTATAACAAAGCGCTTGCCTGGTACGAAAAGGCAGGGAACTTTGAGGGGGTATTGCGAACCATCGAATTGTTTGAAACCATTTGCTCCGAGACAGAAGACCGGGAGTTGTTTATCCAGTGCTTTGATCATTGCCCGGGATCTTTGTTTGAAGATTATCCGCTTAGTCTGATTTTGTTTATGTGGCGTTTTTATAATTATGGAGAAAAAGAGCGTCTCTATCGTTGTCGGATGATGTTTGAGCGGATTATGAAACAGATTAAGCTGGCGAAAGAGGATCGGAATTATCTTTGGAAGGCTTACTATTTCTTTCTCTATCAGAATGCCTTTAACGATCAGGAAGAAATGCTTGTTTACTTAAAAAAAGCATTTGAGTATTCACAAAAGGAACTGCCGAGTGTTGATCGCAATATTCCGCGCAACTTTGGGAATCCCTCTTTGCTGCATATGTTTTATGCCGGTGGAAATCCGGATGTGATGATTACGCAAATGGAACGACAGTTTGAAGAATTACATCGTCAGGCTGTTTTTTCCATGGATGGTATGATAGAACTGGTAAAAGCAGAAAAGTCTTACTTTATGGCAGAGTTTGATGAAGCGGAACTGTTATGCCATGATGCACTTCGGTTATTCCGAAAGCATGACCTTGTCTGTTATGAAATCAGTGCTTATCATCTTTTGGCACAGATCGCTTTCATGTAT
>JAEDFR010000223.1 GCA_016297945.1 Lachnospiraceae bacterium | reverse complement strand
AACATAGACAACATCCTTTCACATACTATTTTGACTTTATTACCACTTTCTTTCCGGAAAAAGCAATTCCTAGCTTAATCACATTCTCAATTCCTTCTTCCTTAAGCTCCAAGTCATATCGCTTTTCATCAATTTGGCCAAGTGCATCTATCGAGAGTTTTTCAAGTTCAGCCTCTTCCAAACCACTCTTCCATTTCAACTCCATGATAATACCCGGATATTTCTTTTCTCTCGGAATCAAGCTGATATCATATCTGCCATCACCAGATTCTCTGTTTGATTTAATCCTATACTGATTATCCAACAATGCAATGAGTCCAAGTGTAAGTCCATGATAAAAACCCTCTGCTCCTGCGTCATAAAAGCTTATGGATTTGTCCATATACTCTGAAATTGCTTTTTGCAGTTTTTTAATATCATTTGCATATAGGCTTTCCGCAATCATATTTGCTGTAGTTCTTGTAATTGCACCAATTTGCATCAGATGTGACAGTATCTCGCTCTTATAGACTGCTGCAATCTCTTTATTTGGAATAGATACTTCGCACAAATAAGCACCATCCGCCTGCAATTCCTTCTTCGGCGTCTTAAGATATCCGGCTACTAATAACAGACTATAAATATTTGCAGGATCTTCGGCCAGCGATCTGTATACCACATTCTGATCAATTCTGGCGACTACTTTCTCTCCTCGCAGCAACGCATATAACCTCTCTGTGATATCGTCCGTAGCAATGGTGAGTACATCCTCCAGCACTTCATTTTTTCCGGTATTAACCCAGTACGCCTGTGGAATACAGCCTCTTGAAATGTAATTAATCACAGACCATGGATTATAAATCTCTGTACTACCAAACAGATAACCATCGTACCAATCTTTAAGCTCATCCTCTTTATCTGCAACACCATAATATTCAAGCATCTTTCTTACTTCCGAAGAAGTAAAACCGAAGAATGCATCATACTCGTCGTCCATTACTGAATTCACAGTCAGATTATTTAACCCACTGAAAATACTCTCCTGTGCAATACGAAGTATTCCCGTAAGAAATCCATAGGTAATATTTTTATTATCTTTAAAAGCTCCCGAGAAAAAGTTTCTCATAAAGCCAATGATTTCATCATAGAAATCCTTTGAGTATCCTTCCTGTATTGGTGTATCGTATTCATCGATAATAATAATCGGAGCCTTGCCGTAATGTGCCGCAAGCATCTGCGACAATTTTTCAAGCGCCTCTGACATTTCTACCGCAGACGCTTCTCCATTCAACACTTTAGAAAAATATGCCTTCTCATACTCTGCCAGCTCGCTACTGCTTAACAGCTCCTGATGTCTTCCAAACTCGTTCTGTAGGAGTCCACGAATCTTAGCCACCGTAGATTCCCAGGAATCATATTTCACATCCTTAAAAGTCAAAAAGATAACCGGATATTTTCCCTGGTGCTTACGATACTCTTCTCCACATTTCCAAATTGCCTTGTCTACAAAGTATTTGCTCGTATCCTCGTCAGAAATCTCAAAAAATACACGAAGCATATCCATGTTCAGGGTCTTTCCAAAACGTCTTGGTCTTGTAAATAAAGAAACCAAAGGTTTCTGATCCAGAAATTCCTTAATCAACAGCGTCTTATCTACATAGTAATATTCGTCCTGCGCGCGAACGTAATCCGAAATACCAATCGGTAAGGGTTTTATTTTAGCATTATTTCTCTTAGCATATTTGCCGGAAGAAACACGGCCGTCTATAGGTCTTGCTGCATCGTCCGGAATGAGCCATTTTCTTCCTTCTTTTACTGCGCCCGGGATTTTTCCTTTGTTGCATAAATCATTTATCGTAATCTTTGAAAGTCCCCATTCTTCAGCTATTTGCTCACTTGATTTCATTCGGCATTCTCCTTTTTTGAAATTAGTGTTCCATGTCTACAAATAGATTATATGCATTTTCGACTGAAATATCAATACCTTTTTGATATTTCAGTCGAAAATGCATTCGCAAGTCCGTAGTTATAATATTGTAAAAGTTCCGCTAATGTCACATTTCCTGTATTCGCCCTGTCACTCAACCCGTCTATAGCCAGCCATATGTGCATATTTCCCCAGTTATATGGCTGATTATCCAGCCTCGCATTTTCTTAATTTGAAATACTTCAAAGTCACTTCAAACAAACTTCAATTTACTTTGAAGTAATACTCATTATGCTCTTTTTTAAAGAAAATAGCACTCCGGCAGTTTCTCTCCACCACCGAAATGCTATTCATTTTTTAGCCATGTCACAGCCCCAAATCCTTATTTTTTTGGCTTAAATCTGGTATAAAAATCCCCTTCTAAATTCCCGAAGCCCTTGATTTCCCTAGACTTTTTCAGAAAAGCAACTTGCTGCCGTGGCAGATGAATTGCAAAGGACTTTTTTCTGTAAGAATTCATAAAA
>JAEDFR010000222.1 GCA_016297945.1 Lachnospiraceae bacterium | reverse complement strand
TGCTTCCACAGAGTAATAATACACATGAACTTTTAGAAGATTTGATTGCAAATCCTCCGACCAAAGATTTTCCTGTGGATGTTGCAAGAAAGATATTAGAAATGATTCCAAACAAGTCAGATGGAATACATTAATGCATATGAAAAAACGATGAAATAGTTGATGTTGCACGGTATTCGATAGTGAAATCTGAGAGAATTGACAAACATTAAGTTCCAGTTTGTAGAACTGTATAAATCGGCATTTTTATGGGAAGAAGCTCTTTCAAAAGGAAGATTTGAAAGATGCCAGAGAATAACTTTCATATTGACAATCAGAAAGAAAGGTAATATATTACTTAAAAGGATAATATATTACCTTTTTGCGTGCAAAATACTTAGAAAAGGAGTGAAATCATGCGTAATCTGGAAGAAATTATGGACGGAGAAATACTTGATTTTCAGGAAATTGAGAGTCCGTTTTTCCTACTGGGGCTGATTAGTGCGTTTGAAAACCGCTATCAGGCGAAGGCAGACAATTTTTTCGAGGAAATCAGTTGGAAGCAATTCTTTGCGATTATATGCATCAACCTTTGTAAAGAGAGCCCTACGATTAAAGAATTAGCGGAGATTATGGGAAGCTCCCACCAGAATGTGAAGCAGATACTGAACAAGCTGGAGGATAAGGGCTATGTAAAAACAGTCTTGGATGATCAGGATAAGAGAAAGCAGCGAATCACAGTAACAGAGAAGACAATTGCGTTTTGTGAGGAACATGACAAGGGAAGCCAGATAATCGTCAAAAAGATTTTTGAAGGAATTGACGAGAAAGACATTGGAACGGTCATTAAAACATTAATGCAAATGGAAAAGAACTTAGAAGACATAAATTAGAAAGGACGTTAGAGAAATGGAAAAAGTGGTAATTTATCAGAGCGGAACAGGTTTTACAGCAAAATATGCAGGCTGGATTGCAGAACGGTTAGGCTGCGAGGCAAAGGAATATAAAAGTGTGAATCCAAAAGAACTGACTGACTATGACATGGTCATCTATGGAGGCTGGATATTTGGAGGTATGGTATTCGGATATGACAAGCTCAAGAAACTGAATCTCAAAAATGTCATTGTATTTGGTGTCGGAATGACCGTTCCAAGTGAAGAGGTAGCTGCAAAAATTGCAGAGCAGAACCAGATTCCAAGAGAACGATTCTATTATTATGAAGGTGGTTATGCCCCACAAAAGGTAGGCTTTATGAAAAGAATGATGTTGAATATGATCAAGAAATCTCTTGAGAAAAAGGAAAACAAGACAGCAGATGAATTGCATACCTTGGAGACCTTCAAAGGAGCAGACAACACAAACAAAGAGGCAATCGGGGATTTAGTTGCACGTTGCATGAAGAAATGATACAGGATAAGAAGCAGGTGCAACTGCTTACGACAAAATGATTCGTGATGCAGTGAATCAGGCACTTCAAAGTGGGAAAGAGGGAAAAGAAGATGATTAAGAAAAATGATATTTGGGCAATCACAACCATGATATGTATGTGCGTCACATCAATCTGTGGAATTTTATCCATGAAATTTGATTATGCACATGATTTTATCAATCAGTACGGTCATACGGTGAAGATATTTGGATATGGAATTTATGCAAATGACAGCTACTTTAAGGCACCGATTTTCATCGGGACTGATTTTTGTATTTTGTGTGTTCTTGTTCCACTGTTTTTCTATACATATCTGCAATATCGAAAAAAAGCAGATATGATTTCTGAAATAAAGCTGATTTCTGTGTATGCAGTGGCATTTTACTATGCAGCAAGTATTGCTTTTGGCATTACTTATAACCAGATTTTTCTTGTATATGTAATCTTGTTTACCAGCTCTTTGTTTGGCATGTTTTCACATATCAGAAGTGTGAATGTTAGACAGGGGATAGCAAGAACAAAGGGGTTACAGATATTCCTGATTCTATCTGGAATTGCATTAATTGTAGCATGGATGCCGGACATTATTTCTGCTATGCTTAAAGGAGAAACACTTCCTCTAATTGGGGTATATACAACAGAAATAACGTATGTATTGGATATGGGGGTTATCAGCCCTATGTGCTTTGTATGCTTGTATTTGCTGAAAAAGGATGATCATTTGGGAGTGTTGCTTTTGGCTGTATTGTTGAAAGCATGTATTATTGTTGGAATCATGGTGATTCCACAAACGATATGCCAGGCGCTTTCTGATGTGGAACTTTCACTTCCGGCACTTCTTACAAAGGTGCTTTCATTTGTGGCATTAGGGGGATTTGCCTTTTACTACAATCATAGGTTGTATCAGGAAGTAAAGGAGTAGAAGGAAGTTTTACTGACGAATACAAATCTGGATTGTGTGGATGTTAAAATCTGTTTTGCAAATAAAACTTGGCATTGTATCAGGAGGTTTTAACATGAACAA
>JAEDFR010000221.1 GCA_016297945.1 Lachnospiraceae bacterium | reverse complement strand
GCAAATTTAATTGACCGGATTGGTGATGTCGGTAAAAAACTACATACCGGCAGGAGCCGCAATGATCAGGTGGCTTTGGATATGAAACTTTATATCAGGACAGAGCTATTAAATGTTGATGAAATATTAAAGGAATTATTGTATTCTCTTTTAAAAATTATGGAAGAAAATACAGAAACCTATATGCCCGGATTTACGCATTTGCAAAAAGCTCAGCCGGTGACATTAGCACATCATTTTGGCGCATATTTCGAAATGTTTAAAAGAGACAGACTGCGCTTAAGAGACATTTATCATCGTATGAATTATTGCCCTCTGGGCTCCGGTGCGTTAGCAGGTACTACCTATCCGTTAGACAGAGTATACACAGCTTCTTTACTTGGATTTGAGGGACCGACGTTAAACAGTATGGATTCAGTGGCAGACAGAGATTACGTTGTGGAATTTTTGAGCGCATTATCTACGATAATGATGCATCTAAGCCGTTTTTGCGAAGAGATCATTATATGGAATTCCAATGAATATCAGTTTGTAGAAATTGATGATGCATATTCAACCGGAAGCAGTATTATGCCGCAAAAGAAAAATCCGGATATTGCAGAATTAGTCAGGGGAAAGACCGGGCGTGTTTATGGGGCTTTGATTTCCATGCTGACAACCTTGAAGGGGATTCCGCTTGCATACAACAAAGACATGCAGGAGGATAAGGAACTCACTTTCGATGCGATTGATACGGTAAAAGGTTGCTTAAGTCTTTTTAACGGTATGATTACCACCATGAAATTCCACAAAGATGTCATGGAAAAGAGCGCCATGAACGGTTTTACGAATGCAACCGATGCCGCTGACTATTTAGTAAATCACGGTGTTCCGTTCCGTGATGCGCATAGTATTATCGGTAAGCTGGTGCTTACCTGTATCGAAAAAAACAAAGCAATACTGGATCTTACCATGGAAGAGTTCAAAGAAATCAGTGATGTATTTGAACCGGATATCTATGATGCGGTCAGTTTAAAAACCTGTGTGGAAAAACGTCTGACTGTTGGAGCTCCGGGAAAAGCCGCTATGGATCAGGTCATCGCCATGGAAAAGGAATATCTGGAAAGCGACTGGAAAGACAGCGGGCGGATATACTAAGGATTTTGTTATTATTAACAATTGCAGATTTATAAAGCGGTATTGTAGATGCACATTATAATCTATATTTACTGTAAAATAGTATGCAATTGTCCAAAATATAATTATTTTACGAGGAGATTAGAAAAAATGAGTGAAAAATTAAAAGTCGGTATTTTAGGTGGAACCGGTATGGTTGGTCAGAGATTTATTTCTCTGTTGGAAAATCATCCATGGTTTGAGGTAACAACGATTGCAGCAAGTCCGAGAAGTGCCGGAAAGACATATGAAGAGGCGGTTGGTGACAGATGGAAAATGACAACACCTATGCCGGAAGCAGTAAAAAAAATGATTGTTAAAAATGTAAATGAAGTTGAAGCTGTTGCTGCTGAAGTTGATTTTGTATTTTCTGCTGTTGACATGACCAAAGAAGAAATCAGAGCAATTGAAGATGCTTATGCAAAGACTGAAACACCTGTTGTTTCCAATAACTCTGCACACAGATGGACACCGGATGTTCCGATGATTATTCCGGAAATCAATCCGGATCATACAGATGTGATTGAGGCGCAAAAGAAACGTCTTGGAACAACCAAAGGATTTGTTGCCGTAAAACCCAATTGCTCCATCCAGAGCTATGCACCTGTATTATATGCATGGAGAGAGTTTGAACCGTATGAAGTAATCGCAACAACTTATCAGGCAATTTCCGGTGCCGGCAAGACTTTTAAAGACTGGCCGGAAATGGTTGAAAATATCATTCCTTACATCGGTGGAGAGGAAGAAAAGAGTGAAAAAGAGCCGTTAAGAATTTATGGTAAGGTTGAAAATGGTGAAATTGTACCGGCAACAGAACCTAAGATTTCCTGTCAGTGTATCCGTGTTCCTGTATTAAACGGACATACTGCAGCGGTATTTGTAAAATTCAGAAAGAAACCGACAAAGGAACAGTTGATTGAAAAGTTAGTATCCTTCAGCGGTCTTCCTCAGGAGTTAGATTTGCCTTCTGCACCGAAGCAGTTTATCCGCTATATGGAAGAAGATAACAGACCTCAGGTACAGGCAGATGTGGACTATGAAAGAGGTATGGGCATCTCAATCGGTCGGTTGCGTGAAGATACCATTTATGATTACAAGTTTGTAGGACTTTCTCATAATACAGTAAGAGGTGCTGCAGGTGGTGCCGTACTTTGTGCAGAATTATTAAAAGCAAAAGGTTTTATTATCAAAAAGTAGTTGTTTTGAAGGTTTATCAATAAAAGCATTTCGGGGGTATATTTTATGAATGATTTACAGTTTCAATTGGACATGGCTCAGTCTGTTATCCAACATTTAGACAGCAAA
>JAEDFR010000072.1 GCA_016297945.1 Lachnospiraceae bacterium | reverse complement strand
TCCATGGACAATGCTTTTTTTACCATATTTTCCATGGAAATCTTTTTCTTATCCTCTGCCACACGTTCTCGTGTTGCATCGGCTAAAATCCTTAAAATATTATCTGCCATAGTTTTGACCTTTTCTTTGATTTATTGCTATCGAATTAACATTTTTGTATTTTTCGTTATGAAATCTTTATTTTGATATTTTTCGTTTTTATATGCTTTTCCAAAACATTTATCAGCTTTTTCTACTATGATAATTGTTTATGTCATTAATAATCCTAATACATTTTCTCATTTCTACAACTGCAAAAAATTCCGCATCAATGTTTCGCCATCCGGTGTCAGGACACTTTCCGGATGAAATTGCATTCCGTATACCTCATAATCTCTATGACGGACTGCCATAATTTCACCATCATCCGTTGTACCGATGATCTTTAAACAATCCGGCATCGTTTCCGGTTCTGCCGCCAAAGAATGATATCTGGCAATCGGAATACGGTCATCTACTCCTGCAAAAAGAGCTTCTTTTTTGTCAATTGTCATCATACTCTGTTTTCCGTGCATTAATTCTTTTGCATAGGTTATGGTAGCTCCATATACTTCACAGATTCCCTGATGACCTAAACAGACGCCTAAAATCTTTGCTTTCCCCTGCATTCTTTTTACGACCTCTTCACAGATACCGGCATCAGACGGTCTTCCCGGTCCCGGCGAAAGAATAATGTAAGCCGGTGCTAACGCTTCCACTTCATCGACAGACAATTCGTCATTTCGGATAACTTTTATTTCATCCTTTGCAATGCTGCCGATTAACTGAACCAGATTATAAGAAAAACTGTCATAATTATCAATCAGTAAAATCATCAGCCATTCACCTCACTTGCTCTCTTCACAGCCTCAATGACTGCTCCTGCTTTGTTTGCACATTCCATATACTCATTTTCAGGCACACTATCCGCTACAATACCGGCACCTGCCTGAATATAAACCTTATCGCCTTTTTTCACCGCTGTACGAATAGCAATACAAACATCCAAATTGCCGGAAAAATCCAAGTATCCGATTGCGCCGCCATATACCCCTCGGCTGTCTTTTTCCAGTTCATCAATAATCTCACATGCCCGGAATTTCGGTGCTCCGGATAAAGTTCCTGCCGGCAGCATGGTCGCTATCGTATCACATCCATCCTTATCTTTTCTTATCTGACCACATACCACGGAAGCAATATGCATGACTTTGGAAAAGCGGTGGATCTGCATATACTCCTCAACCGTCACGCTTCCATATCTGGAAATCCTTCCAAGATCATTTCGTGCCAGATCAACCAGCATATTATGTTCTGCACGTTCTTTTTCATCTGCTAAAAGTTCGACTTCCAACGCCTCATCTTCTGCTTTGCTTGCACCCCTACGTCTGGTTCCCGCAACCGGAAATGTCGTAAGCTTTCCTTCTTCTAATTTTACCATGGTCTCCGGAGACGTACCTGCTATCTGCAAATCATCACACTGAATAAAATACATATAAGGGGACGGATTTGTCGTTCGAAGTACGCGGTAAGTATTTAACAGACTGCTGTGATAGTCTGCTTCAAACCTTCTGGAAATAACTCCCTGAAAAATATCTCCCTCTCGAATATAGTGCTTGGTCTTTTCCACCATTGCACAGTATTCTTCTTTGGAAGTGTTGCAGGTAAAATCTACTTCTTTTTGTGCTATTTCGGGTGTCAAAGGCGTATTATCATAAATCAAATTGATGATCTTATCAATTTCAAGAGTTGCAGCATTATATCCTTGTTCTCCTTTGTCGCTGTAATAATTGACAATCACAATGATTTTTTGTTTTAAATGGTCATAAGCTATTACTTTATCAAAAAGCATCAGATTATAATCATCGAATTCGCTGGTCTTCAATTTTAATTTTGGTTCTGCATATCCAAACATTTCATATGAAAAATGTCCGACAAAACCACCGGTAAAAGACGGCATTCCTTCAATCTTTGGTGTTTTATATTTCTTTAATTGTTCCCTTAAAGCCTCCATGGGATCGCGTTGCATTTTCTGCTCGATCGCTCCGCTTTTTAATGTAACAACACCGGATTTTGCGGAAATCTGCAATAACGGATTGACGCCTAAAAAAGAAAATCTGCCCCATTTGTTTCCGCCTTCCACACTTTCAAGCAGGAAAAACTTACTGTCAATTTGAGCAAGTTTTCGTAACAGCGTAATCGGCGTTACAACATCCGCATAAATTTCACGGCAAACCGGAATGATATTATAATCCTTTTCATAATGTTTGGTTGTTTCATAATCCGGAAAATACATCTGACTGTCTCCTTTCAAATAAAAAAAGCTTCTGCCCCTAAACTGGGACAAAAGCTATAATAACCTCTGCGGTACCACCCATATTGATAATACTATCCACTCACTCTGCATACACACTATATGCACCCTCCTGATAACGGGTAGGGAACCCGTTGACGTCTACTCTGAAAAGAGAATTACTTTCATTTCAAGTCACCCTCGCAAGTCCATTCAACCATTTCCTTCATGCTGCATTCCACCAGCCGCAGCTCTCTGTGATGCGTTCCGTGATTTACTTCTCTTGCTCATCGGTTTTTTACTTTATCGTGTTAAATTATTGAAATCATAATACAATTTTATAAGCTTGTCAAGAAATATATGACAGAACATTAGAAAATCCATTCAGAATTTCCTGTATTGCTTTTGCATCCTGCTCGTACTGACTGGCAATTTTTGCAAAACTGTCATAATCTCGGATAACGTCACCATTGACAAACTCCAACATCTTAGTAGCTTCATTTGCAAGCTTATCCACTGCATCTGTTACAATCCGGCTGATTTCCTGAATATCACTGGCGGTTTCCCTGTGTCACAATTATATTCACGACAAGTTTTATTGTCAATACTTTCAATAGACAATTCACAAAAACTTATCTTCATTACCTTTCTCTCTGCCTTTCTTTCAATCATATCTTGTCATTTTTTAGCTTTTACGATATGATAAGTGCAGTCAATCTACATAATAACTTCTATATTATGCAAATGATTTTAATAACTCGGACAAAGTCCATAATTAAAAGAAAAGAGGATAAAAAAATGGAGAAAGTTATCTTAGCCTATTCAGGCGGACTTGACACAACTGCGGTTATCCCGTGGTTAAAAGAAACTTATGGTTATGAAGTAGTATGCTGCTGTATCGACTGTGGTCAGGGTGAAGAACTTGACGGTCTTGAAGAACGTGCAAAAATTTCAGGCGCTTCTAAACTTTATATCGAAGATGTTGTCGATGATTTGTGCGAAAACTATATTATGCCCTGCGTTCAGGCCGGTGCGGTTTATGAACATAAATATCTGATGGGTACTGCTATGGCAAGACCCACAATTGCTGCAAAATTAGTAGAAATTGCCCGCAAAGAAAATGCAGTTGCAATCTGCCACGGTGCAACCGGTAAAGGAAATGACCAGATTCGTTTTGAGTTAGGTATTAAGGCATTGGCTCCCGACATCAAAGTTATTGCTCCCTGGCGTGATGACAGATGGCAGATGGATTCCCGCGAAGCAGAAATTGAATACTGTAAAGCACATGGTATAGATCTTCCTTTCGGAACCGATCAGTCATACAGTCGTGACAGAAACATCTGGCACATCAGCCATGAAGGTTTGGAATTAGAGGATCCTTCTCTTGCTCCGAACTATGATCATATGTTAGTACTTGGTGTAACACCTGAAAAAGCACCCGATGAAGATGTGGAATTAACACTTTCCTTCGAAAAAGGTGTTCCGACTGCTTTAAATGGTAAAAAAATGAAAGTTGCCGATATCATCCGTGAACTTAACATCATCGGTGGCAAACATGGTATTGGTATTGTAGATATCGTAGAGAACCGTGTTGTTGGTATGAAGAGCCGCGGTGTATACGAAACTCCCGGCGGAACGATTTTAATGGAAGCTCATCAGCAGTTAGAAGAACTGGTACTCGACCGTGATACCATAGCTCTTAAATTAGAACTTGGCAGCAAACTTGCCAGCATTGTATATGAAGGAAAATGGTTTACACCTGTTCGTGAAGCAATCTCTGCATTTGTAGATGTAACACAGCAGTATGTAACCGGTGAAGTAAAGTTACGCCTTTACAAGGGTAATATCATTAAAAACGGTACTACTTCTCCTTATTCTCTTTACAGTGAATCCCTTGCATCCTTTACAACCGGCGATATGTATGATCACCACGATGCAGAAGGCTTCATCACATTATGGGGACTTCCATTAAAGGTTCGTGCCATGAAAATGAATGAATTGAAGAAAGAAAATACAAAATAAATTTCATTAAGATCATAACTAAATAACTAAATACCCCATCTAATTTCTGTTTAGAAAAAGATGGGGTATTTTGCTATGCAAGCACATAAGAATCATTAAGCCAATAGTATATAAAAATTACACTAACAACGCTTTAATCATATCTGCATCATATGTCACGCAGGGCATCTTTTCTGCTTCAATCCGATACAAAGCATTGGCCGCAATATGCTCTGCCGCCTGCTCAATATCACGGATACCGGAAGTATCTTTAAATACATCCATAATCGCATCCAGTGCCTCATCGGTAATGATAATCTCTTCATCACGCAATCCGATGCGCTTTAAAACCTTGGGCATTGCAAATTTTGTAAAAATAACCCGCTTCTCATCCAACGTATAATCCGGCAATTCAATCACTGCAAAACGTGACATAAGCGGTGCGCTGATGGCATTCCGGTCATTTGCCGTTGCAATCGGATACACACCGGTGGTCGGAATATTACATTCAATATAATTGTCCGTAAAGCCCAAATTATCTAAAAGTGTCAACAATACATCTGCCGGATTTCCATTCCCTTTTCCTGCCGATGCTTTATCCAACTCGTTGATAATAAACAAAAGATTGGAACTTTCGGCATTGGCAAAAGCCTCCATAATCAGTCCGGGTTTTGCATTGGCATAAATTCTGGAACTTCCGGTAAGCTGTTCCGGATCATTGATGGAACTCATCTCCAATGTGGTCCATGACATCTTTAAAATCTTTGCGACTGCATAAGCAATCTGAGACTTTCCGGTTCCTGCCGGTCCAATTAACAAAATACCATATGCCGGCAAGGTATGGGTACGATTGATTTGGATAATCGTTTCAATAATACGCTGCTTTACCTGATCAAGTCCATAAAGCTCTTCATCTAATATTCTTCTGGCTTCCACAGGGTCGATGGGCTGAAAATCCGTGTTTTTCCACTGAATATTGAGCATAATGGAAAGTGCTCTCTGTGCGTGTCTTCTCTCTTCCGGTGTGACCTCTGTCGATTTGGCAACTGCCAGATTTCTCCTTGCCCACATACGAATATTGTCTGGCAACGTACTTCCGGCACACATTAAATAATCGGTAATACTCTGAATACTGGTTAACTTCATATCATCGGAATCTTCCATCTCATCAATATCCACAACCGTATCAGAGGGAGCATCACTCTGGAAAAGCCGCTCAATCATAAACTGTAAAAAACCATTTTCACCGGACAGCTTGCTTCCACGCATCGCCACACCGGTTTCATGAATTTTATAGACGGCATATCCTGCCGGAGTATTTTTTCCTGACAAACGTACCATGATATGGTTTTCGCCCAGCCATTTCATCAGATTTTCAAAACGGGCATCGATCTTTAAAATATCATGAGATGATTTTTCCTCATCCTTTTCGTATAAAAATGCAGTTCCTTTCATCGGAGATGTAAACATACCGGACGAGTGATGTACAAGCTTTGTATCTTTATCTTCCAAAATCATAATTGGATGCTCTGCATCGGAAAACCTCTCATCCGTATAAACTAATTCATACGTTTTTTCCGCTTTAACCGCATCTTTTTTTTCCTGATTAAAATCAAAAACAGGCATATTATAACCTCTCATTCGTATATAATTTATTTGATTTTTACACTCTCATTTGTATTTCAATTTGACTTGACATTTATGAAATTCTTCATCCAAAGTCAATGTCCTATTCATTATAATAGATGCATCTTGCATAATCAATGGGATTTTATTACTCTTAGCAAATGGGATTTCATTACTCTTAGCAAATCTCTTTATCCAGCAAATCGACATATTCTTTAAATACGTTCAATGCACTTTCTACCGGTTCGCTGCTTGTCATATCAACGTTACAAAGTTTCAAAAGAGAAATCGGATCCATACTGCCTCCGCCACTCAAGAATTTTTTATAATCTTCTACCGCCGTTGCCCCTTCTTTTAAAATCCGGTTGCTGATTGCAATGGCTGCAGAAAAACCGGTTGCATACTGATATACATAAAAAGGTGTATAGAAATGCGGGATTTTTGCCCACTCATATGCAATCTCCGGATCCGTAACTATATCCGGTCCAAAATATAATTCATTCAGTTTCTTATAAATATCACACAAATAATCTGCCGTTAGCGTCTGCTTATTTTGCACGGTCTCATGCGCTTTTAACTCAAACTCTGCAAACATGGTCTGTCGATACAATGTACCTTTAAACTGATCCAGAAAATAGTTGATCAGATACGCCCTCTCATTTTTATCTTCTGTTTTTTGCAATAAATAATGGATTAACAGCGCTTCATTACAGGTCGAAGCTACCTCTGCAACAAAAATCCGGTATCCGGCATACAGATAAGGCTGATTTTTGTCTGAGTAATGTGAATGCAAAGCATGCCCCATTTCATGTGCAAGGGTAAAGACATGATTTAAGGTTCCCTGGTAATTCATCAAGACATACGGATGTGTTCCATATGCGCCCCATGAATAAGCACCGGTGCGCTTTCCCATATTTTCGTAGACATCAATCCAACGGTTATCAAATCCCTCCTGTAATAAACCAAGATATTCTTCCCCTAACGGCGAAAGTCCTTCCAATACCAATTGCTTTGCTTCTTCAAAAGAATAGGTTTTATCCACATTTTTTACCATCGGTACATAAACATCGTACATATGCAGTTCTTCTACGTCCAGTACCTTTTTTCGTAAAGACACATAGTCATACATCGGCTGTAAATTCGCATGTACAGCCTCGATTAACTTATGATAAACACTTACCGGCACCTGTGTATCATCAAGGGAAGCAGCCAATGCGCTTTCATAACCTCTCTGCTTTGCAAAAAAGGCACATCCTCTGACCTTATTATCATACATGGCCGCAATGGTATTGATATGTTGTTTATAAGTCTTATACATGGAATGAAAAGCAGCTTTTCTCAAATCCCGGTTTTGACTTTCCATAAAAGAAATATAGTTACCCTGTGTTAATGTTGTTTTTTCTCCATCTTCTCCTGCAATGTCATCAAAACGGATATCCGCATTGTTAAACATGGAAAAAATATTTGCAGCTCCCTTTGCGACTTCGTTAGCCGCTGCCAACATCTCCTCTCCTCGTTCATCCAGCGTATGTTCCTTCTGTCTTTGGATATCTTCTATAAACTTACGATACTCTTCCAGACCACTTTCTTTTTGATAATAGTCTGCCAGCATGTCATCTGACAATTCCAATATCTGGGGTGTCAAAAAAGAAGTCGCCTGTGACATGGCATTCATCTTTATTTCTGCCGCGCCCGCCATAGCCTGATAGGACGCATCCGCTGTATCCTGATGATAGGTCATATTGGCATACACATAGTTTTTTTCAAGTAGCAGGTTCGCTTTTTCATATAACGAAAGACAGGCGAATAAAACATCTGCACCATTCTTCAATGTTTTGTTATACTTTTTTAGTTCTTCCATCAGTTCATCAATCTTTGTTCCGTCATTTTCCCATTCTGCTTTACTTTCATATAAATCTTCCAGTTTCCAGGTATTTTCTATCTGTTGTTCGCATCGTTTTAATATAGCCATAATTCCGCTCCTTTTCCAAAAATAAGCCACAATTCTCTTTTCTCATTAGACTTCAATAATACTTCTCACTTTTTCTTTCACATCCGCCACTTCTAGTTCAAATTCCCTTGCAGAAACGCGCATGGCACCATGTCCTAATATGATCATCTGCTCCAATCCATCGGAGGTTGCGACTCGCACCCGGTGCTCCTGACCGATTTGTCTGGTAACTTTTTCAATATACATATCTGCCGTTTCAGCCTCTTTTGTATAAATCACATCAATATTGTGATATTTTGTTACCGCTCCCGGATTTCCTTTTATCTTATACGCATCAAACACCAGAATCAGGCGGCATTTTGTAAAGCCCTGATAATCGCATAAAATATCCATCAATCTGCCTCTGGCCGCATCCAAGTTATCCTTCGCTAACTCTTTTAATTCATCCCATGCAAATATAATGTTATAGCCGTCCACAAGCAGATAGTTTTCTGCCGGCTTCTGCGTTTTCTTTTTATATTTCTTCTGAAAAACTTCGCCACTTACATTTTTACCGTCAGAAATGTATCTGGTATTACCATTCCCATATTCACGCCTTTTTATCGGTCCGAACTCGCGAAGCATGATTTCTTCCAGTTCTTTGCCAAAGCCTTCGGATGCCGCTTTTCCCCTACGCCTTTTATCTGCATCCGCTTTTCTTAGCAGGCGCTCTTCTTCCGTTTCAAAATGCGTATCATTTTGCAAAGCTTTGCTTTGTACATGCATATAATCCCGAACCTGATCCCACGGAATATAGGTTCCTGCACCATGCTCACAAAAAACGGAACCGGTCGGATTGAAGTGATCTTTTTCACTGTCATATCCTCTTTTTTCTATCACTTCCTCGGCGTTGTGACAAGGACCATAACCTCCGTTTGAGAGCTTTAACTGCCCGCGGCCTTTGGTGTATGCATGCACCTCACTCATATAATCAAGCGCCGTCGAAACCGGCACCATGCCTTTTAGCAATGTCATACCATCTGATAATGTCTCGGGTGGCAGAAATGTTCCGCTCATCAATTGCATATCATTCATGGTACGCCCAATCTGTTCATTTGGCACCGTCAGTTCAAACGCGTAATAAGGTTCCAACAGGATACATTCCCCACTCTTTAATCCCTGACGCACCGCGCGATATGTCGCCTGTCTGAAATCACCGCCCTCGGTATGTTTGATATGTGCTTTTCCGGCAACCAGAGTGATTCGCATGTCCGTAATGGCAGCGCCGGTCAACACACCACGATGTTCCCGTTCTTCCAGATGTGTCAATACCAGTCTCTGCCAGTTTAAGTCCAATTCATCTTCGCTAACCTCTGTATCGAATACCAGTCCGCTCCCCTGTGGCAACGGCTCCAACAATAAATGTACTTCGGCATAATGCCGCAAAGGCTCAAAATGTCCGACACCTTCTACGGGTGCAGCAATGGTTTCTTTATATACGATGCTTCCGGTTCCAAAGGTCACGTCCACATCAAAACGCTCTTTCATCAGGGACTGTAATACCTCTAACTGAACCTTTCCCATAATCTGAACATGGATTTCCTGATGCTCTTCATTCCACAAAACATGAAGCATCGGATCTTCTTCCTCAAGCTCTTTGACTTTCTTTAAAAGCACAAGCGAATCCATCCCTTTGGGCGGAATCATCCGATAAGTCATAACCGGACTAAGAACCCCTTCTTTTGTCTGTGCTTCTATCCCGATTCCCTCACCCGGATAAGTCTTTAGCGGTCCCGTCACGGCACAGATCATACCGGCTTCCGCCTTCTTTGCAAGGTCGAACTTTGCACCGGAATAGAGACGAATCTGATCTACTTTTTCGTCCCCTAACACTCCCTTGACTTTTAGTTCGCCTCCGGTAACTTTCAAATAAGTTAAACGATTCCCCTGATCATCTCTGCCGATTTTATATACCTTTGCTCCAAATTCTTCCGGATAGGAAAGCTCGCAAAACCATTGGTTTAAACCTTCCATAAAATTTTTTATGCCGTTGTTTTTCAATGCCGATCCAAAATAAACAGGAAATATCTTTCTTTCTGCAATCATACCTCTTATGGTATCTTCATCTACTTTCGCTGTTTTTAGATACTGCTCCATTGCTTCTTCATCATTGGTCGCAATATCTTCCATCACAGCATCCGGATTTGAAAAATCCATTATCCGACTATCTAATTTTGTTCTCAACTCAGAAAGAACCGTTTCGATACCATCGGATAACTTAGCTGCTTTTTCAGTTTGCATAAACGGATTGTCCTCAGACTTCAACAAATCCGATCCTTCTTCATTTAGCGTCTCCGTCATCCCGGCATCATAAAGCAAATCCAGTTTATTCACAAACAAAAAAGCAGGTACTTCATACTGCATGAGTAACTTCCACAAAGTCTCTGTATGTGCCTGCACACCGTCTGTGGCACTGACAACCAAAATGGCATAATCAAGCACCTGCAATGTCCGCTCCGTTTCAGCCGAAAAATCCACATGTCCCGGCGTATCCAAAAGCGTCATGTCCACATCCAGAAACTGCATCCTGGCAAGCTTTGAAAAAATGGTTATTCCACGCTTTTTCTCCAACTCAAAATGATCTAAAAACGCATCCTGATGGTCCACTCGCCCCATCTTTCGTATCATACCGCTGTTATATAGTAAAGCTTCCGATAAAGTTGTCTTTCCGGCATCCACATGAGCCAGAATTCCTACGATTGGTTTCTTCATTATCATCTTCCTGTTTCTTCTTGATATAGCAATCACTTTATTGCAGTGTTAATATTGAGCCTGAAAACAAAAGTAACTTCGAAATAATTCTTTCATTTGATATTGTAGCCGAATTTTCATAGCGGTGCAAATAAATCTGTCCGCTTTTCCAGCATCTTTTCAAACATTTCTCTTTTTGCTATAATGTGGTAAAGTGTTAAATCGTGTAGAAATGGGGAATACTATGTATCAATGCAGATCGTCAATCAACTTAATCGGCTCACTGGACACGCTAAAGGATGTAATTGCAAAGGCGGACCCTTTAGACGGTTTTTCACATGAAATTATTTGTTCAGATATGCCGAAAAACTTTGTACTGGCAGTTTCCGATATCATCTTTTTTCACATGAAAGAAGTTCCTACCACGGAAACTTTCAACCTTTTAAAGCAAAGCGCAAAAAAGAATTCAAAAATCATTTTGTGCACCGATCATTCCATAAAAGAGCATATAGTTCAAACAGATCTATCTTTCATTCACGATATCTGGCTGATGCCACAATCCGATACGGAATTATTGTTCCGTTTTCAAAAGCTTCAAAGTGAAATAAAAACTGAAAAAGACTGACCAGAATAAACAGGAAAATCCATAATACAATAGATAACAAAAGAGTCGACAGTCACAAAGCCGCCGGCTCTTTTTCATATTATAGCCGCTTCATTTTTATACATACAACGGGAATTTTTCACAAAGCTCTGTTACGCCAGCACGGATTACATCTGCACTATTGTCAAAGTCTCTGACTGCACCACTCTTTGCTCCAATAAAAAATGCGCATTCTTCGATGAATATCAATCCATTGAAAAATACGCCTTCCTTTGCTAAGTAATATATCGGCTTGTGTTATTTGATTATTAACCCATAATAACCATTTTACTATAGTCAAAAAATGCTGATCATTTTTCTTATTATTTTTATGAATATTCTGACAATTCGCATGTCTTATCGATACATAAAGAAAAGTCCCATAAACACTGGGTTTACAGGACTTCTTCATATCTTATATTATCTTAGAAATTCTTAATTAGCAAACTCCCTGAGCCAACATCGCATCAACAACTTTTTCGAAACCGGCAATGTTTGCACCAGCCACATAGTCGTCGTTTCCTCCAACAGTCATGTTGTATCTCTTAGCTGCATCGGAAATATTAGCATAGATTGTTTCCATGATACCTTTCAGTTTTCCGTCAACTTCTTCGAATGACCATGAAAGTCTTTCAGAGTTCTGGCTCATTTCTAATGCTGATGTAGCAACACCACCTGCATTAGCAGCTTTACCACCAACGAATAATACGCCATTCTCCTGTAAGTATTTTGTAGCATCCAGTGTAGTAGGCATGTTAGCACCTTCGGTTACGGAAATAACACCGTTTGCAACTAACATCTTAGCATCTTCAAGATCTAATTCGTTCTGAGTAGCGCAAGGAAGAGCTAAATCTACTTTGTACTGCCATACACCATGTTCGCCATTCTGTTTTGCATGATATTCTGCAGAAGGTCTTGCTGCTGCATATTCTGTTAAGCGAGCACGTTTTACTTCTTTTACTTCTTTTAACAGTGCAACATCAATTCCTTCGGGATCATAAATCCATCCTGTTGAATCAGAACATGTTACACACTTAGCGCCTAACTGATGAGCTTTTTCAATTGCATAGATAGCAACGTTACCGGAACCGGAAACAGCACATGTCTTGCCTGCAATATCAATGCCATGATCTTTTAATAATGCATTGGTTAAGTATAATAAACCATAACCTGTAGCCTGTGTACGAGCTAAAGAACCACCCCAGGTAAGTCCCTTACCGGTAAGCACACCTTCGAACATTCCCTGAATTCTCTTGTACTGTCCGAACATGAAACCAATTTCACGGGCACCTGTTCCGATATCACCTGCAGGAACATCGATATCTGCTCCAATGTATTTGCCAAGCTCTGTCATAAAGCTCTGGCAGAATGCCATAATTTCTCTATCTGATTTGCCCTTAGGATCGAA
>JAEDFR010000008.1 GCA_016297945.1 Lachnospiraceae bacterium | reverse complement strand
ATCCACGCACACCTCATACTACCATAAAATGCCGTATTTACGTCATTTTATTCCGTATTCGGTGTCCGGTGTGTCAATAAATATAATTTGCTCATTTGTGCAAGCACATTCGCAAATTATACTTTTGACACTTACATCATAGAATTAAGTATATACTATTTTGAAAGTTCGTGGGCTTTTTTATGAAATATTTTATAAAAAACTTCGTAATTGCATCGATGTTTACCATTCTTTTTGTGATTTTACTCATTCATGCACAGGATACGAAATACTATGCATTTACCGGATTGAATATCTGGTATCAGCATATGCTTCCGGCCTTACTGCCGTTTATGATTTTATCAGGTCTGATGATTGATTTGAAACTGGATGGATATATCATTAAACCATTTAAATTTGTTATCCGTCCTCTTTTTCAAATTTCGGATGCCGGAATCTACACCCTGTTTATGGGCTTTTTATGTGGTTTTCCAATGGGTGCCAAAATTGCAGCAATGGAATATAAAGAAGGAAACATCTCACAAAAAGAAGCCGAATATCTTTTATGTTTTTGCAACAATTTTGGTCCTGCATACTTTTTTTCTTTTATCTGCAATAGCATTTATTCTCAAAAACTCATGCTATCCGGAATAATTGTTTTATATGTTTTACCTTTATTATACGGTTTACTTTTAAGACACAGCATTTATAAAAATGAAAATTTCTGCAGACAAAATGACATTCATAATGACATGCATTATAACATTTATAATGATAAAAATAGAAAAAGAAAGTCTGGGCCATCCTTAAAAAATCTGATTACATATACAAATTCCAATATCGTAAAAAGCTTATGCCAGATTGGTTTGCTTGGCGGATATATGATCCTTTGCAATATGCTGATGTCTGCTGTTTTGGTTTTTATCAATCATCTTCCATCCTTGATATCACCGGATACTGCAAAAAGACTGGAAACCTTTTTTTATTGTATCCTGGAAATATCGGGAGGCGTTCTGTCCATAAAATCCCTACATCTATCCGAAGCCGGTTCTTTTGTGGTAGCGCATGCGGCATTGGCTTTTAACGGGCTGTCCTGTCATTTGCAGACTTTTCATTTAATAAACGATTGTCCGTTTTCCAGGAAAAAATATATGCTGCATAAGATAATCCTATGCAGCATAACATGTATTCTGTTATTCATATTTTTAAAGAATAAATAACAACTTATGATTCTTCGTCAAAAACAGAAGTATCAACCGGTTCTGCCGGATACAATTCCGCACGGTTAGCAGTCACAATACTATAGCAGTCATTCAAAGAAGTAATCAGACTCTCATATTTTGCAGTATTGATTTCAAGAGATGTACTGATGATTTTTTCTACATTGCCAAGCAGACTGTCCGTATACTGGATGGCAGCTGCTTTTACCTGATTTGCTTCGTTGGTCGCTGCATCCACAATTTCCTGTGCCTGCTTCGTAGCAAGAGCAACGATTTCTTCTGCCTGACCGTATGCCTGCTGTGTAACCGCTTCCTGATTCACCAGTTCGTTTGTTTTGGCAGTTGCATCATTAATCAGACCAGTCGCCTTTTTCTTGGCATCCTCTAAGATTGCTTCCTGATTGCTGATAATCTTCTGACAACGTTTGATTTCCTCTGGTGTTGTCATACGAAGTTCTCTCAACAATTCATCAATTTCTTCTTTATTAACGACGATATTATTGCTGTTTAATAAAGTTGGTTTACAACTATCAATATAATCTTCGATTTCATCAATTAACTGCTCGATTTTACTGGTCATCATTTTACTGCTCATAGCCGGTCTCCTTCATAATACTCTATTATTTTTCATGATATTTTTTGTATATTTCTTTTGCCACAAAATCGGGAACACAGGGCGAAACATCGCCATGAAAATATGCAATTTCCTTAACAGAAGAAGAACTTAAATATGCATATTCCAATGCTGTTGTCAAAAACATGGTGTCCAGTTCACCGCCTGAAAGCTTATGATTTGTCTGTGCGATCTGCAATTCATATTCAAAGTCGGTAATAGCTCTTAAGCCACGGATAACAACATGAACATTCTTTTTTTTGGCATAGTCAATCGTCAGACCACTAAACGAATCAATCCGTACATTCGGCAAATCCTTTGTCGCTTCTTCTAGCATTTTAACACGTTCTTCGACAGAAAACAATGACGACTTCATAACATTATATGAGACACAAACCGTTAATTCATCAAAAATATTAGCAGCTCTCTTTATAACATCCAAATGACCATACGTTACAGGATCAAAGCTCCCCGGATAAATTGCACTCTTCATTTTAATGACTCCTTTTTACAAAAACATGCATATTGGTTTTATATTGTTTAATTTTCATTACTTCATAAGGCAGTCTGTCAAGAAAAGAAAGATCTGTATCCAGTGCAGCCTCAAAAATAATTGTCGTATCCGAATCAATAACCGATGATGTTCCCAGATATTCCAAAACACGTTGTTCCAATTCCTTATGATAAGGCGGATCCATAAAAACAAAATCAAATTTTTTCTGATATTCCATTCTTGATAAGGCGACAAAAACATCCTGTTTATATACACTTGCCTTATCAATAAGCTTCGTATGTGTCAGATTACTTTTAATGCATTCTTCCGCTTTCGTAGAAGAATCCACAAAACAGGCATAGCTTGCACCCCTGCTTAATGCCTCAATCCCGATTGCACCGCTTCCGGCAAATAAATCCAGAAAAGACGCATCCTGAAGATCAAACTGCAGCATGTTAAATAATGTTTCCTTAATACGGTCAGTAGTCGGTCTGGTGTCTGTTCCTTCGGGAGTGACTAACTTTAGACTTCTGGCCGTTCCGGCTATTACTCTCATATTTTATCTCCACTATATTTTCCATAATAATTTCCATGAAATTTTCATTATTATTTCCGTTATATATCCCGTTATGATACTCCAAAATATTTATTTCAGAATTATTCTCCGTTATTACCTTCTTCAATTATACACGAACCTTAATACCTTTCGAATCTCTCTTTCCAAGTTTCATTTTATTAAGTTCAAGCGTTTTCTCTTTGTATTCTATATTCTGCTCAATCGCATTTTGTGTATAATATACATTTTCGATATAATCAGAAGCTCCGAGTTTCATTCCGCGAACTCCGATTGCATTTTTCTTTTTCTCCGGAATTTCTTCTATAACAAATTTCAAGAAATATCCCTCTTTGGATTGTAACACGATATTTCTCTGACAAATCAAAGGCACAATGCTGACAACTTCATCATCATCCATCAGCTTTGTTGCTGCAACGGTACGTTTTGCCACATCAAACTCACCACCGTCAACCACCTTACACATCGATAATTTTGTCACAAACAGGATACGATATAAATTGACATCACTTTGAGAACATACAAAAATGATACGTTCTTTTGCGGTGTCAAAATTACTGATATTATCAACCACAACACCTTTATCGCGGAATTTTCCCATCGGAATATCTTTTACCTTGGCGGTATGCATCTGGCCTTCTGCTGTGAAAACACAGATTTTTCCGGTGTTTTTACATTTTATGACAAAGCGGTTCTCTGTTTCTGCCGTTTCTTTATTGCGTTCATAAGTAGCTTCATCGATACAGCGAACATATCCAAAACGATCCATCAAAACATATAAATCCATTTCTTCCTGTTCTTTTTCTACATAAACTGCTTCTTCGGCATTTGTAATCTGTGTTTTTCTTTTTTGACCGAATTTCTTTTTAAATTCATCCAGTTCCTGAATCAAAACCTGAATCATAGAAGAATGACTTGACAAAATATCCTCATATTTATAGATATTTGCCATGGTATCCTCATGTTCTTTGATGAGTGCGTTGATTTCCAGACCAATCAGGCGATAAAGACGCATTTCCAAGATGGCATTCGCCTGTTTTTCGGTAAACATTAACTGCGCTGCCATGACTTTGGATTCTTTGGATTTGAATTTTATTCCGTCCGTCACACCATTTACCAGACATTCCTTAGCCATGGCACGGTCTTTTGAACCACGTAAAATTTCAATAATCAAATCAATCAGGTTACATGCTTTTATCAGACCTTCCTGAATTTCTCTCTTTTCCTGTTCTTTTGCAAGAAGAGTCTGATATTTTCTTGTAGCAACTTCAAATTGAAAATCTGCACAATGTTTAAAGATTTGTTGCAGACTCAATGTCTCCGGTCTGCCATTAGCAACCGCTAACATGTTGACACCAAAGGTATCTTCCAGCTTTGTCTTTTTATAGAGCATATTGATAAACTGCTCGGTATCTGTATCACGTTTGCATTCAATTACAATGCGAATACCTTCTTTGCCGGATTGATTTGAAATATCAACAATATCATTTGTTTTCTTGGTTTCTGCCAATGCGGCAACATCCATCAAAAATTTGGAAATTCCGGTCCCGATCATCGTATAAGGGATTTCAGAGATGACAATATTGACATGACCGCCTTTCCCTTTTTCCACATCTACCTTACCACGGACCTTGATTTTTCCGTTACCGGTTTCATATATGGAAAGAAGCTCGTCCTGATTGCATACAATTCCGCCGGTCGGAAAATCCGGACCTTTTACGTACTTCATCAACTGTCTCGTAGTCAAGGTCGGATCCTGCATATAAGCTTTTAGTCCGTCGATAACTTCCGATAAATTGTGTGTCGGTATACTCGTTGCCATACCAACGGCAATACCTTCGGCACCATTGATCAGAATATTGGGCACTTTTACCGGTAAAACAGACGGTTCCTGCTCCGTTTCATCAAAATTCGGAACAAAATCCACCACATCTTTGTCCAGATCGGCAAGATATGCTTCCTGCGTAATCTGAGCCAGTCTAGCTTCCGTATAACGCATGGCAGCGGCCGAATCGCCTTCTATGGAGCCAAAATTACCATGCCCGTCAACAAGCGGAATTCCCTTTTTAAAATCCTGAGCGAGAACAACAAGCGCATCATAAATGGAGCTGTCTCCGTGCGGATGATATTTACCCATGGTATCACCAACAATACGGGCACATTTACGATAAGGACCATCATATTTAATGCGGAGTTCATGCATATCATATAAAGTCCTGCGCTGTACCGGTTTTAATCCGTCTCTGACATCCGGAAGTGCTCGCGCAATAATAACGCTCATCGCATAATCAATATAAGATTGCTCCATTACCTCGGAATATTCTGTTCTGATAATTGATTCACTCATAATTTTATCTTTCTCTTTCTAAAAAATAAGAAAACAACATCGTATAAAAAGAAGTTATCAGATATCCAATAATGCTTCCTTTGCATGATCGTAGATATATTTTTTACGTGGTGGAACCTCTGTTCCCATTAGCATTTCCGTAATCCTGTCTGCCTGGAAATTATCATCAATTTCCACCAATTTCAACTTTCTGGTCTCCGGATTTAAAGTGGTTTCCCATAATTGTTCCGCATCCATTTCACCAAGACCTTTATATCGCTGCAGGGTAAACGGTCCCTTATGCGTCTTTCGGTATTTTTCCAATGCCTTATCATCATATAAATATTCTTCCTGTCCTTTGGAAGGCATAGCCTTGTATAAAGGCGGCATGGCAATATAAACATGTCCGGAACTGATCAACTCCGGCATAAAACGGTAAAATAAAGTCAAAAGCAATGTAGAAATATGAGCACCATCCACATCGGCATCCGCCATAATGATGATTTTGTCATAACGAAGCTTTGTGATATCAAAGTCATTTCCGTATCCTTCTGAAAAACCGCATCCAAATGCATTAATCATTGTTTTTATTTCTGCATTTGCCAATACTTTATCGATGCTGGCTTTTTCCACATTTAAAATTTTACCGCGGATTGGCAGAATTGCCTGATATTTTCGATTTCTCGCTGTCTTTGCGGAACCGCCGGCGGAATCACCTTCGACAATAAAAATCTCACACAATTTAGGATCTCGGGACTCACAATTGGCAAGTTTTCCATTGGAATCAAACGAATATTTCTGTTTGGAAAGCATGTTGGTTTTCGCTTTCTCTTCCGATTTGCGGATTTTAGCAGATTTTTCGGCACAACTGATAACTGCTTTTAAATTGTCCAGATTCCGGTCAAAATAGCGTACGACTTCATCGGATGTGATTTTACTGACGACTTTGGATGCATCCTGATTATCCAGTTTTGTCTTGGTCTGACCTTCAAAACGGGGATCGGGATGCTTGACGGAAATGACAGCCGTCATACCGTTACGAACATCGGCACCGGTAAAATTTTGGTCTTTTTCTTTCAGAATATTTAATTCACGGGCATAATTATTGATAACATTGGTAAATGCCGATTTAAAGCCCGTAATATGCGTACCGCCTTCCGCATTATAAATGTTATTACAAAAGCCCAATACGTTTTCATGAAATTCGTTTACATACTGAAAAGCACATTCAACTTCTATATTTTCCAGTTCAGATTTAAAATAAACAACATCACAAACCGACTCTTTTGAACCATTCATGGCTTTTACAAAACCAACCAGACCTTCCGGTTCATGAAATACGGCATAATCTGTTTCTTCCCCTCTGCGGTCCTCAAATTCAATCGTCAAATTCGGATTTAAATAGGCTGTTTCATGGAGTCTGCTCTTAACATCCTCCGCCTTAAAATATGTTTTATCAAAAATAGTATCATCCGGCAGGAAATTAATCGTCGTACCGGTTTCTTTTGTTTTTCCGATAACCGGCAACAATCCGTCAACCAGTTCCTGAACAGGAACCCCTTTTTCATATTTATCTTCATAGATATGACCGTTGCGCGAAATACGGACTGTCATATAATTGGATAATGCATTTACTACCGAAGAACCGACACCATGCAGACCACCACTTGTTTTATAGGCAGAATCATCAAATTTACCACCGGCGTGCAGAGTTGTAAAAACAACACGTTCCGCGCTGATGCCTTTTTCATGCATCTCAACCGGAATACCACGTCCGTTATCCATGATTGTCGCAGAACCGTCCTTTTCCAGATAAACTTTAATGACAGTACAAAATCCTGCCAAATGTTCATCGACCGAATTATCAACAATTTCATAAATCAGGTGATTTAATCCCTTAGTAGATACACTTCCGATATACATTCCGGGACGGACTCTGACCGCCTCTAAACCTTCTAAAACCTTTATACTCGAAGCACCATAATCTGTGGACTTTGCCATAGTAAGTGTTCCTCCCTGTAAATAGTAAGCAAAATGATAATCATTCTTGTTGTATATGTTTATTTGCACATTTATGCACATGAAAAAAAGGCATGTAAACATACACACCTTTATAATATACCATAATTTGAATATTTTTCAAATAAAAATACCAAATCTTGTGGTCATTTGCAAATCCCTTTATATAGTTTTCAGATATCCACGTTCAGAGACTTCATGCCAACGATTTCTCAAATTAGAAAGTTCTTCGCCCTCCAACATGGGATCATCCGCCATTAATTTAGAAACATCTTCGTTTGCCAGATATAACATATCCGCATCATCATAAAGATCCGCATAAACAAAACCTGCATCTCCGCTTTGCAACGTGCCGGAAAGTTCACCTGGACCACGCATTTTTAAATCGGCATTGGCAATTTCAAAACCATCATTTGTCTTTCCCAATATTTCAAGACGTTTCCGGCTCTTATCATTGGAAGATGAGTCCACAAAAATACAATAAGACTGGCATTTTCCTCTTCCGACACGACCTCTTAACTGATGAAGCGTTGCCAGACCAAAGCGATCGGCATTTTCTATCATCATAACCGTTGCATTCGGAACATTGATTCCAACCTCTACAACCGTTGTTGAAACCAGAATATCAATTTCATGTCCCGCAAATGCATTCAGAATCTGATTTTTATCGGCACCTTTCATTTTGCCGTGCAGAATGGCAATTCGCACATTGGAATCAAAATATGGCTTTATTTTTTCAGCATACTCTTCTACATTTTCCAGATTTTCAGATATTCCGGCTTCCACCATCGGACAAATAATATAAATCTGACGACCTTCTAAAATCTGTTGCTGCATAAAATGATACGCACTTTTGCGATATCCGATATCCACCACAGCATTTTTAATAGGAATACGCTCAGCGGGAAGTTCCGGTATTGTTGAAACAGACAATCCGCCATACAGAATCATTGCTAACGAACGAGGAATTGGTGTTGCAGACATAACAATGGTATGCACATCTTTACCCTTCGCATTTAAAACAGCGCGTTGTCTCACTCCAAAACGATGCTGTTCATCTGTAACAACCAGTCCGAGATTTTGAAATTCTACAGATTCTTCTAAAAGCGCATGAGTACCAATTACCAGATTCATGTTTCCGTTTGATAGAGCTTCATAAATCTGCTTTTTCTCTTTTGCTTTCACACTTCCGGTTAATAGCGCAATCTGAAACGGCAAATTGTACTTTTGGCACATTTCCTGAATGGATTGATAATGCTGAACGGCAAGAACCTCTGTCGGTGCCATGAGTGCCCCCTGCTTATGATTGAGTACACAACAATATAATGCCAAAACTGCAATCATGGTTTTTCCGCATCCGACATCGCCCTGAACCAGACGGTTACAAACAACACCACCATATAAATCAGCTTGAATTTCATCCCAGACCTTTTTTTGGGAATTGGTCAATTGAAAAGGAAGTCTTTCCATCAAACGATCCGTATCTTCGTATCTTTTGAAACAATTGATTTGGGTATGATACACCTGTTTGCTCTCGTTTTGTTTGGTGGAAAGCAAAAAAAAGAAAAACTCTTCATAAGCCAGTCGTTTTTTTGCCCAATAGACTTCTTCCATAGAATCGGGACTATGCATAATCCGAATCATATCGCGATAGATGGGAAAGCCTCTTTTTTTCATCAGCTCTTCCGGAAAAAAATCGATAATCCGATTCTCCAAAATAGCATAAGCCTGTTTGATATATTTGCTGATAGTATCATTTGACAGACCTTTTGTACATTGATATACAGGAAAGTATCCTTTTAGCAAAGCTTCATAATCCTCTTTTTTAAACAACCTGGGCTGATCCATTGTCAGCAGATCCTTCCCGGCAGAGAATTTTCCGTAAAAAACAAAGCTCTGACCGGCATGTAGCGTTTTTTTCATATAAGGCATATTAAAAATACGCACACTAAAGCTGCCACCATTTTCATCCATCGCATAAAAATGAACAATCTGATAGCGCTTCACACGGACAAGAGTTGGTTGTGTCTTGATCATTGCAAAAACAGCTGCTCTTTTTTCGTTGTCGCAATGTGTTGCATAAGATAAAGCCGGATAAGATTCATAGGCACGCGGATAATATGTTATCAGATCTTTGAGAGTATCAATATTCAGTTTATGAAAAAGGGCACCGTTTTTATCTCCGATGCCCTTAAGTTCTTTTATACTTGTTTGAAAATCCATCATCATTTTAACGCTCTAAACGAAACAATTCATTATACAAACAATTATTCTCTGTTATTCAGCAGAAACAATATAGTAGTAAACAGGCTGACCGCCATACTGCAGTTCCACGTCACAATCACCGTGTGCTTCGCTGACAAGGTCTGCCAAAGCTTCTGCGGCCTCTTTTGTTACATCAGCGCCATAATAAATACTAATGAGCTCTGCATCGGATTCCTCAATCATTTTATCAATCATTTCAACCGTAGTAGCATTTACTTCGGTTCCGACAGCAAGCATTTTATGATCACCAATTCCCATGATGTCATTTTCATGAATCACCATACCGTCAATCTCTGTATCACGGACTGCATATGTCACCTGTCCGGTCTGTACATTTTCAATTTCTGAATTCATGTTTTCTTCATTTTCTTCAGCGCTCATTTCGGGCACATAACTGATAATGGCTGTTATTCCCTGCGGAATATTTTTGGTCGGAATGACAATCACTTTTTTATCTTCTACCATTGCCTGTGCCTGATTTGCAGCCATAATAATATTTTTATTGTTCGGTAAAACAAATACCGTATCCGCATTCACTTTGTCAATCGCATTGATAATATCATCTGTACTGGGATTCATTGTCTGTCCGCCTTCAATAATGCGATCAACACCTAAATCTTTAAATATGGCATTAACACCATCTCCAACAGAAACAGAGATAAATCCAACTTCTTTATGCTCCATAGCAACTTCACTGCTGATTGCTTCTGCTTTTTCCTGTTCTTTAAAAAGCTTTTCCTGATGCTCTAAGCGCATATTATCAATTTTCATATTGGAAAGCGGACCATAAGTCAAAGCTCTTTGGATGGCAAGACCGGGATCATTGGTATGAACATGCACCTTAACAAGCTCTTCATCAGCAACAACTACAATCGAATCACCGATCGATTCCAAAAATGCTTTAAAATCTTTTTCCATTTTGGCACTGAACACTTTATCAAGCATGATAATAAATTCTGTACAATAGCCAAATTTAATATCCGAGGTATCTACAGACATGCTGTCAACACGGGGACTTTCACCGGTAGTCGGCTGAATATTAAAATCTATTTCTTCTCCACGAAACGCCTTCTGCGCTCCTACAAGAAAGGTAACCAGACCGTATCCGCCGGAATCAACAACTCCTGCCTGTTTTAAAACAGGTAACATTTCCGGTGTTTTATCAAGAACCTCTTTTGCGTATATTATTGACATGTCAATCAGGGAATCCATATCAATTTCGGGATCTGCGGAAAGTTCAACCACCTTTTCACATACACCTTTTGCTACAGTTAAAATCGTACCTTCTTTGGGTTTCATAACCGCTTTATATGCACTTTCAACAGCTTTTTCACAAGCACTTGCAAGAATTTCTTTATCAATTACTTCTACTTCTCCAATTACTTTGGCAAAACCTCTGCATAACTGTGAAAGAATAACACCGGAATTTCCTCTTGCTCCACGTAAAGAACCGGAAGAAATTGCCTTAGCAATTACTTTCATCTCCGTTGTATCATCAAGCCCAGCCACTTCTTTTGCTGCTGACATGATCGTCATGGTCATATTCGTTCCCGTATCTCCGTCCGGAACAGGGAAAACATTTAATTCATTAATATATTCTTTGTTGGCTTCCAGATTCTTTGCTCCTGCTAAAAACATTTTGCAAAGTAAACTGTTATCAATTGTATTCGCAGCCACAGTTATATCCTCCTATTAATCGATTACACGAACACCTTCCACAAAGATGTTGACTTTTTCTACTTTTAAACCTGTAAATTCCTCAACTTTATATTTAACAGTGCTCATTAAATTATCTGATACGGCAAGAATATTAACACCATAGGCAACAATTAAATGAAAATCAATACTAATCCCGGAATTTTTAATAACAACAGAAATACCGGTTGATAAACTTTCCTGCTTTAACAGCTTTACTAATCCATCTTTTACATTTACATTAGCCATTCCGACAACGCCGAAACATTCATTAGCTACGGTTCCTGCATAATTAGCAATCACTTCACTATCGATGGAAATATTACCAAGATGTGTATTCATGGTACTCTTCATGCCTAATACCTCCTTAAAGTCATAATATAGCTATTATAACAACTTTTATTAAAAAATGGAATATATAACAAAACATTATCCCAAAATATTATGATGTTGGTATCAAAAGGTATTTTGATACCATGATATCAACGGATTGCTACGCATTTTGTGCTCTCGCAATCCTTATTATATAGAGAAGTTGCAAAAAAAATCATTTTTTTGTTGCAAAACAATTATAAATCTGCTAGTATATGTTTGTTGTGAGTCAATTTTTGTTAGGAGGTGCAATTATGGCAAAATGTGATATCTGTGGTAAAGGCGCTCATTTTGGAAATAACGTCAGCCATTCTCATAGAAGATCTAATCGTATTTGGAATGCAAACATCAGAAATGTAAAATGTAAAGTCAAAGGTGCAACAAAGACTATGCATGTTTGCACATCTTGTTTAAAATCCGGATTAGTTGAAAGAGCTTAATTTCAATTATTAGATTTAGTCAGAAAGGATCGTATTATAACGGTCCTTTTTTTATTATTCTAACCCCTTTTCGGATTTGTATTCCCACTATAAATGTGCCGAAAGTGCGATATATGGGGTTTGTAGACCGATTATGCAGACGCTCTGCCACGTTTCTCACATAGTTCGCAATCTTTGCGGGATGGCAGTCACTCTTACAAAAATATATATCTTTGTTTGGGTGACTGGCTATGTCCCCAAAGTTGCGAATAATAAAATGTGAGAAACGATGGAAGAGATAAAAGTCTGCATCTAAGGTCAAAAAACCCATATATCGCACTTACAGCACATCTTTTTCACAAACACAAATCCGAAAAGGGATTTATTCTATATTAAGATTTGTATTTCAAGAATATTTCTTGAACAAGAAAACTATCGGCTTTTTTATTTTGTCGATAGTTTTTCTTTCATAATCTCATATTCTTTATTAATGCACGCAACGGTAAATGAATCTCCGTACTTATTATCCGGATGATAAATCTTCATCAATTCTTTATATCTCTTTCTCAGTGAATTAATGCCCGTAACGCCGCTAAAAAATCCGGGGCCCTTAAAACCACTAAGTTTATCCCGGTGATGAAAAGATTGTTCTTTCTCGCATTCTGCCTCATAGCGCATGGCATTGATTTTTGCTTTTTCTTTTTTCATCTCAGCCATAAATGTTTCTTTATCGGCCGCGAGCTTTTTAAATCCTATTTCCAAAGCTTTTTTCTGCTGCTCAAAATTTTTCTTCTCTTCCTGGAGGATTTTCTCTTTGTGCTCCAGTTCATCAGACCATTTCCGCAATCTGATATTCTCCGAAAAAAGCCATTCCTTGTCTTTATCCATAATTACTCCGGTTATCCGCAAAAAAGGTTATAACCAACCAATAATAGTATTGCGATAAAAATTACCGCTATAAAATGATGATCTAAAAACAACATAATAAACATGCCAACCGCAATCATAAAACAACTATATCCAATTATTTTTTTCACACATACCGAACCAGACTTATACGATTTATATTAATATATGATGTAAGTGTAAAAAGTATAATTTATGATATTTTGCGAATGTGCATGTTTGATAATCAGAATACAGTTGAAGTATCGGTTGTATCATCCGGGAATGCCAAATCGACCGCTTCATCATCACTGACCGGAATATCATCTTTTGGTGCTGTAAATTTATCCACAAGATCCGGAATTAAATCAATAATTTTAGTAACCATATCCTGATTTTTGATATTTACCAGTTTTGTCTGTCCATTTCGAATCACTAAAACAGCGCTGGGCATCATCTTTCCGGACATACCTCCGCCTCCGGCATTTTTTGCATCATTGGCATTTGCGCCTGCTCCCACACCAAATGTTACATCCACCAAAGGAAGAATAATGGTATCTCCAACCTGTGTAGGCTCTCCAACAACAGTCTTTGTTGATAAAAACGTTTCCATACCTTTCATAAGAGATGTAATTACATTTCCAAAATTATTTTCGTTCATAGCGTTTCCTCCGTTTTATTTTATAAAGAATCCACTTCTGCTTTTATTTTCCTCAAATATATCAAATCCGGATCAAAAAGTACTTTTAATCCAATCAAAACAAATGTAATCATACGAATATGACCTTTTGCTTTTAATTCGCCTTCCATAACTTTTTTTTCAAAATCAGGAAGACAGGTGACATGATTTGCCAAAATACCGATAAACATCCAGTAATAACCCAAAATCTGTGCCGTAGCCGCCGGATCATCCATACCAAAATGAACATAAGCACTCCATTTTCTGGGAAGAATGGTCTTCAGCATTTTTATCAGAATATCTTTACATTTACTGAGTGCTTTTTTTGTCCTGTCTCTTTTTAAAACAGTTATCCATTTTCTGCCCTGCTCTTGTAAATCAATTTGTTTTTCACGAACAGCCTGGATTTTTCTTTTTAAAGACCAAACAGCTTCTTTAATTCTTGTGAAAAAAGAAATAATTTTTTCAAAAAATCCGGCATCTTTTGGTGTATCATCTTCTGACAAAGTCGTATCATCATGGTGTGTGGCTGTATCTATGTTGTTTCTGTTATTTTGTTTTTCAATATCTGACACAGCATCTGATGATTTTTTTGATTGACTTGATTGTTCGGTTGGTTCTAATTGTTTTGAATACTTGGTCTCATCCTTTTTTGTATCAGATTTCTTCTTACGCATTTTTTCTTTCCGTGGTTTCGGATGAAACAAATCTAAAATACAGATTCCAAAAACTTTTATCCGGCATTTTTTATCATCTTTTGAAATACACAGGCTGACGGATATAGCATGAAGAAGCCAACTGACCGTTGCCTGAATATCTGCCGTATCATAATAACTTGCATGAATGCGATATCGAAATGGTACAAACAGAATTATGAGTAATGCCAATACAAGCAAAGCCAACAATCCCAAAAGGACTAATCCTATTATTTTTAATATTAATATCAAAACACCCATAAATATTATTTCCTGTTATATCCGGTAAAATTCATCTCTTTTTCCTGCATCAGAAAATCTTTAAATTGGTACGTACCGTATTTTTCAAAAAATACCCCAATCATCTTTATCACCAGTATAACGGCACTATCATATCCATCTGCAAGTCCCATGATATGCAAATCTTTTATTGGATATGCTTTTTGTTTTAAAACATATCCGGGAATCAGATCAAAATAATCATTTCCATTTGCCAATACAATGACATAAGTCGATGTCAGTCCGGCATGATATTTAATTTTTCGTATAATTTTTTTGCGTTTATCCTGACAAACATCATCGCAAAACAAACTTTTATAAATATGCATATTATTACCTGATTATTTGGCTTTTCGCAGGCTTCACTACAGGAAAAAAATAAGGAAGGCCAAAGCCTTCCTTGTTGTAACGAAAATATTCTTATAAATATTTATGTCCCCACAAGTTAGCCTTTTTTAATTCTAAATACTCAGCATATGCCTGCTCTAAAATTTGTTTTTCATTACTAAACTTTAGCAAATGATAAGCCTCATGAAATTTATAAAATCCAGAGTCGACAAAATGTTCTTCACGTTGTGGTTTGCTGTAATAACTGTCAGCCATCATTAAAAACCAATGGACATCCTTTGATACCATGTCTTCCGGTACACGAAAGGTATATTCGCTCTTGTTGATATACTTAATAATGGTAGCTTTCGAACCGGTTTCTTCTAAAACTTCACGCAAAGCGGTTTGTTCATGTGTTTCACCAAATTCCACCGTTCCTTTCGGAAGAACCCATCCGTCATACTTATTTTTATAGCTTTTATAAAGAAGTAATACTTTACCTCTGAAAATAACCACGCCGCCACAGCTCGTTGCTTCGATCATATGCAATTCCTCCTGTCGGGCGAATCTTAAAATATATTCTTTATCCGGTAATTACGAAAGCTTATTGATAACTGAAACAATTTCTTCTTTATCAAAAGGTTTTGTCAAAAATTCATTGGCTCCCAATTTGATACAATCAATCATTTTGCTTTTCTGTCCGGCTGCAGTAACCATAACCACTTTCATATCCGGTTTTAAAGCTTTAATCATCTTTAACGCTTCCATTCCATCTAAAACCGGCATGGTAATGTCCATAGTAACAATATCCGGTTTGCAAGCCTGAAACTTCTGCACACCTTCCTGTCCGTTGACAGCCTCATCAACAACTTCATGACCGCCTTCTTCTAAAATACCTCTAAGTACTTTTCTGGATGTCCGAGAATCGTCTACAATTAATATTTTTGCCACTTTTCGTTCCTCCCTAAGCAATTTTCAATTCTGAATCGATACTCAGAATAAAATTAATTACATTATACCCGATTGTAATCGGGAATACACAAAATTGATTACCGGAAATTGTAACCGGATAATCATAGAATTCCGGAGGAAGCATATCAATATCGACACCTTCCTTACTTAATTCTGATGCAAACAGACCATTAATACAGTTTGTAAATTCACCAACAGCGTCCAATGAATCTAAATCCACAGCATCAAACTCCTCACCTGCAAAAGGATTTGCAATCGCCAAAAGACTGTCTGAGCAACCTGCAAAACCGGATATCATGGAATGATCTCCTTCCATTACCTGCATAGCAAAATTGTCTGCCACAATCTGATCTACTAAAAAAGCTTTGGAAACATACGCACCTGAATTAACAAGACGAATCAAGGTACGAATGGCGATACCACAAAGGCGATCATGTAATTCGGTGTTTGCAGGAAGGAATAATTTCACAATCCGCTCAATATCACCACTTACCAAATCACTCATATCAGAATCCGTAAATCCTTGCGTATCCTGATATTCTTTTAAGGAATTCTCAATATCTTCCAATGTCATGATTTCCTGATCAATCAAAGTCTGAACAAAAATCATGTAAGCATTTCCCTGTTTTTTCAGCAATTGACCCACCTGGTCATCCGTTAAATACCCCTTTTCAACGGCAATATCACCAAAGCGCTTGTCCATAACTGCCTGTAATTGATTAACCTCTTCAGCCTGTTTATCGGTCATTAACTTTTCGGCAACGGCAATTGTACCCAGCTTTACTCTGACTGAACTCTCATATTCAATCACTGCGTCCAGCTTTTCCTGCGATAATTTGCCTGCTTGTACCAAATAATTTCCAAAAATCTGATCAAACATGCCATAACCCTCCTTAACTATATTTAATTTATTTTACTATACAATTTCTAAAAAAGATAGTTGAAATTCGTTTTTCAAATCTTTTTTTAATTAAGTCCTTTAATCTGAAAATAGGTATCAAAAATACGTTTTGCCATCGGAACGGCATATTCACCGCCTGAGCCGGCACCTTCCACAATAATGGTAATGCAGACACGCGGATTTTCTACCGGAGCAAATCCGGTAAACCATGCGTGACTGTCTGTCTTTACAGCATTATACTCTGCAGAACCGGTTTTACCTGCGGCAGTATAAGACAATCCCTTTAACTTGCTTGCAGTACCTCTTTCCACAACACCGGTCATCATCTCTTTTAAGAATTCCGCCTCTTCTTCCGTCATAATCGTTTTATAATCTTCGGGAGAATAGGTTTTTACATTTGTTCCATTATAACTTTCAATCCGTTCAATCAGATAAGGTGTTTTGACAGTTCCCTTATTGGCTATGGCACATGTTATCATATTAAGCTGTAACGGTGTAATCTGTGTTTTTCCCTGTCCGATGGATGTCTGCATAACATCATAGGATCCGGCATTAGTACCAAGTACATATTTGCTTTGGCCGGTTGTAAATTTTAAATCAAGATCTTCATTAAACAAAAGATCATTACACGTACTTTCCAATTCACCTAAATCTAAAGACAAACCGATATTAGCATAGGAAGAATTACACGATTTAGCAAAACTCGTTGCAAAATCAATGCTTCCATGATTAGAACCATGATAACAATTAATCCGATCGCCATTATAGGAAAACGAACCATTACAGTTATAGTGATAATTGGAAACATTTCCCCCATTTTGTCTGTAATAAGCCAGAGAAGTAATGATTTTGAATGTGGAACCGGGAGGATATAACCCCTGTGTTGCTCGATTCAACAATACACTACTGGAATCGTCATTCACTAGTCCATCCCACATTTCCACAATGTTGTTGGGATCAAAATCAGGCTTCGAAACCATTGCCAATATCTTACCGGTAGAAGGTTCCGAAACAATGATGGCACCATCATAAACACCAAGTGCTTCATAAGCCACTTTTTGTAACTCCACATTTAAAGTCGTAACAACATTATCACCAATTGTTTTCTCTGCTGAAATTTCTTTTTGTATTTTTTCGCCCAAAGATGCATTCGACGTAAGCATGTTCATATTGCCAAGATATTCAATTCCGGTTTTACCTTTCGTAGAAAATCCCACAACATGAGCAAATAAATTGGAATAGGGATACACTCTTTTTTCCGTGCCGTCCTTTGCACGCACGGTTTGGGCCAATACCGTTTTATCATCAGCGAGTATAGAGCCTCGTACATTTTTTTGTGCAAGAATTTCCTGTCTCGGATTATACGAATTATTAATTACAGTTTCACTGTCAGAATAGACAAAACGAATCTCGTTTCCAATAACAGCAAGCATCAAAAAAATAAAAATATAGGTAACTACCCAGAGTTCCCGGTTGCGATATTTTTCTTTTTTATTTACCGGCCTCTTTCTTTTTTTCTTTTTGGGAAGCGGTTCTTCATCATATAATTCATCATCTTCGAATTCTCTAATCGTTCTCTTCGATCCTGACATGACGTCCTCCTTCCTCAGCGCGTATACAATATAAGCCCTGAATAATACAGAACATAATAATCGTCGTCAATACACTGCTTCCACCGTAGCTTACAAGAGGCAGCGTAACACCGGTAAGAGGAATAAATTTTGTTCCTCCACCAATTGTTAAAAAGATTTGAAAAATATAGGTAACAGCCAGTCCCACCGCAACGTTACGGTAAAATTCATTTTTTAAACGCATGGCAATATTAATAAAACCAATAAAACTGCTTAAACAAACCAAAACCAGACAAACACTGAAGATTACACCCATTTCTTCCGCAATAGCAGAAAAAATAAAATCAGCCTCCACATATGGTATTGCTGTCGGATCTCCCTGGTAGAGTCCCATACCAAACCAGCCACCTGTTCCGATGGCAAATAAGGATTGCGTAATCTGATATCCTTTTCCATCAATATACGACCATGGATCTCTCCATGCCTGAACACGTACCTGAACATGCGAAAAGAGTTTATATGCAACAATACCGGCTCCACATCCACAGATTGAACCAACAATCAGATAAAAATAATTATGCGTTGCAACAAAAACCATGGCAACATAAACAACAAAAAATATCAATGCACTTCCCAAATCTTTGGAAGCGACCAAAATCATGACATGTACTGCGGTCACACAGGAAGTTATGACAATCTGTGGAAAACTTTTGGATTTTGCAAGCATTGCCGCAACAAAAAACACAAAAATGATTTTTACAAACTCCGATGGCTGAAATGTATATCCAACAATCGTATAAGATATTTTTGATCCGTGCGTTAATGAACCAAGACATAGCACAATACCCAAAGCGACTATGCCAATTAAAGCATACAGCCAAGAAAAGCGATCCAAAAAGCGGAATTTACGGATTAAATACGGTATTACGATACAAAGAACCAAAGAAATCGCTACAATACGAAATTGTTTCAATGCTTTATCATAATCCAGACGAGTAAGAATTACAAAACCGATTGATAAAAGCATACACATATTGTTTAACAAAAGCTTACTGACATCCTTATACAGGACACGATATATGGCAATTGTCGCAAATAATAAAATTTGTTGAAATCCATAAAATATAATATAGGACAAATCACTTGTCTCCAAACATATTGCTGCAAAGGAAACAAAGTGAACCAAAAACATACAAATAACCTGTCTTGTATAGATTCCCTCTTTTTGCTCCTCATTTCTTCCATTAAAAGCAATAAATGATTCAAATGTATAAATTGCCATAAATACAGCAATGACATATTTTGACATGTCCGAAATAACCAATGCCATGATTACTCGATTCCTTTCTTAAAATGCCCTTTTGTATACTCATACAAAGCATCTTTTTGTTTCTTCATAAATAAATCCAGAACACGAATCATCTGAGATTTATTTTCAATTGTAAATGAAATCCGAAAATAATCTGCTTTAATCTTATCTGTTTCTCCATGCAATGAAAGAGGAATGCTGTTATAAATTGTATTTTCACATACCTCACACTGATTAAAAACAGATATATCCTTATGTACTCTATCTTTAATGGTAATCACTTCGTTTTTATGGTTACATTTACCAAACGTATTTTTGATACAATTGGCAGCTCGCATAAACGGCAGATATCCGTACACCAGATATTCTGAACAAAATGCAGAAGTAGATTTATCCCAATCTTTTTTTTGTATATCCAACCATTCATAATATGTTAATTCATATGGAACGACCATCCCGGATATTCCGTATCGGGAAAGAAAATTCATCGCTTTATGATTGAACACATACAAACCATAATCTGCCAATAAAACTTTGTTATCGTGTAACCCACTTTCCCGTAAAAATGAAAGCGTATCAAGACTGTTACAAAAAAATCCATCAAATAAGTCCGATGCCAACAGATTCCGATATGGCAAAAACCAATCGGCAGTTTTTTGCCTGAAGACCGGCGGAAAAAACAGATAACAATCCATTTCGTGTTTCTTTATTTCTTTTAATCTATCGATAAGATCATCAGATAATTCTCGCAACAAAAAAGCATTGATTTCAATTGCAGCAATCTGCGGATACTGTGGTAATATCTGTAACAAAACCAACAATTGTTCCAAATTCTGACAACAAATCCTGTATCGGTCAGAAAGCTTCTTTTTATGAATAGTCTCATCATTTTTATCTGATGAAGTAATCACTTGAAAGTTACATTTGTCACGAATACAGGCATCCTGAATACTTTGCATCTGTATACGTGGATTGGAAAGGTCCTCTAATTGTTTCTGAAACAGTATGAGAACATCTCTCCTGATTTCACCCAACGCTTTCAAAGAAACAAAAACGTTATCATCCATTATAACAGAAATTGTTTCAAAATAAAACGGAGTATTTCCCGTCTTGTTCAATTGTTTTAAAACATCCTCTTTTAATACCGGACGTTTTTGGGCAGCCAAAACGATTTCTTCCATGCACAAAGAGGTTGTATTCCCTTTTTCATCCCATATTGTGATAAAAAGCTTTTCTCCGATTTTTAAACGTATCTCAGCAAATAGTTTTATTTTTCTATCACAATCCAGATACTTTTCTTTGATGGAAAGAAATTCTTTCTCATCAGCCGAATGATAACCGGGCTTATGTATCGTTATCATTTCTCTGCCATTGTGTCTATGATAATAGCCTTCTTGTAAATCAACTCGAAGATAGAGTTTTTTTAACAGCTCCATATCCTTTTCAGATACCCGCACAGTATCATTTGAATTGGGATTTTCCTGGTATAAATCAATATATTTCCGATATATGGATGTAACACCCGCAACATAATACGGATTTTTCATTCGCCCTTCTATTTTAAAGGAATCAATTCCGGAATCAAGCAATTGCGGAAGTATGGAAACCGTACACATATCTTTCAGGCTCAGAGGATAAACATCTTTTTTTCCAAATACTTCAAAAGGAAGTCTGCAAGGACCTGCGCAACGACCTCTGTTTCCACTTCTGCCTCCAAGGAAACTACTGTATAAGCAGTGACCGGAATAACAATAACACATCGCACCGTGAATAAAGCTTTCAATATCAATACCAACACGTTGTTTTATATCACATATTTCATCTAAAGATAATTCTCTGGCAGGTACTATGCGACACACCCCAAAATCCTTTAATAGCTTTGCTCCGAACGAACCGGAAATTCCCATTTGAGTGCTGGCATGCAACTCTAAACCTGGAAAGCTTTCTTTAAGTTCTAAAAGGACACCTAAATCCTGAACAATTACCCCATCAAGACCATGTTCATAAAATGGTTTTATAAAAGAAACCAGACGGTCAAACTCTCTTTCCTTTACCAAAGTATTAACCGTCAGATAAACCTTAACTCCGAATAAATGCGCATAAGAAAGAGCCTCACACAATTCTTCTTTCGAAAAATTGGAGGCATAGGCTCTTGCACCATATTCTTCTCCGCCTAAATATATTGCATCAGCACCTGCATTGATTGCTGCCATAAAACACGCCATATCTCCTGCGGGCGCCAGTAATTCCGGTTTATTCAATGATATTCTCCTGTTTTTCATAGAAAAAGGTTGTCGCACCAACACAACAACCCATAAAAACCACTATCAATTAAGCGTTTGCACCTTTGATCTGCGCCTCTAAACGAACTATCTTTTTGGTATTGTCGTTTACCTCAGATTGCAGGGACTTAACGCTTTTTTCTGCATTATCTAATTTGATTTGTGAAGAAATCAGCTCATGCTTCAAGTCGTATAATTCCTTTTCCTTACGCTCTAATTCTTCTTCCAAATCTACAATTTTCTGTTTTGCTTTAAAAAGATCATCTGCAATATTTAATTCCAGCAAAATATTGCGAAACTCAGAGGATTGTTTTCGAAAACTTTCGATTTTATTGTATTCTGACAGTTTATTATTAATATAAAAGGCAACACGCTGCAAATATTCCGCACTTTCGCTGCCACTTAATGTGTAAGATTTTCCGCCGATAACCACTTCTGTTTCTGTCTTAATTGACATATCATTTTCTCCCTGATATAACACAAAATATTCATCAACACAATATATGCCCACAAATCCATAGACCACATACAAGATATATTATATCAGAATATTATGAGAAAACAACCGTTTTTCGATATTTTTCCTGAAATTTTCCTGAAATATTCAGCAAAAATATTTAGAAAAAATAATCAAATAAGATGCTCCGGCAAATCCAGCCCAAAATGAAGATAGGCATTTTTGGTAACCACTCGACCTCTGGGAGTCCGATTAATCAATCCATTTTTAATCAGATACGGCTCATTCACATCTTCTATCGTACCTGCATCCTCCCCGGTCGCTGCAGCTAATGTATCAAGTCCTACCGGTCCACCGCCAAATTTATCAATCATGGTAAGCAGAAGATTCCTGTCAACATGATCCAATCCAAGCTTATCTACATCCAGCATATCCAATGCTTCTTTTGCAACGTGTTCTGTTATTACACCATCATATCGAACCTGCGCAAAATCTCTAACTCTTTTTAACAAGCGGTTGGCAATTCGCGGAGTGCCTCTGCTCCTTCTTGCCATTTCCACGGCACCGTTTGTTTCGATCTGAATATCAAAAACAGAAGCCGAACGCGTAATGATAGCTACAAGCTCCTCTATACTGTAAAACTCTAATCGATTGATAACACCAAAGCGATCTCTGAGCGGAGCAGACAGTAATCCCGCTCTGGTTGTTGCGCCAATTAGTGTAAATTTGGGGAGATCCAGACGAATGGATTTTGCAGTCGGACCTTTGCCAATCATAATATCAATACAATAATCCTCCATTGCAGGATACAATACTTCTTCAACCTGTTTGTTTAATCGATGAATTTCATCCACAAACAGGACATCTCCGTCTGAAAGACCACTTAAAATAGCTGCCATATCTCCCGGTTTTTCAATTGCCGGTCCACTGGTCACTTTCAGATGCGCCCCCATTTCATTAGCTATGACACCGGCAAGAGTCGTCTTACCAAGGCCGGGCGGTCCATAAAATAAAATATGATCCAGGGCATCCTCTCTTTGCTTTGCTGCTTCAATAAAAATTTTCAATGTTTCTTTTGCTTTACTTTGACCAATGTAGTCATCCATAGACTGCGGACGAAGTGTTGATTCTATTTTCTTGTCTTCCTCCAAAACGGAAGTCTCAATAATTCTCTGTGGCATAATTCATTCCTTTAAAATAAATATTTTAATGATTGCTTTAAAATGGCATCTGCAGTCATACCATCCGTCATTTCAACCTTAGAAACTGCCTTTACGGCTTCACCGGAACTATAACCAAGTGCAGTTAATGCTTCAATTGCATCCCGCCTTTGTTCATCAAAACCGGTTAATGCTACATCATTTCCCTTTAATAAAGCAGACGGCATATCAGGGCTGTCTGATAATTTAATCTTATCCTTTAAATCCAAAATCACACGCTCTGCTGTCTTTTTACCAATGCCGTTTGCCTTAGCAATCGCGCCGGCATCTTCATGATAAATTGCAAAACGAAGATCTGTTGTACTCATACAAGACAAAATTGCAAGGGCACCTTTGGGACCGATGCCATTTACTGTCAAAAGCATTTTAAACAACACAAGCTGTTCTTTATCTTCAAAACCAAATAAAGAAAAGGCATCTTCCTTTACATTGGTATAGGTATAAATCTTTACATTTTGTCCTATGCTGTATTGATAACCCGAGGTAACGAAAACATTAAATCCCATTCCGTTTGTTTCAATCACAACAGAATCCTCTGTAATATCCGTTATTTCACCAATAATATAAGCAATCATAACAATCTCCGTTTCAAAATAAATTCACCAATCCATCCGATTGTATATCCGGTAAGTGCGCCACTAAATAACAATACCGGGAAATAATAAAATACAGTTGTATTTTGCACCAAAGCATATGCGACAAAAAGCTGTGCAATATTATGAAAAATCCCGCCGAACATACTGTTTCCGGGGACATCAATCCACTTCACCTTTTTGAGCAGATACATTATAAGCAGACTTATCCCCGCACCGGCCAATGAAAAAAGACATCCAAACAAATTTCCAAACAAAAGGGAACTAAGCAAAATACGGCAGAGTTGAAACAGAATACAATATGTAATGCCATAGGAATAGAGCAATAAAACAACCAATGCATTCGACAATCCGATTTTTATCCCGGGAATCGCAGGAACCAATACAACCAATGTTTCTACATAAGAAAAAATCATGCCAAGACAGATGAAAAGTCCCATTTTCGCAATCTTATCAGTAGGCAATGGTATCAACCTCCTTATCCTGACCGGATACAATTTTGATAATCAGTCCATGCGGCAGACAGGTAATAATCTGACCATTTTTATGAATCTGTCCGGTCTGTACACAGATTTGATTCCCACAATCAGCTTCCGTAACAGATACACCCCCCTCTTTAACCGTAATAATATTATAGCCACCGGGAGTATCGATTCGTTTTATGCTATCTTCAAAAAGCGGAAGTCTGTCAACAATCTCTCCCTGTACAGAAACTTCACAAAAAGCTCCGTCATCACTTTTGAAAAAAAAGAGATAAACAACGAAAATCATGCATATAAAGATAAGGAGTAAAAAACTAATAAGATGTCTGTTTTCTTTTTTCATGACGTTATTATATCATAACAAACGCAAAATGTGAACACATGTTTGCATTTCGTTTGAATTTTGTTTGCGTTTTGTGTGTATTATATTTTTAATATAATTATTTCATATCATTTTTACTATTTTTCCAGCTCACCTGTCCAGTCTAGAATACCACCGATTTCTATAATATTGGTATATCCCATTTGAACAAGCTTATCTGCCGCTTCTTTGCTTCTTCTACCACTTCGACAGTAGACATATATGGTCTGTTCTAAATCCGGCAGCATTTCAGGTTTATCTTGTAAAATATCCTCATTTGCATAATTGATTGCTCCCGGTATGTGCCCCTCGGAAAATTCATCAGCTCTTCTGACATCCAGAATAATATAGTCACCGGGATTTTCAAAAATAGTCTTTGCTTCTTCCATTGTAATCGATGTATACATCATATTCTTTTCTCCTTTCGGCAATCTACCGGCAATAAAAACTGCTGTCGGACCGTCTGAATCACTCATTGATATGGAAATACCATTGGAAGTAATTAAAATATGATTTTTTAAAAATATAAATGTGACAACCAATAAGACAGCAACGATTCCTATCAGTATCATTTTTGTTCGTTTTTTCATGTTCTATTCCTCTTACATAAATTAACTATATATTATACTACTGCCAATCTATATTTTTCGTCAACAAATCACAAGAATATGGAAAATAAAAATGCACCTCATGAATATGCAAGATAAAAATGCCGGATTTTGAAGTGAGACACACCTCATGCATGAAGAGATGTCACACTCCGAAATCCGGCATTGATTAAGTGTATAATATTATTTTGAAAGGACAACTCGTACCTTCAAAAATCTTTATTTGGCATTGATATAGTTTACAAGACCTTCTGCATCAATGATTTTCTGCATAAATGGCGGAAATGCCTGCCCCTGATATTCCGTACCTTTTGTCAGATCGTAAATCTTACCGGAATCAAAATCAACTTCCACTTCATCTCCGGCTTCAATCTCATTGGCAGCATCTGCACATTCAATAATCGGCAAACCAATATTAATGGCATTGCGGTAAAAAATTCGAGCAAATGTATCCGCAATCACACAACTGATACCGGATGCTTTGATAGCAATCGGTGCATGTTCACGGGAAGATCCGCAACCAAAGTTTTTGGTTGCAACCATGATGTCTCCTTTTTTCACTTTTTTTACGAAATCCTGATCAATATCTTCCATGCAATGTGTTGCAAGCTCTGCCGGATCGGAAGAATTCAAATATCTTGCCGGAATAATGACATCCGTATCCACATTATCACCATATTTAAATACAATACCTTTTGCGTTTTCCATGACAATCTCCTTATCTGATTTTTTATCAAGCTATATCTACGTGGTCAAATATTTCTTTCCGCGACCTATTAGTATAAATAGCTACTATTTGTTCCTCTCATTTTTATAAACGACACGGGCAGGAAATCTTCCCTGCGACTGCACTAGCTGCTGCAACTGCAGGAGACGCCAGATATATCTCCGAATCGACATGACCCATACGACCGACAAAATTACGGTTTGTTGTGGCAACACATCTCTCACCGGCTGCTAAAATACCCATATATCCGCCTAAGCAGGGACCACAGGTTGGTGTAGAGACAACAGCACCGGCTTCAATAAAGGTTTTTAAAAGCCCTTCTTCCATTGCCTGCAGATAAATGGCCTGCGTTGCCGGAATAATAATACAGCGAATTCCGGGTGCTACTTTTTTATCTTTTAACACCTTTGCCGCGCATCTCAAATCGTCAATACGTCCGTTTGTACAAGAACCGATAACAACCTGATCGATTTTAATATCTTCTGTAATTTCATCAATTGTCTTTGTGTTTTCCGGTAAATGTGGAAATGCAATCGTAGGACGAAGTGAATTTAAATCAATGGTATATACTTCATCATAAACAGCGTCCTCATCTGCTTCATAAATCGTATATTGTTTTGTGGAATGCTCATCCATGTAAGCCTTGGCTAATTCATCAACAGGGAAAATACCGTTTTTAGCACCTGCTTCAATTGCCATATTAGCAATGGTAAAACGATCATCCATGGAGAGACTCTTAACACCTTCACCGACAAATTCCATCGATTTGTATAAAGCACCATCTACACCAATCATTCCGATGATATGAAGAATCAGGTCTTTACCGCTGATCCATTCCGGAAGTGAACCGGTTAACTCAAATTTGATTGCTCCGGGAACCTTAAACCAGGCTTTACCAGTTGCCATTCCGGCTGCCATATCCGTACTTCCGACACCGGTAGAAAATGCACCTAACGCACCATATGTACAGGTATGTGAATCTGCACCGATAATCACATCACCGGCAACCGTCAGACCTTTTTCAGGTAATAAAGCATGTTCAATCCCCATCTGACCCACTTCAAAATAATTGGTAATCTGATTGCGATAAGCAAACTCCCTGACGCATTTGCAATGCTCTGCGGATTTAATATCCTTATTCGGGACAAAATGATCCGGTACTAGTGCTATTTTATCCTTATCAAAAACCCCGTCAACTTTCATTTTATCCATTTCTTTAATGGCTACAGGGCTTGTTATATCATTTCCTAAAACAAGATCTAAATCTGCCTCAATCAGTTGTCCGGCTTCAACCTTATCAAGTCCGGCATGTGCAGCTAAAATCTTTTGTGTCATCGTCATTCCCATGATACTATCCTCCTATAATTTGATAGTGTCAGTATAGCACAATATATGAATATAAATAAAATACATAATATTTATGTTTACTATGATTTGTGGTTATGTTAAGATGAAATCATCCTTATATTTTTTAATAAAAATTCATACCAATTACACCATCATGAATTGATAGAATTTACTTTTGACACTCTCATCATAATATTGGAATGAAAGCATTTTGACAGAAAGGTACATCCTATGGAGAACAATTTAAATCTATATCATATTTTTTATACAGTAGCAAAAAACAAGAACATTTCAGGAGCAGCCAAAGAACTCTTCATCAGCCAGCCCGCTATCAGCAAAGCCATAGCCAAACTCGAAAACAATTTAGACACAAAGCTTTTTATGCGTAGTTCCCGCGGTGTTACATTAACAAACGAAGGCACAATCCTATACGAACAGGTAAAAAATGCTTTTATGGCTATCCAGAGTGGTGAAGATCAGTTGCACAAAATCGCAACCCTTGGTGTTTCTCATTTATCCATTGGGGTCAGCATAACTTTATGTAAATATGTTCTTCTCCCCTATTTGCAGGAATTCATCAGACAAAATCCTCATATTACAATCTCTATAACCTGTCATCCTTCCATGGAAACCATACAGGACATTGAAAAAGGCGTAACAGAAATAGGTCTGGTTGGTATTCCTTCCACCCCCGGGCACTTACTGCGTTATGAACCTATTAAAGAAATTCAGGATACCTTTATTGCAACGGATAATTACTTAAAAAATCTTCGTATCAGAGAAGGTAACGGAAAGGCATCCTTGTTATCAAGCGCTAACTTTATGATGCTAAACAAAGAAAATGTATCCCGCATGTTTGTTGACCAATATCTTGCCGCACATCAGATTACTATGACTAATATCTTAGAAATCAACACGATGGATCTTTTAATTGAACTGGCCAAAATTGATTTGGGAATCGCCTGTGTTATCCGTGATTTTGTAAAAGAAGACATAGAAAATGGCACATTTAAAGAACTAACCTTTAAACGTACCATTCCTAAACGAAAAATCGGATTTACATATCGAGAAGATCTGCCTATGTCAGATTCTCTGAAAAAATTCATTGATTTTATACATTCGTTCTCTGAGGTAGATGACCAAATGCCGCAATAATCATTGCAAGTGTGATCATTGTCCGGATAAATGCCGGAATCGTAATTGCAACCGGCAGAACCGATAGCAGACATGCAACTACAGTCATTAACACTTTCGCATATACACTTGCTTTAAACAATACTCCGGCTGCTATATCTCTATGGAATATCTTTGCACAAATCATTGCAATTAACATATAAATCATCGCACAGAAGAAATACCAAAAGCTTCTCGCAATATAATAAAAAATAAAGCAAACAGAAACAAATACAAATAATCCGGGAATCAGACTGTCAATAATCCAGTCCTTATCAAAAGAAATCGTCCCAAAATCTTTAAAACTCAACTGATTATACTCTCCATCCGATTCAAGCACAAGATTGGTTCTGGATATCAACATAACCGAATCATAGCCTTCCGTATGCAATTCTTCCGCATCACCTAACGAAAAAGAGTCGTAATCATCCGAGAAATAAACATACACCTCTTTATTGGGATCATCATACTCAAAATCCTCTTCAATATAAAATTCGCCATCATCAACCTTAAAATACGGAAAAACATCCATCACTTCATTGAATGCTTCCGTGTCGTTGAAAGAAATTGCAAAACCAATATAAGTTACCAAAGTACAGATAGCAAGCAATAACGCAACAAATCCAATCATTGCCCCAGTATTGATATTAGATAAAACACCATATTTTGTAGGATTAAATGCGTATGGAAATTGCATAAAAAATTTGGTTTTTTCAGGTTCCTCATAAGTTTGATACATTTGACCATTGGTATTGTAAGTACTTTCGTATCCGTTCACCAACGGTTCCTGATATGGGTTTTCATACGGATTGTTGTATGTATTCTGCATAAAATCCTGATTATTATTTTCTGAATTAAATGAATCCATGGAATTCTCCTTTGCCTTTTCGTTTTTTCTTATGATCATTCCAAAAAAAAAACGATATTTTATTAAAATATAAAATAAACAGCTTATATCAATAAAAAAGGCTTTTGCATAATCGTTAATAAAACAATACTACACAAAAGCCCTTTTATTATAATAGATTCTAAAACAATTAAACTTTATGCCGTCAGACCATGTATTAGTTGTTGATTAATTTCTCATCGTCGTTGTTCCAGCTGTAAAGTTTACGAATTTCTTCACCAACAACTTCTGAAGGATGTTCTGCAGCTAATTTTCTCATAGCTTTGAAATGAACCTGTTTTCCTGCAGGAGACATATCCAATAAGAATTCTTTTGCAAAAGAACCATCCTGAATATCAGAAAGGATCTTCTTCATTGCTTTCTTGGTATCTTCTGTAATGATCTTCGGTCCTGTAATATAATCACCGTATTCTGCAGTATTTGAAATAGAATATCTCATTCCTGCAAATCCTGACTGATAAATCAAGTCAACAATCAATTTCATCTCATGGATACATTCAAAGTATGCATTACGAGGATCATATCCTGCTTCTACCAATGTTTCAAAACCAGCCTGCATTAATGCACAAACACCACCGCAAAGAACAGCCTGCTCACCAAAAAGGTCTGTTTCTGTTTCTGTACGGAATGTTGTCTCTAATACACCGGCTCTTGCTCCGCCGATTGCCAATGCATATGCTAATGCCATATCCTGAGCTTTTCCGGTTGCATCCTGATGAACAGCAATCAGACAAGGAACACCTTTTCCTGCCTGGTATTCACTACGAACGGTATGTCCGGGTCCTTTGGGTGCAATCATGGTAACGTCAACATCAGCCGGAGGTACAATACAACCAAAATGAATATTGAAACCATGTGCGAACATTAACATATTACCGGGCTCTAAGTTGGGCTCGATATCATTTTTGTATAAATCAGCCTGTTTCTCATCGTTGATCAAAATCATGATGATATCAGCTTTTTTTGCTGCTTCTGCAGCAGTATAAACTTCAAATCCCTGTTTAACGGCTTTATCCCATGATTTAGAACCTTCGTATAAACCAATGATAACATTGCAGCCTGATTCTTTTGCATTTAATGCATGCGCATGACCCTGGCTACCATAACCGATTACTGCGATTGTCTTTCCTTCCAATAAAGATAAATTACAATCTTCCTGATAAAAAATCTTTGCGTCCTGTGACATTTTAAAATCCTCCTAGTAAAATTAATATTTATATTTAGAAAGTTATTTCCTGCTAACATATCTTCGCGAAAGCGATAAAACGTATCAGAATTAACTTCTTAAACACTATGGTAAATAGGTGACATTTTCCGTGCCTCGTCCAAGACCGATTAAACCGGTACGAGCAAGCTCCAAAATCTCATATCCTTCCAGTAAATTGATAAAATTGTCAATCTTGCTGTCACTGATTCCTTTTACTTCCATCTCAACAGTCAGACTTTCTTTGGAAACATCCACGATTCTTGCTTTAAAACTGTCAACCAAACCGATTACGGAAAGTCTGTTTTCGGAAGTAACCCTGATTTTAATTAAAACCAGTTCTCGGTATACAGACTCGTTCGGTTCTAATACTTTGATATCCCGTACATCAACAAGCTTGCCAACCTGCTTTTCTATCTGATCCAAAATCTCATCGTCACCGCTTGTAACAATGGTAATGCGGGTATAATTCGGATCTGCCGTAACACCTGCCGTAATGCTTTCAATATTGTATCCACGACGGCTGAACAAACCGGAAATACGACTTAATACACCGGAGGTATTATCTACTAACAACTGAAATACTTTCTTTTGCATAATTTCCATTCCTTTCATGCTGAATTTCATTTTATCAGCATATGATTTGCTTTGTCAACGTATGAACAGCCCTTATGTTTTTCATAACTTTAAGTTATAATAACGCCTTTAACTATTCGTTTTCACTGCATTTAGGAAGAGCCAGGGTTCCGGTTCTTGCTACCTCTACAATGCTGACAGAAGCAAACATATCGATTAACAGTTTAATTTTTTCGGGAACATCACAAATCTGGATAATCATGTATGTCTTACTCATATCAACAATATCTGCCTTCATAATTTCACATATTTCCATAATATCGCGGCGATTGTTTTTGTTGTATTTTACCTTCATTAACATCATTTCACGGGATATACTGTGACTTTCATCGAAGGTTTTTACTTTGATAATATCCAGTTTTTTATTTAACTGCTTTTCTATCTGCTGTAAAGTCCGTTCATTTCCGGAACTGACAATGGTCATACAGGATACGGTGGGATCATCGGTTTCTCCCACTGCAAGCGAATCAATATTAAAACTTCTTCTAGAGAACAGACCGGATACTTTTGCAAGTACACCGGAACGGTTTTCAACTAAAACGGAATATATTTTTTTCATTTATCTGCACCTCTCAAACCATCTACTATACCAGATCCATGGGATCAATTAACACTTCCATCAGACATGCAGAATCATTTTTAAGAAATGCATCCAGCATATCTTCCATCTCATCCATGGAAGTCAGTCTGAAAAACGGCATATTGTAAGCTGCCGATATGTGTTCCAAATCAGGACTGCCTGTCAAATCAACAACCGAATAATTGTCTTTGTACGTAAAGTGCTGATATTGACGAACCATACCAAGATAATTATTTTTTAACACAATCACTTTACTGTTAATGCCATGTTGACGCATCGTAGCAAGTTCCATCATGGACATCTGGAAAGAACCGTCTCCACATACCGCAATAACCTGTTTGTCCTTTAATGCGTATTTAGCACCCATGGCAGCAGGAATGGAATATCCCATAGTTCCCATACCACCGGATGTTAAAAATCTTCCGTTCTTTACCACATGATAAGCACAGGACCAAATCTGGTTTTGTCCGACATCCGCAACATAAATAGCATCATCTTCCATTTTCTCGGATAATCTGGTAATAAATTTAGCCGGATCCACAAAGCCGGGATGATCCGGGCGTTTAGGTTCCATTTCTTTCCGGTATCCGTTTAAGGTTTCAACCCATGCATCCGAATCACAGTAAAAATCATGTTCCTCAAAGTCTTTAAAAATGTGCTTTGCATCACCTACCAAAGGAATGGTAGGACCAACATTTTTACCGATTTCAGCAGGATCCACATCCATATGTACCAAGACTTTATTGTCGAAAATCAAATCCGGCTGGCTGATAGCTCTGTCTGCCACACGCGCGCCGGCCATAATAATCAGATCAGCCTCATTCATGGCACGATTTGCATAAGGTTTTCCGTTATTTCCGACCATTCCGAAATATAATGGATGCTTGGTCGGCATAATACCAATTCCCATCATCGTGGATACAACCGGAATTCTATGATGCTCAGCAAACTCGATCAGTTCTTTATCTGCCTGCGATAAAGCAACACCACCGCCCACACAGATAATTGGACGTTTCACTTTCTGTAATTCCTTGATGACACGCTTAATCTGCTGGGAATGACCTTTTACCGTCGGTTTATAAGTTCTTAATGATATTTCTTCCGGATATTCAAAATTACTGATTTTGGCATTTTGAACATCAATCGGAACATCGATTAAGACAGGTCCTTTTCGTCCCGTTGTTGCAATATAAAATGCTTCTTTAAAAATACGCGGAATATCATTCACGTCTTTTACCAGATAACTGTACTTTACAAAAGATTCTACTGCTCCGGTAATATCCGCTTCCTGGAAAACATCACTTCCGAGCAATTCACTGTTTACCTGACCGGTAATACAGATCATCGGAATACTGTCTGCAAATGCAGTTGCTATTCCCGTAATCAAATTAGTTGCACCGGGACCGCTTGTGACTGCACATACGCCAATTCCATCCGTAACCCTTGCCAGACCGCTTGCCGCATGAGCCGCATTTTGTTCAGTTCTGACCAAAACGCTTTCAATCTCCGAATCCAAAATACTGTTATAAAATGGACAAATGGCAACACCAGGATATCCAAAAACAACTTTTACGCCTTCTTTTTCCAAGCATTTAACCATTGCATCTGCACCTATCATTTTTTCTGTTTCCTCCTGTATTTTATATAGCTAAATTGTTCTCTTTATTTTTTGAATACATTTCATATTTACATTTATTCTCATAAATTAATCGGATTAATTTGACAATTAATCATTTTATCTCATTAATTTTTTCGAATGAATTTGATATTTACTTATTATCTCAACAATATGCACAAATTGTTTCGCACAATATATATGTTGCATATGGATTGATTCGTTACTACATAATTATCGCAATTCACAAATGCCTCATACTATCAAACTTTGAAAAAACGTATCAAGATTCACACAATTTTTGCGCCAGCTTGACGGCATCGGCAGCATCCTTGGAATAGCCGTCCGCACCAATTTCATCCGCATATTCCTGTGTAATAACCGCGCCACCAATCATGAATTTTGCTGTTATGCCTTCTTCTTTAGCTAAATTGATGACATTTTTCATTTCCTGCATCGTTGTTGTCATCAAAGCAGACAACGCAATGATACTTGCGTGTTTTTCCCGCGCCATCTTAATGATTTCCTCTCTGGGAACATCTTTGCCAAGATCGACGACGGTAAATCCATGATTTTTCAACATCAATGCTACGAGATTTTTACCGATATCATGAATATCGCCTTTGACTGTGGCAATCACAATAGTAGGCATATCTGCTTCCACGCCTTCCGATTTTAACATCGGTTCTAAATAGTCAATCGACTTTTTCATAGTCTCGGCACTGGCAATCAACTGGGGCAGAAAATACTTTCCCTGATCGAAAAGCTCACCTACCTCATTAATTGCAGGCATTAATGCTTCGTTTAAAATCTGCTGCGGCTCATAGGAAGCCGATACAGCTGCTTCTGTTAATTTGACAATATCTCGTTGTTTTCCTTTTAAAACAGCATCTTTTACATCTTTCAAAGTATCCGCAACTTGTCCGGTCAGCACAGCATTATTTAATGCTGTATCTTGCAAGGCTATTTTCGTTTCTTTACCGTTCGCCTGATTTGTTGAGAGATTCGCCAAAGCATTTGACGGTATACCCCGATTTATCATCTCCGGATGATTTAGCATGTATGCTTCTCTTTCCTCTTTAATCGCATTCATTCGATCGATATATAAAAGATCAGCACCTTCTTTTGCCATCAAAATATCCGCCGAATAAGCCGCATTTACCAGCATTTCCTGATTCGGATTGGCAATTGCCATAGTCAGGCCTTCTTGAATAGCCATTGTTAAAAATGCACTGTTAATATTCATTCGTTCCGGCAGACCAAACGATATATTGGAAAGCCCACAAGTGGTTGCAATGCCGTTTTCTTTACAATACCGTATCGTCTGAAGCGTTTCTCTAGCCGCAAGAGGATTTGCTGCAACCGTTGCCACCAGACCGTCAACAATAATATCATCCTTTGTCATTCCAAGCGCAATAGCCTTATCCATGACTTTATGAATAATTGCTATCTTTTCATCCGTATCTTTGGGCAATCCTTCATCTGATAAAGGTAATAGAATAAACATGGCACCATATTTTTTTGCAATCGGCAAAAGTTTATCTACTTTTTCTTTTTCAAAAGAAATGGAATTTATCAAAGCACGTCCCGGATATCTGCGAAGTGCGGCTTCTATCACATCCACATGGGAAGAATCAATCGATAATGGCAAGGAAGTAATGCTGGCAACTTCCTCCAATACCGTCAGCATCATGGACTTTTCATCAATGCCGCTCATTCCCATATTGATATCCAGGATTTTTGCACCGCATTCTTCCTGTTCAATTGCAAACTGATCAACCAAATCCAGTTTACCTTCCCGGATTTCAGCCTGAAGCTTTTTCTTACCGGTAGGATTGATTCTTTCTCCAACAACCATAAAGCAATCATTCAATCCAAATTCGAGACTCTGTCTTTCCGAACAAAGAAAATGTCTTCCTGTTAAATCACGTTTTGGAACAGATATATTTCTCGTTTTTTCAACCAATTTTTGAATATACTCAGGACTAGTACCACAACATCCGCCTAAAATTGATGCACCCGCTTCCACAATTTCCACCATCTGAGAAGAAAAAGTATCACTGTCCATATCGTATACGGTATTCCCATTCTCATCTAAAGAAGGCAGTCCGGCATTTGGTTTTGCAATTAGCGGAAGATTGGTTACTTCTGCCATTGCCTTAAGGATTTTACACATCTGATCAGGGCCGGTAGAACAATTAGCACCAATCGCATCCACATGTAAGTGTGACAATGTAATGGCGGCAGACTTGGCATCAGAACCAAAGAGAGTTCTTCCGTCACTTTCAAAAGTAAGTGTAGCCATAACAGGAAGATTACAAACTTCCATTGCAGCAATCGCTGCCGCCCTGGTCTCCTGCAAACTCATCATGGTCTCAATTACAATCAAATCAGCTCCGGCTTTTTCCACATACCGTATCTGTTCTTTATAAATATCAATTAATTCCTCAAAATCCAATGGTCCCATTGGCTTTAACTGCTTACCGGTCATCGTGAGATCAGCTGCAACCAGCGCCTTTGTACCTGCTGTTTTTTTGGAAAGTCGAATTAATCTGGTATTGATTTCTTCAACCTGATCTTCCAAATGATACTCTGCCAATTTTATACGATTTGCAGTAAAAGTAGGCGCATATAAAATATTCGTTCCTGCTTCGATATAAGCTGTCTGCAAATCAACCAGTGCCTGCTCATGCTCTAATATCCATTTTTCCGGACATACTCCCATGGGCATTCCGGCTTTCATCAAATTAGAGCCTGTTGCACCATCTAAATATATAATCTGCTTCTCACAAAGCTGTTGAAATTCCTGTTTTGTCACGATACTACCTCTATCTTATTTTATCTCATGCAAAGTATGTCAGATAAATCAACCTTGCCATTCATAACATAATAAAACTCTGCATGTAATCCACATACAGAGTTTTATTATAGCATTTTTCAATTGTATACACAATACTCTTGGGTATGTCAATAGACCACTGCTTGGTTATACCTGGTCATTTCCCATATCCTGCATATATGGATTCTCATTTGTGTTTTCATCCTCTATCTTATTATCCATATATGGATTACTATCTGTTAAAACAGGAGTGCTTGTGAAATTATTCATCGGCTGATAAGCACTCTGTGGCTGATAATAATCAGGCTGTGTAAAGGAATCCTGTGCAAAGGAATTGGGTGTATTGGGTGTATATGCTGCGGCACTGCCTGTTGTGTAGATTTCCTGATTGCGAAGTACTACATAATATCCGGCAGAAGTCAACATCATATAAGGCACTACGTAAAAGAATGAAAGAAGACCAAATGTAAATACACTTAACAATGCCCAACCGATAAAACTCAAATGCATAACAAATAAATCCATTTTATGACCATTTGTCATTTGTTTGGATTTTTCCAATGCTTCTGTCGCATCAATTTCAGGTTGATCCATTAAAATATAGGGAGCCATAAAATATGCATATCCTTTGATAATTCCCGGAATATAAAATAATAAAGTCCAAAGAAAAAGGAATAAATACATATACCAATAGCCACCAAGATTATGTCCGAAATTCTGAAATCCATTAAACATATCAGAGAACTCAACTTTTTCTCCACGATATAAACGCACCAACAGATTCATCATACCAATCATAACAACCGGAACAACAATCATACATGCTATTCCACCTATATACGGAACCATTCCACATATTAATGAAATCAGAGAATAGACTGCAAATGTTCCAATGATCACGCCATAATTCGCAGACAACACTGATTTTGCATGCTGCTTTATTGTTTTACGATCCAACATAATAGTATTCCTCCATAATACAAAATCCGGGCCATTCGGAAAAATCCAAATAGCCCGTCTATTATCCTAATAATATATCTTCTTAGAATTTTCCTGCTGTAGCAGCTTCTTCGATAGAAACAGCTGTTGAAACAGTCATACCAACCATAGGATTGTTACCTGCACCGATTAAGCCCATCATTTCTACGTGAGCCGGTACAGAAGAAGAACCTGCAAACTGTGCATCAGAATGCATACGTCCCATTGTATCTGTCATACCATAAGATGCAGGACCTGCAGCCATGTTATCGGGATGTAAGGTACGTCCTGTACCACCACCGGAAGCAACTGAGAAGTATTTCTTACCAGCTTCGATTCTTTCTTTTTTATAAGTACCTGCAACAGGATGCTGGAATCTGGTAGGATTTGTAGAGTTACCTGTGATAGATACGTCTACATTTTCTTTCCACATAATTGCTACACCTTCACAAACATCGTTAGCGCCGTAGCAGTTAACTTTTGCACGAGGGCTGTTTGCATCCTTTGAGTAGCATTTTCTGGAAACTTCTTTTACTGTATTGGTATAAGGATCATATTCTGTTTCAACAAATGTAAATCCGTTGATACGAGAAATAATCTGAGCAGCATCTTTTCCAAGACCGTTTAAGATAACACGAAGAGGTGTTTTACGAACTTTGTTAGCTTTTTCTGCGATACCGATAGCACCTTCAGCAGCTGCGAATGATTCGTGACCTGCTAAGAAAGCGAAACATTCTGTTTCTTCTTCCAATAACATTTTACCAAGGTTACCATGTCCAAGACCTACTTTACGTGTATCAGCAACTGATCCGGGGATACAGAAAGCCTGAAGACCTTCACCGATTGCTGCAGCAGCATCAGCAGCTTTACGGCAGTTTTTCTTAATAGCAATTGCAGCGCCTACTGTATAAGCCCATTTTGCATTTTCGAAACAAATCGGCTGAATGCCTTCGATTAAGCTATATACATCGATACCGGCAGCCATTGTAATATCTTTACATTCCTCAATTGAATTAATGCCATACTGTTTTAATACAGCAAGAATCTGAGGTTCTCTTCTTTCATATGATTCAAATAAAGCCATGTGTTTTCTCCTCCTAATCCTTACTCTTTTCTAGGGTCAATTACACGTACAGCATCCTGTACACGACCATACTGACCAGAAGCTTTTTCAAGTGCTGTTGCAGCGTCATCACCGGCTTTGATGAAATCCATCATCTTACCGAAGTTAACGTATTTGTATCCGATGATCTGATCATCTTCATCAAGTGCAACACCTGTGATATAACCATCTGTAAGTTCAAGGTATCTGGGTCCCTTTGAAAGTGTACCGTATGTAGTACCAACCATGGAACGAGAACCTTTACCTAAATCTTCAAGACCTGCGCCGATTGCAAGACCGCCTTCAGAGAAAGCTGACTGTGTACGACCATAAACGATCTGTAAGAATAATTCTCTCATTGCTGTATTGATAGCATCACAAACAAGGTCTGTATTCAATGCTTCCATAACGGTTAATCCGGGAAGAATTTCTGCAGCCATAGCAGCTGAATGAGTCATACCGGAACAACCGATTGTCTCAACTAATGCTTCCTGAATAATTCCTTCCTTAACATTTAAGGATAATTTGCAGGCACCCTGCTGAGGTGCACACCAGCCAATACCATGTGTATAACCGGAAATATCCTTAACTTCTTTTGCCTTAACCCATTTTGCTTCTTCCGGGATAGGAGCACAGCCGTGATGAACGCCCTGTGCTACCGGGCACATTTCTTCCACTTCTTTTGAATAAATCATGTGAAATCTCCTTTCAATTATGTAGAATAATATATTGACCAAGCGACCATATCTGATTGCTTGTCACATTCTCCGAATATTTTCTCACATTTCCTAAAAAAAATCTAGTCATTATATATAAAAGATGCAAAAAAACATGCGCCACATAGTTCTTGTGGCACATGTTTTTATTGCAATACATATAATAACAATATTTCTATATAATGCATTTGGGATATAAGCTAATTAGTTTGTCAGCATCATACGGTCGTTTGCGAATTCTCCGCCACTGACCTCTTCGAATTTCTTAAGCAGGTCAGATACATGAAGATTTTTCTTTTCTTCACCACGAACATCATAGATAACACGTCCTTCATGCATCATAATCAGACGATTGCCATGGGCAATAGCATCTTTCATGTTGTGGGTAATCATCAAAGTAGTAAGATAATCCCTGTTTACAATGACTTCTGTTGTTTCCAATACTTTTGCAGCTGTTTTCGGATCAAGAGCTGCTGTATGTTCATCTAAAAGTAACAATTTAGGTTTGACCAAGGTAGCCATAAGAAGCGTTAACGCCTGTCTCTGTCCACCCGATAAAAGTCCGACTTTGGATGTCAGACGATCTTCCAAACCAAGACCTAATATCTTTAATAACTCTTTGTATTCTTCACGTTCTTTTTTAGAAGTGCCGCCCTTTAAACTTCTGAATTTCCCACGACGTTTTGCAAGTGCCAGATTTTCATCAATTCCCATGGTTGCGGCAGTCCCTGTCATTGGATCCTGAAAAACACGGCCAAGATATTTTGCTCTTTTATGTTCCGATAACTTAGTCACATCCACACCATCGATTAAAATCTGTCCGGCATCAACAGGCCAGACACCGGCAATGGCATTCATCATGGTTGATTTGCCTGCGCCGTTTCCTCCGATAACTGTTACGAAATCACCTTCTTCAAGAGTAAGGGAAAAATCATTTAACGCAATTTTTTCATTTACGGTACCGGGATTAAATACTTTTGTAACATTTCTAATTTCCAGCATTCTGATTTTCTCCTTTCTTGATGGTGGGTTTTGTAAAATACTTTCCTTTCCAATAAGGGATTGCCAAAAATACAGCAACAACCAATGCAGAAAGCAGTTTTAACAAGTCGGTATCAATACCCATCCAGATGACAACCTGAAGAACGATATAATATAAAATAGAACCAAAAGCTACGCCTAATAACTTCAAAGCAAAATTCCGGAATATCTTACCAAAAATAGCCTCTCCGATAATAACGGCAGCCAAACCGATTACAATTGCACCACGTCCCATATTGATATCCGCAAAACCTTGGTACTGCGACAACAATCCACCGGATAAGGCAACCAGCCCATTGGAAATCACAAGGCCAAGCACTTTTGACATATTGGTATTAATACCCTGCGCTCTTGACATATTGGAATTACATCCTGTTGCTCTTAATGCACAACCAAGCTCTGTTCCAAAAAACCAATATAAAGCCGCGATTAATAAAACTATGATGATTGCAACAACAAAAATCGTATTTTTATAAAATGCAACATTTTTTATGTAACGAAGGGAAACCAATAAATCATATTTATCAACATTGATTGCCTGATTGGATTTACCCATGATTTTTAGGTTCACAGAATATAAGCCAAGCTGTGTCAGAATACCGGCAAGAATTGCAGGAATTCCCATAAAGGTATGAAAAATACCCGTTGCTAATCCGGCAGCCATACCGGCAAGGGTAGCAACCAGCAAAGAAACAAAGACATTCTGTCCGGATAACATCATCATGATACATACGGCACCGCCCGTACAAAGTGAACCGTCAACCGATAAGTCGGCAATGTCCAAAATACGAAATGTAATATAAATTCCGATTGAAGTGATACCCCAAATCAATCCCTGGGCAACCGCACCCGGCATTGCCGCGAATAAATTCAAAATATTCATCGCAACCTCCTATTTTCTCTTCAAAGTCAACCTTTACTATCATAACATGTTTTTAATATTTGTAAAACAATATTTTAACTGTTTTATTTCACAGTTTTATTTTGGCATAAGATAAAGTTGCATAAAAAAGGACATTCTGTTCGAATGCCCTTTTATACTTAATGATCCTATTTAATTGCAATGCAGTTTGATAAAATTACTCTTCTGTTTCAATTGCAACGTAATCAGAAGGAACAGTAATTCCTAACTCTTCACAGTTAGATACATTGTATTCTTTTGTGAACTTAGGAGCATATTCGATCGGCATGGTTCCGATATCTTCACCCTGTAATACTTTGATACCCATCTTACCTGTTGCATATCCTAAATCATAGTAATCAATGGATAATGTTGCAATACCGCATCCGGCACAAATTCCTTCTTCGCCTGCAACAACGGGAACACCTGCAGGAAGGCAGATATTCTGGATGATTTCTGTATTTGATGCAACAGTATTATCTGTAGGAACATAAATTACATCTGATTCGTTTGCTGCTGTTGTAACAACAGTTGCTAAATCATTTGAATCTGAGAATGCATAATATGTACATGTATATCCCATTCCTTCCAGATAGCCTTTGATTGTATCAACCTGGTACTGTGAATTAGCTTCTGCAGAGCAGTATAATAATCCAACGTTTTTAGCATCCGGGCAAAGCTCATGTAACATATCAGCCTGACCATCTAAGGGTGCTAAATCTGAAGTACCGGAAATATTTCCGCCAACTGTTCCGTTAAAATCTGATAAATCAAGACCGGTTGCATAATCAGTTACAGAAGTACCAAGTACAGGAATTGTATCTGTACCGGCCTGAGCTGCCTGTAATGCAGGAGTTGCATTTGCTAAAATCAAATTAACATTGTTTGATACAAAACTGTTGATGATAGTTGAACAGGTATTTGAATCACCCTGTGCATTCTGTTCATCAAATACAACTGCATCACCGAATTCTTCTGTTAATGCATCTTTAAATCCCTGTGTAGCTGCATCTAAAGCAGGATGCTGAACCAACTGGCAAATACCAACGGTATATGTAGTACCTTCTGTTGCTTCTGTTGTCTCTTCTACTTCTGCAGTTTCTTCTGTTTCAGTCGCTTCTGTTGTCTCTGTAGTTTCTGTAGTTTCTGTAGTAGTTGTCTCTGTAGAACCACAACCAACCAGTAATGAAGCAGCCATAACACCTGCTAAAAGCATTGCTGTTAATTTTTTCATAACTTTTCCTCCATTTTTACTTTGTTAAAACTTGTCTGACAAAACCACATGTCGAAAAAAATATACAACACTTAACGTTCATCGTCAATAGTTTTTTAGGGGCGAAAAATCATGATATACATAGTTTAACACTTAAAAACGTCAAAAACAGATAGCCCATTTCATAAAATCCGAGGCATTAAATCAACTGTGTAATCTTACTTTCGTTTTTATATACAGAATTTTCATCAATCCAACCGCGAAGAGAATTTAAAGGATAAATTCTGGTGTTTTTACCAATAACTGTACCGGGATTCAACACACAATTGCATCCAACCTGTACACCATCACCGATAATGGCGCCCAATTTTCTCATTTCGGTTTCCAAAGAACCTAAAGGAAAATGAATCTCAACATTGCGTTTATCATTTTTGATATTTGAGGTAATAGCACCAGCACCAAGATGAGATTTATAACCCAAAATACTGTCTCCTACATAATTAAAATGAGGAGCTTCTACTTCATCAAAAAGCAGACTGTTTTTAACTTCACAGGAATTACCAACGACAGTTCCTTTCCCTACAATTACATTTCCTCTGATAAAAGCACAATGTCTGATTTCTGCATTCGAATCAATGATACAGGGGCCTGTAATACTTGCACTCGGTGCAACCTTAGCCGACCTGGCAATCCAGACATTTTCCGATACCTGTTCAAATTCATCAGACGGCAACATCGGTCCTAACACCTGAATAAACGATTCTAAGCGCGGAAGTACTTCCCACGGATAGTCAACCCCATCAAACAAAGGTGCAGCCAGTGTTTTACTGAGGTCAAAGTATTTTTTGATACTAAACATTTCCAACATAACCCTAATCTCCTTCTCTTTTTAATAATATGATATCTACAGATTTTAGTGCCTTTTGCTTCTACAATCCCGGAACTTGCAAAAACATCCTAATCGAGTACTTACCATTATGATAAATTTTTCTGCTTTCATTTTTTATCATTTTGGTACCTTTATATTTCATTTTTAAATTTTCATTTTTGGGCTTTCGCCTTTACGCCTTTTTTAGATGTTGCATAAAAGCTTTTTACATAAGGCGTACATTGATTTAGATACGCCCTGTTATCATATTTTTTCACATAATCCGTCCGCCGGTTAATAAAGCCTTTCAGTTTATCCATATACTCTTCGGAAGAAATTTCACCATTTGCAACCTGCGTAAGCCCCTTTTCCCAACTGGCAGTCAAAGTAGGTTCTAACATGGATTTAATGGAACATTTTACCACTTCATAAATCAGTTCCCCCATACAGGTCGGCGTAATAATCTGTGTCTTTTTATTCAGATTTAAATAATCTATGGCAACCAGCTTTTTTAATATCTCTGCTCTGGTAGCTGATGTACCAATTCCGCTTCCTTTTATCAGTTCACGAAGTTCTTCTTCTTCAATCAGCTGACCGGCATTTTCCATTGCCAAAATCAACGAACCGGAATTATAACGCTTAGGAGGCGACGTTTCACCTTCCTTAATTTCAAATTTTGCCACCGGAATTTCATCGCCCTTTTTTACACCCGATATCAGCGCAAAAAATTCCGGATCAATTTTTGTTTCTTTGTTTTCTTTTGAATCCGCATCATCACCCTTATCGGATATCGCACTTCCATCCTGTCCGTTTTTTTCAGATGAAAAATCTTTTTTCTTGAAAAACGAATACTCCGTTACTGCAAGATAACCTTTGGATACCTGTACTTTGAAATTGGCAAAGAAGGATTCATTGAGACATTGCATGGTCAAAGAAATCTTCTCATATTCAGCCGGTGGATAAAAGATACTTAAGAATCTGCCACAAATCAACTCATATACCTTTGCTGATGTCGGATGAAGACCGGATAGCGCATTCAATCCCTGTCCTGTCGGGATAATGGCATAGTGATCGGTAATCATCTTATCATTGACATATTTTGTCTTGGCAATATTCACATAAGACTTCTTATCCAGTACATAAAGAGCCTTCTCTGCCATAGGTGCATAATTAGTAAGTCCTTTGATATTTTTGTAGATTTCCTTGGCTACGGCAGTAGATAAAACCCTCGCATCCGTACGAGGATATGTCGTTAATTTCTTTTCATATAATTCCTGCGCAATTCTTAAGGTTTCATCCGGACTGATTTTAAATAAACGTGAACAATCATTCTGCAATTCAGCCAAATTGTATAATAAAGGCGGATTTTTCTTTTCTTTTTTCTTTTCAATCCGCTTTACGGTCATCGTATTAAAGGGACAGCATTTTGCAATCAACTCACGGGCATTTTCTTCTTTTTTAAACCCATTTTCCTTGTACAAAAGTGGAGAATTGAAGTAATCAGAACCCTCAACCGCCTTCCACTCTCCTTCAAATTCCTTATCAGAAAGCTTTAAGGAGGCTACGACACGATAAAACGGTGTCTTATCAAAATGTCTGATTTCGCGTTCTCTGTCAACAACCATGCCAAGCACACAGGTCATAACTCTTCCGACCGAAATCACGGCATTTTTATCCATTGCTAACGCATGTTTTACAAAATCCCCATATTTTAATGTTAATAAACGAGAAAAATTGATTCCCATCAAATAATCTTCTTTTGCACGCAGATATGCAGAATCACTTAAATGATCATATTCCGAAAGATCTTTTGCTTCCCGGATTCCTCTTAATATTTCTTCTTCCGTCTGCGAATCAATCCAAACTCTTTTTCTCGTTTTTCCCTGTACATGTGCTTCCTGTTCAACCAAACGATAAATATATTCTCCTTCACGTCCGGAGTCGGTACAAACATAGATACAGGAGACATCTTCTCTGTTTAATAAGCCGCTGACTATGGAAAACTGAGCCTTGACATTATCAATCACTTGATATTTAAACTGATCATTCGGTGGAAAAAAAGGCAGTGTTCCCATGGTCCACCGCTTCAAACTCTCATCATAAGCATCCGGATAGCTCATGGTAACCAGATGTCCGACACACCATGTTACAATACAATGCTCCGATTCCATATAGCCGTTCGTAGAACGCATTGGTTCTTTCAATGCTTTTGCAAATTCCTTTGCAACACTGGGCTTTTCCGCAATAAATAGATTTTTACCCATAAAACTTCCTTTCTTTAAAACTGCTCCAAAATATCTGCAAAAGAAAGTAAGTGTATATTCTTTTTCATACGTGCCTCTAATGTAAGCTTTTCATCAAAATCTCGAAAAGACACGATATAATATTCTTTCTCTCTCATCTTTGCCTCATCGGCAGCCTGAATCAGACGTTCGTAATCCTCATATGTCATCATCATTTTTAACTCATCACATAATACAACATGATAAACAGCATGTTTTTTCCATACTAACGGAATCTGATTCTTTTTCCCCAGAAAACAATCGGAAGATGTTTTATCCGCCGGATCTATTACTCCCTGCAGATAAAAATATTCTTTAACAATCTCTTTTAAATATTTGCCACAATATGCCAACAATTCCTCTTTAATGATTTTATCATAAAAAGACTTTTCATCCATCTGCAACAAATAATCTTCATTGTAATAAACGAATTTAAACCAAAATGCAGTAAAATGACAGGAAATATCATAAATTCCCTTCTGGCTATTATCATGACCAACACAGTCAATAGAATAAATCTTATTAATTTGTTCCTGCTCCATTAAGGTCTTTAAATAAACACTGATCTTGGCACGGGAAAAACCGGTAATACGATATAAATCATTCAACTTTGTATTGCCATTTGCCATACACAGTAAAATCGTATCATATACACCACTTTCACGCAAACCGGTCATACAATAAGAATAACCAACCTGACGAAGATAGGATTTCGATGAAAGAATTTTTTGAATTATATTTTCTTCCACGGATAATTCCGGTTCAAAGTAATTCCATAACCCCGGAACACCACCCAAAATGGCATACATAATAAATAGATTTGCACGGTTATAGTTATGATAAATCTGACAAACACTCTGAAATGACAAAGGTTTTATTTTATAAAATCCACTAATAGATGCAACACTACGCCCAAAGGACTTAACCATGGATGTTTCTACCCAGTTGACTTCTGATGATACTAAAACAATTAAAATCTTTTCATCTTTCAACAATTGTAATAAGAGCGGCATAAACTCTTCACATTTTGCAAATCCCTGAAACTCATCAACGATCAAAACCTTTTTCGTCTCTGAAGACTTGTTCTTAAGCTTATCAATTTCCTGTATAAACCCTTCCAGCATCCATTCTTTAACAATCGGTTTCACAAGAAAATAAGAATACGTCAAGTCTTTGCAAAAATCCAGCAAAAATGATGTTTTACCCATGAATTTCTGCCCATAAAATACCACCATCTGACTGCCATCACGGTTCATATAGTCTTCAAAGTATGTATATTCCCGATTACGACCAACTAACATAAATACCCCTTATTCGTCTGTACTATCCATTATGCTCCATCAAGCTAACAAGCTCTTCTTCCGGCATAGGCTTACCCAAAAGAAATCCCTGAATATTATCACATTCAATTTTTTTCAAATATTCAAATTGTTCTTTGGTTTCCACACCTTCGGCAACAGTCTCATAACCAAGCTTTTTTACCATGGAAACAATTGATTCTGCAATGACCTGTGTACTTTCATCATCAATAACTGTATCAATAAAGGATTTATCAATTTTTAAAGTATCAATCGGCAAGCCCTTTAAATAAGAAAGAGAGGAAAAACCGGTCCCAAAATCATCTAATGAAATTTTAATTCCATAATCCTTAATTACATGAAGTTTTTCAACGACCTGTTCAAAGTCATCAATCAAAACACTTTCTGTAATCTCTAGCTCAATACCTTTAGGATTAACCTGATACTTTTCCAATAAATCAAATAAATTATTTACAAAATCAGGACGTTTGTACTGCAGCGCGGAAATATTTAAGGACAAAACCATATTACAATCATACTTTTTTCGCCATTCAGCATATTTTTTGATACCTTCTTCCAAAACCCAGCTTCCAATCGGAACAATCAATCCACTTTTTTCCGCCAATGGAATAAAACACCCCGGACTAATCATCTTTCCGTTTTCATCCTTCCAACGAATTAACGCTTCTACACCGCGTAAGTCACCGGATTTCGAATCATATTGAGGCTGATAATATAGAACAAATCGATTCATGGAAATTGCTTCTTTAAGTCTGTTTTCTAAATTAACATTTTCAAGAAAATCTTTATAAATCGGAGCCTCAAAATATTTTAATTGGTTTGTTCCGAGTTCTTTGGCACGAAACATAACAACTTCCGCACAATTTATTAGTTCCAGACTATTTGTTGCCGTTTCGGGATACTCTGCAACACCAGCACACAAAGTTATATATATTTCATGTCCGCCAAGCAGACGAAAAGGCTTTTCCAGTCTTTTTAACACATGATCAAAAACATAATCCACGCTATGATTACCAACCGGATTTTTAATAGCCATATAAAAGGTGTCATCATTGAAATGTGCTGCAATCATTCTGTCATCCAGCATGTCTTTTAAAAACAGACCAAAAGACTGTACCAGCTCATCACCTGCTACCAGACCTAAACCATCATTTATCTTCTTGAAATGATCAAAATCCAGACACATAACCGCAATGGATTCATTGTCACTTTCCGCATTTCTTATCCACTCACTTAATACACGCACAAAATAGTTGCGGTTAAATAAGCCGGTCAATGTATCATAATAAGCCATATACTGCAATTCTTCATTCTGCTTTTTGGATTTGGAAATATCACGGATACGAATCACTTTTTCTATCGGACTTCCATCCTGATAGATAATAGTACACTCAAATTCCAGCCACTTATCTTTTCCTTCCAGCTTACACTCTAAGGAAGCATTTTCTTTTTGGGTTCTTTCAAAAAACAAAAGCTTTTGTAAATCATTTCTATAATCGTCTTCCACTGCCTCGATGATTTTTATCAGTTCACTTTCATTAGAAATCATAAAATCAAAGAAACTGGACCAATTGCCTAAAACACTTAGACTTTTCTTTGAAAAATCCACGTAAATAAAAGCATTTCTGGAGGTAGAACAAACCAATTGATACATTTTCTCTTTACTGTCCAAATGTTGGATAACAGACTGAGCCATGT
>JAEDFR010000220.1 GCA_016297945.1 Lachnospiraceae bacterium | reverse complement strand
CAATGTTCCATCCAGATCTGATACATATAAATTGCTCATTACTCTTCGTTCCTCTAATCATTCACTATTCTTGCAGGCATGCCAAAAAACCTTTGCCCCAAGTATCTGTTGTTCTGCGACATTCATATTATACATATTCAGATTATTTCAAGATACTTTCTTCAATAAAATATGCAATACCTTCTTCATCATTTGAACCTATCACAATATCTGCTCTGTCTTTCACTTCATCGATTGCATTTCCCATTGCTACACCTAATCCACAAAACTCCAACATACCTATATCTGCAAAATCGTCGCCAAAAGCAATGATAGATTCCATACCAAATCCGTATGCTTCAGCAATCCTCATAATCGCATTTTCTTTCGTAACATTCTTTCGGGTAAATTTATACCAATATCCATCCGAAAAACGAATGCAATCGCATTGCTCCAGCCTCTCAGCCAAGATATTCGCTTTTTCTTCATCAAAAATCTCAACACACATTTTCAATGCACATTCTGAAAAATCAGAAAAATCCGTATAAATTGTATCTCCCCAGCTTGGGTCGAGTTCTCTGGGATCTATCTTATAATTCCAATAATGTGTATGGGCTGTATCAATCGTTATTTCACAGTCCTCTCCACAGACCGTTCTTGCCATTGCAATCATATCTCTCGTTTCCGTCTCAGAAAACTCAGCCTTATAAATATAGTTGGATCCGTTTTTGATAAGAGCACCACCACTTGATATCAAAATATCCGGCTTTAGTTCATCTAAAAACGTCATAGAATTCTGTTCACTTCTTGATGTAGAGACACCAATCATTATTCCTTTTTCTCTGCATTGCCCTAATGTTGAAAGCGTTTTGTCAGATATGGATTTGTCACTCCGTAACAGCGTTCCGTCCAAATCAAATAATAGCAATCTGCATGTCCGTTCCATGATAGCCTTCCTCCAAAAATAAAATGCTGCATTACCTTGTCCGTACTCTTCCATTTTTAACAGAACAGCAATACTGAATTTCTCTTAACTCTTTTCCGCCTATATTATCATCCAAATAGTTCCCGCTGAGTGTGAAGCCCGCTTTTTCGTAAAACTTTCTGGCTCTTAAATTATCTTCAAGCACCCATAAAAATATTTCATCAAAGCCGAGCTGTTCCAATTCTCCAATAACAGCATCTAGTAGTAGCTTGCCATATCCTTTCCCTATGTATTGAGGCAGAAAATAAATCGATACAATCTCACCAAAATCGCTAAAGTCGGGAAATCTGGATTTACAATAACTGGATGTACCAATAAACATGCCATCCTCAATCAGTACAAGAGTATTCATTCCTTCTTTATCTAAATTAGAAGCCCAACGACCAGTCGGTATGCTATCAAGATAACTTTGCGGGATAATATTTTTATATGCAAATTTCCAGCTTTCCTCATAAATATGACTAATCGCTAATCTATCATCACTCTGCTTGATATGTCTGATTTCCACAAATTCCATCCTTTCAAATTTCCGATTCTTTCTGGATACTTGCTACATATTTGAAATCTAATAATTCAGGTAATCACTGAAGGTTACCTGACATTACATTCACAATCTGGTAGAACCAAGAATACAAATCCTGTTCCGTAAGGGTCTGCAAGCATTCATATTGGAATACAATCGAGTCATGCTCCAGCTTTGCTAATTTATGAAGCGGGTCATAATTCAATTCTTCAATAGAATGGCGTTTCGTCCAGTCCGCAAGACTAATTTTCCCTTTTTCATATAACTCATATAGAGGTTTATAAGATTCTTTGTGCATGAGGTTGAGTCCGGTAGGACAGTCAGTCATGGCACAAAGCTTTTCATCTAATCTGGTCCAAAGCTGATGAAAAGAATTTTGACGTATCCTAAGGCTTTCAATTGAAAAATCCTTAATACAAAATAACTGTTCCAATTGTTCTTCGTAATTTTCCGGCAGCCATGTCAGGGAGCGGCTCATATGAACAAGCCACTTTTCATGAGGAATATATTCCCCATTAATAATATAGAGAGCAGAAAGTAGTGGTGTGATTGCAGAATTCAGTACGAAATGCCCCTGCACGCAATCTTCTCTGGCAATCCAAATATCCCCTGCTAACCGGTAATGCCACCACGCATCAAACAGATAGCCACCTGCACTGTCCGCTTCTACAGTTGCTTGTAATTTCACATCAAACAGATGCTGCAATTCTTCCTTGGGATCGTATAGAATCTGTGCATAAGATAAATCCCATAATTCCAACTGTCCATAGGAACGCTCCATCTCTTCTTCATAACAACATAATTTGATATCATAAAGATAATGATCAATCATGGTAATTCCCAAAGCGGTTGGTGTCAATTGGTTACGATATTGAATAAATTGTTCTTTGTGAAGAAAAAGCACAACATCGATCTCTGATAGCGCATCTGCGAATCCCCTTGACATGCCACCATCTAGCATAATGCCTGCAATACCTTCGTATTGTTGAAAAAGTGGAAGATGCTTTTGCAATTCTTCTTTAAACTCCTGAACCCGATTGATTCCTTTTGCTTG
>JAEDFR010000071.1 GCA_016297945.1 Lachnospiraceae bacterium | reverse complement strand
CAAAAGAACAGAGAAAGAATTGGCAAATCAAAGAACAATGCCAAACGAAAAGTAAAAAAATCATGTTTCAAAAACGTTCCGGAGATTTTAATCGGGACGTTTTTGTTTTTGATAAAATATGATAGACTGTAATAGAAAACAAGTTATATATTTTAAACTTGATATCATAATCATCAGGAAAACGAAAGATTAAATGATAAATACTGTAAAGAAATAAGAGAGAATAAGAGAGCGTAGGAGAAAGGATCCCAGATGAAAAACAATAAGGAAAAAGCAAAAGGAAAAGTAAATGTAACAGGGAAAACGAAAGAGCAGACAAAGGCACAGACAAAGGTGAAAACACAGAAAAAGAAACCGGATTTTCCACTCCATTGGTATTATATGGCGACATCTGATATCACGGTAGAAGATTTGAAGTCTGCTGTTTCTTCAGATGATTATGACATCGAAATCTGGAAGGAAGCCGGTGTATTAGAAGTCGGAATCGAAGAGAAGGCTTCCATGGACTTCGAGGCATGTGAGCCGGATTTGAGAGACGAATACAGCAATCAGTTTTTAAAAGATCACGAGGTAAAGGCATTGTTCTTTGTTACGCTTCCGCCCATTGCGTTTGAAAAATGTGAAAAAGTCATGCGAAAAATCATTTCTGCCAACGAAGGATTTTTCTGCGCCGACACAGACGATTTTACTCCCGTCGTGGATTAGTAGGAGGATGGTTGGAGACGGACGTTAGCCGGGACTTGTATGTTCCAATCTCAATGGAGTGTTACGCGTTTTGAGCTCTCGCAATCCTAAAAACAGTTGAAATACGTGCTGATTGAACTGCTTTCGCCTGTTTTGCAGATTGCATGAAAAGTAGCATCTTTTAACTCTGAGATCGTCTATATGTAATATCCTGCTTTATGAAAATTGGGTTTGACGCCAGCAGTAATAATGATACTACATACTGCCGATTCACTAAGTTGCGGGAAGATATTGTGTTTTACCACTATTTGGCGGAAGTTCATTAGTTTATCTTAATATTCCGACAAAGTATCAGCACTTCGTGACATGGATGTCACGAAAGGCGCATCTAAGGCAGGATGCCGCATATGCGCCGTGTGCGTCCGGTTATTAAGACATTGCTCGGAATATTTAGATAAACTTATGAACGAACGCATAGTGGAAAAATACAATATCTTCCCACAACGACAGCGATGGCAGCGATGACAGCGGTGGACAAAAACAGGCAAGACAGTAAAAGGAAAGTTGATATGTCACTTCAGTTTTATATTGGTGCCTCCGGCACCGGAAAAAGTACAACTGTATATAAAGAAGTGTTAAAGCGTGCGAAACAAGAGCCTTTCAGACGCTTTTTTGTCATTGTTCCGGACCAGTTTACCATGCAGACCCAGAAAGTGCTCTGCCATCTGTCCGAGCATGGCGGAATCTTAAATGTGGAAGTATTGAGTTTTGGCCGACTGGCACATCGAATCTTTGAAGAACTTGGATTTGAGAGCCTGCCGAAACTGGATGATACCGGCAAAAATCTGATTCTTCGAAAAGTAGCTGCAGATTGCGACAAGCAGTTGTCGGTGGTTGGTGCCAATATGAAGAAAGTCGGATATATTGCACAGGTGAAATCCATGATTTCGGAATTTGCACAGTATGGAATATCACCGGATGATCTGACAAAATTTTGTGAGCAGACAAAAGAAAAAGGAAATCTTAGCGCTAAGCTGTCGGATTTGCAGATTTTATACAGAGGGTACAAAAAATATATTGCGGATAAATTTATCACAACCGAGGAAAGCATGGATGTGTTGGTAAAAAATTTGCATCGGTCAGCTTTGATTCGGGACAGCGTTGTTGTGTTTGACGGTTTTACCGGTTTTACGCCCATACAGGAGCGTTTGCTGCAGGAAATGATGCTTCTTTGCAGTCAGGTGATTGTGACGCTGTTGGGTGATACAAAAGAGGACCTGGCTGACGGTGATATCACGCAGAGCGTGTATTATCTGACGGCGAAAGCCTATCGGAGATTGTGTAAGCTTACCGCCGATCAAAATACGGAACGAGACGAGGATGTCGTTTTGACAAAAAGACCGGCTGTGCGGTTTGAAAATCGGTCGGGACTTGCTCATTTAGAGCAAAATCTGTTTCGTCAGCATCTTAATCCAAAGGTTTCCTGTAAAGAACAGATTTCACTGATACGCTGTACAAATCCCAAGGCTGAGATTGACTGGGTGTGTCTGAACATCCGACGCTTAATACGGGAGAGAGGGTATTGTTATCGTGATTTTGCCGTTATAACGGGTGATTTAGAAGCCTATGGTCAAATACTTAGGGAAAGCTTTGCAGAGCAGAAAATTCCCCTATTTCTGGATCAGAATAAAAGTCTGTTATTCCATCCGCTGATGGTATTTTTGCTGGGCGTTATGAAAGTTCTGACAACGGATTTTTCTTATGATGCCGTTATGGAGCTTTTGCGTGTCGGATATTTTGATCTGCAGGAAGAGCAGATTGACTTATTTGAGACTTTTATCTCAAGCCGTGGAATACGAGGAAAAAGAAAATATCAGACTTCTTTTTGCGAGATGGGAAACAGAGAAAACGAAAAAAAAGGGATAAAAAATCCGGCAGAAGAGGCGGAAGCGGTTCGTAAAGAACTGATATCCTGCCTACAGCCGTTTTTAAATTTGACAGATAAAAACGCCAGAAACTATACCCGGTCACTGTATGACATTTGTGTCAGATTGAATTTAGAAGAAAAACTGCAGAAGCAGGCGGATGATTTTTTGGCAAAAAACATGCCGGCACGTGCAAAAGAGTACGAACAGGTATATGGTGCCGTAATGACTTTGTTTGATCAGATTTATGCCTTATTGGATGAGGAAATGGCACTGGATGAATACGGAGAGATTTTAAAGGCCGGATTTGCGGAGTTGAAAGTCGGAAGTATTCCGCAGAGTGTGGATCAGGTGATTGCCGGAGATTTGGAGCGTACGCGTTTAAAACCAATCAAGGTGTTATTTGTTGTTGGGGTAAATGACGGGATTATTCCCGGACATGGTTCGAGCGGAGGCATTTTATCGGATTTAGAGAGAACCCTTCTGACAGATCTGGGCGCAGAGCTTGCACCGACACCACGTCAGAAAAGCTTTGAGGAAAGATTGTATCTTTATATGAATATGACGCAACCGTCAGAAAATCTGATCCTTTCTTTTTCGGAGGTTGATGAAGGCGGTAATCAATTGCGGCCATCTTATTTGATTCATACCGTTTCCAAATTGTTTTCCGATTTGGAGGTTATGACCGTTACCGATGCGGATATGCTCGGGGCGGTGGAGAGTGAGGAAAGCGGATTAAAGCTTTTGTCGCGCCTGATGCGGGAGTATGTTTCCGGCATTGTTTTTCGTGATTCCAAAGAATGTGAAAAGCTTCTTTGCCTTGCCAAAATTTATAAAGATCAGGAGATTTTTGAAAAGCTTTTAGATGCTGCTTTTTTTCAATACCGGGGTGGAAAGCTGCCGGAAGACGTTGCAAAAGCTTTGTTTGGAGAAAAGCTGTATACCAGTGTCAGCCGGCTGGAAACATTCAGTGCCTGTGCATATGCGCACTTTTTGAAATATGGTCTGAAGCTCAAAGAGGAGGAGACGTTTGATTTTTCACTGACGGATTTGGGTAATTTATATCATGATACACTGTATCAGTTTGGTCATTATCTTAGCACAAAGGGATATAGCTGGAATTCCTATACAAAAGAGGAGGCGGATGCCTTTGTGGATGATGCAGTGGAGCGTTTTTCCAGGGAATACCGGAATACGGTTTTGCTGGATACAGCGCGTAATGAGGCATTGAAAGAGAGAACCAAGGATATTTTAAGGACAACGATAGATAGTCTCTCCTATCAGTTGGGTAAGAGCGATTTTGTTCCGGCAGATTACGAACTGAGATTTCAATATTTGGAGAATCCCAGGATTTACGGAAGCATTGACCGTCTGGATATCGCAAAGGATGAAAATGGGTATTATATAAAGATTTTGGATTATAAATCGGGAAAGCACAGCTTTGATATTGCGCGTTTGTATTACGGTCTGGATTTACAATTGACTGTTTATATGAATGGCGCTGTTGCTGCGTGGCAAAAAATGAATCCGGATAAAAAGATGATTCCCTGCGCCTGCTTTTTCTATGAAATCGCGGATCCCATGCCGTTGGGAGATACGACGGAAAATCCGATGGAGCGAAAGGAAAGAATTCACAAAGAGCTTCGGGTACAGGGCTTGATTTTGGAACATGATGAAGTGCTGAAGCATCTGGATTCATCAAACGAATCCGAATCATTGGTTATTCCGGTAAAATATAAGAAAAACGGTGAGTTAGCAAGTGCTTCGCAGACAGTAACTGCAGAACAGTTTGAACTGATCCGTCAGTTTACGGATGAGAAGGTGAGAAAAATCGGACAGGATATTCGGAATGGAAACATCGACATCAGTCCGGTTATGGAACAGTCCGCGCAGAGCAGTTGTCAATATTGTGCCTATAAGGGTGTGTGCGGATTTGATAAAAAACTCCCCGGTTATAAGGAGCGTGAGATGCTTCTTAAGGGCGAAGCAGTCTATGAAGAAATAAAAAAGGAGCTGACTGAGGATGGAATTTACGACAGATCAGAAAAAGGTCATAACGATACGAAATCATAATGTATTGGTTTCCGCGGCAGCCGGTTCCGGTAAAACGGCCGTTTTGGTTGAACGCATTTTAGGACTCGTGACGGATAAAGAACATCCGGTGGATATCGACCGGATGTTGGTGGTGACTTTTACCAACGCCGCGGCCGCGGAGATGCGTGAACGTCTTCAACGGGCTATTTTAGAACGTTTAGAAAAGGACCCGGAGGATATTTTTTTGCAGCGCCAGTCCATCTTGATTAACCATGCCATGATTACCACCATCGACAGCTTCTGTCGTTATATCTTGATGAATCATTTTCAGGAAATTGATCTGGATCCGGGCTTTTCCATCGGTGATCCCGGCAGGATGAAGTGGATGCAGAAAAAAGCTTTGGAAAAGATCATAGAAGATGCATATGCAAAAAAGGAACCGGATTTTCTGAATTTAGCGAATGCATTTTCTGTCAAAGGACGGGATTTGCAGCTTGAGGAAATGGTCAATCAGATGTATGCATTTGTCATGAGTCAGCCTTATCCGGAAAAATGGCTGCGTCAGACCCTTTCCGATTATGAATGTAAGGATTATGATGAATTTTCAAACAGTGCTTTTTTTCAGGCTATGTTAAAAGAAGTTCGTTTGGAAATCAAAGGCCTGCTTGGTTATTATGATGATATGCTTTCTTTGTGCGAGAGTGGCGGTGGTCCGGAGGCTTATCTGCCGGTTTTGAAAAAAGAATCTCAATTGCTTTTTGAGGTTGCTGAGGCTGTAGACTATGAAGGTTTATTTCAACGCATCAATGCAATGGAATTTTTAAGACTTCCTGCCGCAAAAAAGGACAGTTGTGACGATGATGTCAAAAATCAGGTACAGGCACTCCGTACAACAATAAAAGACCGACTCAAAAAGATGCAGGAAAATTTCTTTTATGAATCCGGTCAGGATCTTTTTGCGGACATGCAAAAGGCGGGAGAGTTGTTAAAGCCGTTAATCAGACTGACCTTATCTTTTATCGAGCAGTTTGCAATAGATAAACGAAAGGAAAATATCATTGACTTTTCGGACATGGAGCATTTTGCGCTTCAGATTTTAGTTGATGATGAGAAAAAGCCGACCAAGACAGCGCTTTGGTATCAAAACTATTTTGAGGCTGTTATGGTTGATGAATATCAGGATAGCAATGATGTACAGGAATTGCTTCTTTCCGTTGTATCCCGTGAACGGGATGAAATCCCCAATCGTTTTATGGTTGGTGATATGAAACAGAGTATTTACCGTTTCCGTATGGCAAGACCGGAGATTTTTATGGAAAAGTACAGCCGTTACGGTGAAAATGCGGTGTCCGGCTGTGCCAGAATTGATTTAAAACAAAATTTCAGAAGCAGACAGACGGTGATCTCACTGGTAAATGATGTTTTTTATCCTCTCATGCATCAGGATGTGGGAGGCGTGGAATATGATGAAGCTGCGGCTTTGTATCCGGGTGCGGCTTATCCGGAGGATGAGGAAAAAACGGATGCTTATCGTGCGGAACTTTTGCTATTCGAACAAAACGGCGAAAATGGCGAGAAAGCTGAGATGAAGGCAGCTGAGGGCGAGGCTGTCATGATTGCGCAGCGGATAAAACACCTGATGAAAGAGACGCGGGTAACAGATAAAGAAAGCGGAGCACTGCGTCCGATGCAATATGACGACATTGTCATATTAACCCGTTCCATAGGGACCTTGGAAAATAAACTGCAGGAAGTTTTAAAGAGAGAAGGGATTCCGACGGTTGTCCCGAGTAAGACCGGTTATTTTTCCGCAGTGGAAATCCGGGTTTTACTGCAATATCTGGAAATATGTGTCAATCCTTACCGGGATATTCCGCTGGCAGCAGTTTTAAAATCTCCTCTGTATGGATTTAGCGACGACGAGCTGGCAGAAATTGCGCTGATTCGTTCGGAAGATGAAAAAGAACTGCCCTTTTATGAGAAAGTGAAACGCTGTGACAACGAAAAGGCAAGGGCGTTTCTTGATGAACTTACAAGGATGCGTATGCTTGCAAAAACAGAAACGGTGCATGATTTTTTATACACATTTATCAGAAAACATCGTTATCTTGATTACGTTTCTGCCCTTCCGGCAGGTGATAGCCGGCACGAGACCGTTGAAATGCTTCTTACGCAGGCAAAGACCTATGAACAGAGCCGGATGCATGGCTTATTTGGCTTTTTGCAATATATGAAGCAGTTGGAAAAATATGAAATCGACTATGGGAATGGTGGAGAGGATCATGCCAATGCAGTTCGTATCATGACGATTCATAAGTCGAAAGGTTTGGAATTTCCGGTGTGTTTTGTATCGGGATTGGCAAAACGCTTTAACCGTAGAGATATTAACGGCTCTCTTTTGCTACACACAGATTTGGGCATTGGAATAGAATATCGCAATTATCAGGAAAAATTCCGGAGAAATACCATTAAGCAAAAATGGATTGCCAGACAGCAGCTGGTTGACAGTATGGGAGAGGAACTGCGCGTCCTTTATGTTGCGCTTACCAGGGCAAAGGAAAAATGTATTTTAACCGGCACGGTTTCCGATTATGAAAAGACCTTGGAAGCCTGTGTCCAGATGGTTGGAGATGTAAGTCATAAAAAAATATCGGACCGCAAGCTGGATGGACAGCTGATTTTGGAATGCAATCATTATTTGAAATTGCTTTTTTATGTAATGGCTTTGTACCGTGATCAGCCCGAGAAACTGTTTGAGGTTTCCCTTTTTCATGAAGATGATTTGCAGTTGAGTCAGGCACGACAGTTTTTGGAAGACAGAATGAAAAAAGAAGTTTTCCTAAAAACTCTGGAAGCAGCGGATGAGACAAAGAGCCGGGAGCTTTCACAGGTGCTTCATGCCGCCTATCCGCATCCGGAACTGGAAGGACTGTATAATAAGACCAGTGTCTCAGAATTAAAGCATGCTGCTTTGCATGAAGATGAACAGACCATGGTGGTGTTTGATACAGAGAAAAAAACACAGATTGTTCCGGAATTCATGAAAGAAGAGGTAAAGGTACTGGGAGCTGCCAGAGGAACTGCTTATCACAGATTGATGGAACTTTTGGATTTTCAATCCTTTGCACAGTGTTCACACGAAAAGTTAAATGAAAATTTAATAAATGAGAAAAAACGCATAATTGAGGCGAAATTGATATCTGAAAGAGATCTGGGTTTGGTTGATGATAGAAAAATAATAGCATTTCTTTGCAGTGATTTAGCTAAAAAAATGATGGCGGCAAGTGAAAAACAATTGTTATTCAAAGAACAGCCATTCGTTATGGAAATACCGGCAAAACGTGTGGATGAGAAATTTCCGGATGATGAAACTATGTTGATACAGGGTATTATTGATGCTTTTTATGAAGAAGACGGGAAAATCTACCTGGTTGACTACAAAACAGACAGGGTAGAAAAAAGAGAGGAGCTGATTAACCGATACCGGGTTCAGATGGATTACTATAAAGAGGCATTGGAGCGGATTACGGAGAAAAAAGTGGCAGGTGTGAAAATTTATTCCTTTTTCTTTTCTGATGTATTAAGCCTTTCTTAGAGACATTGCGAACAAAAAGGAATGCCCGGTTTCAACTGTCTGAAGACGAAGTCTGAGTTTTGAAACCGGGCATTAATTATAATTCGAGACGAAACTCAATTATTCAGAAGCCAACATCTGCTGATAGTGTTCAGCTTCTTCCAAATCGCCGTTTTGGGTGCAAATGTCAATTAAGGCATTTAAAGGTATGCTGGTGTGACATTTTAAATCTAAAATACTTTCGGTTTCGAATGCTGCATTGTAATACCAAAGTGCGGCTTCCGGAGTGTTTTGTTCAATATTTTTATAATATTCTGCCAGACAACAACAGATTTCGCTACAACCGCCGATTGCCATGGCTTTGGTCGTATACTTAAAAAACTCCAAAAAGTTTTTAGAAATCAGACTGGCCTTGGTGCAAATACAACATGCTTCCAAAATCTCATCCGGTGTCCGATCAGGATCAACAATGGATTTTGCAAACGCGGGATAGGCAGACCGAAAATCTTCCGGTTCGCCGGCAATCATCAATTCTTTTGCATACAGGTTATGCAGTCTCTTGTTTAATCTGACATCGTCTTTGCAAAGCCTTTCAAACGCAGCCAGATCACGGCCTTTATGATTGCAGGTAGGACGGTGGGTAATCACGATGTCACTATCATAAATTAATGGATCTAAGCGGACTGCTTCGTGAATCGCACTTTCCCAGACGAAATGTCGAAGTCTCCGATACAATTTGGGACGAAGCTCTTTGTCATAATTATAAATGGTATTATAAGAAAGCTGATTATCATAATACATCTGAACGATATCGATTTCCGGAAGTAATCCTTTTTTTAACATAAGAAATTTCTGATGATTTTCATCATCAAGCACTTCATCAGCATCGGCACAGTATATGTAATCCTTGGTGGCTTTTGAAAAAGAGAAGTTACGTGCATCACTAAAACTTCCATTCCAGGGAAAATCATAGATGCGGTCGGTGTAACGTGCTGCAATTTCTTTGGTCCGGTCTGTGGAGCCTGTATCTACAATGATAATTTCATCCATTAAATCAGCAATGGAATTCAAGCAACGGGACAAAACCTGTTCCTCATTTTTAACAATCATACATAAACTGACAGAAATCATAGAAAAACCCCCTTATTACGTTTTTTTCTATTTTATCATAAGAAAAAGCGAGTGGCAAAAATACTTTTACCACTCACTTTCATTGAAACCGGTTATTATTTTTATTCGTTCATGCTACTTATTCTTCTGCCCAGAATAATTTGGGAACAGTATAAGCAAGGATAGCAACGACAACAGCTAAAATAATAGTATCGGGTAGCATGTATGCTCCGTTATAAACAAGGCTGTAGTATGCTGCGTTCATTCCTTCGGGTGCGTAGCTGCCCCAAAGAAGCCAGCCTGAGAGGAAACTGCATAAAAATCTTAAGATACATACACAGATGGAACCTGCAATAAAACCAACCTTTTTATTGTTTTTCAAAAGGGATGCAAAAAGCGGTGCCAGTCCCAATGTCGAAAATGCTAACAGGTAATCCAATAAAATACAGCCAATCTGAGAAATCAGAGTTGCACAGTACATAACATTGGAAAAACCGATGATCATCTGCAAAAGACCATGAACAAAACCTGTCAGACAACCCCATTTGGGACCTCTTCGAAGACCCATGATGACTAAGGGGAGCATCTCTAAGGTGATGGATCCGCCAAATGGCATTTCAAAGATCTTTAGGTAGGAAAGAACCGTTGCAAGAGCAATCAGCATGGCTCCTTCCACAAGAATACGTGTTTTTGAGTTTCTGGACATAAAAAAACCTCCTTGGTAAATTGCTTAGGAGGGGAGTGATGGCGTTTTAAGTCGTCCGTATTTTACTTAAAACTGCTTCCTTACGCCGGTATTATCCGGTTCAAGTAGTGAGGGTTAGTGAATATATCACAATCTCAGCCGGTGGGCTCCCCTAGCAAAAATTTATTTGTACGTTTATACTATAAAGGTTTTGGTAATGTTTGTCAATGGTTAAGTTAATCCACTTTACTGATTTTATTGAAAGGATAATAGCGGAACATAGCCTTTCCGAGTATCTGCTCGCTTTTTACAAAAGTATGGCTCCAATAACGGGAATCATAGGAGTTGTTTCGATTATCACCCATGACAAAGTAGCTGTTTGAAGGAACATAATACGGCCCGAAGCTGGTTGTGGCGGGGATTTCTTTGGTAAAAGAATCATCCAACGGAGTTGTACTGTCGTTGATATATACTTTTCCGCCGGTAATGGTTACGGTTTCTCCGGGGAGACCAATGATTCGCTTGATGTATAACTCTGCTTCATTGTCCGGAAATTTGAAAATAATAACATCAAAACGTTGTGGAATATCATTTTTATAAGCCAGACGATTGCCAATCAGACGGTCGCCGGTCATAACGGTATCTTCCATGGATGCGGAAGGAATACGGGCATTGATAATAATAAAATTGTTTAATAATAGCATGACGATCAGCGCAATCAGAAAAATCAATACATATTCCATTATTTCTTTGACTAATTCTTTGGATATTTTCTGGCTGGCTATTTTTTGGTTGGTAGTTTCCTTTTGGAATTTCCTTTTTTGGGATTTTTTGATGTCTATTTTTTCAGTATCATTTTTTTGGGTGTCTTTTCGTGATGCAGATTCAATGATGTCTTCGTTTTCAACCATTTTTTCTTCACCGTTTTCTATGATAATATATTCAATGGAAGAATCTTCTTCGTTTCCTTCAGTCATAAACTCTTTCATGTTTTCAATTTTGCTCCATTTATGTTATTCTTGTGTATGCAACGCATTGCTTTGTTGCCAAGCAACATTCAACCGATTGTTAAAAGTGTGCAAACCCATCCTACAATGATTATACATTTAATTAATAAGATATACAACTTTAAGAAATGAGGAAAAAGATGTATCAATATGTCCTGTTTGACCTTGACGGAACGTTGACAGATCCGAAAGAGGGTATTTGTAAATCGGTGCAGTATGCACTGCATGAAATGAAAATAGAGGAGCCGGATTTAGATAAGTTAGAATGCTTTATCGGACCGCCGCTTCGAAACAGCTTTCACGATTTTTATCATATGAATGATGAGCAGTGTGAGCTTGGAATAAAAAAATACAGAGAGCGTTACGCTTCAATCGGAATTTTTGAAAATGAACTTTATCCCGGCATGAAGGAGCTTTTAAAAACGCTGCATGATAGGGGCGTTCATCTGGCTGTTGCTTCAAGTAAGCCAAAGCTTTTCGTAGAACGGATTCTGAAACATTTTGAGATTGAGCAGTATTTTGAAGTAGTTGCCGGAAGTGATATGAGTGAAAAGAAAGTGGAAAAAATTGATATCATGCGGGAAGCACTTTCTTTGCTGTTTCATGTTCCGGAAGAAAAAATCCCACAGATTACTTCTTCGGCGTCTGATGGTACACCTGATCTGAAACATGAGGAAGTTCTAAACAAGGCCAAAAGGATTATTCCGATTGATCAGATTCTGATGGTTGGCGACCGCAAATTTGATATTGAGGGCGCAAAGCATTTCTTTTTAGACAGCATTGGTGTCAGCTACGGATATGCGGCTGAGGGAGAATTAAAAGAAGCGGGAGCAACCTATATCACGGATAATCTGGATGATGTGTATGAAATAATCCTGGGAGAAAAGCCGGCTATGCAGACGAATGCGGTTGGGACATTTAAAAAGAGTTTTCATATACTGATGCCTCTTGTATATAATTTTGCCCTGACCTATGCGGTTTTATTTATTTTGCAGATTTTGCTTGACACTGCTTTAAACGGTGCATTCCGTTCTTATGCAGGATGGTTTTTGACGCATTCTTCAAGGGTGGCGGTTTACTTTGATGCATTTGCGACTTTGGTGTGTGCTGTTGTCTTTTTGGTGTTGTATCAAAAGGAGAAGAAAAAGCCGATTTCCCTTGTTGTAAAAAGGCGGAGGGACAAGCGTTTGCTTCGTGACGTTGTATGGATTGCGGGGCTTGGAGTTACATTGGCGTTGTTTTTAAATCTGCTTTTCTCCTATTTTCAGATTATGACTTCGTCACAGGCTTATAAAGAAGTGGCAGGGGTTCAGTATTCGGTTGCAATCGGATGGGGACTTTTGATTTATGGTCTGATTAAGCCGGTCGGAGAAGAGCTGGTATTTCGAGGCCTGATTTATGGAAGAATGAGGCTCTATTATCCCATGATGTTCTGTATTCCGATTTCGGCTTTGATTTTTGGTGCGTATCATGGGAATTTTGTTCAGCTTCTATACGGATTTATTATGGGCTGTTTGTTGGCATGGCTGTTTGAAACATATCGGAGCTTGAAGGCAAATATCCTTTTCCACAGTGCTGCTAACATTGCTGTTTATCTGGTCAGTGTTATACCGGAGCTTAATCAGGCGATGTTTCATGTGACTAGTGTTGTTGGTTGCGGTGTTTTTGCAGCGGTGTTTGGACTTGTGCTTATTAAAAAAGATAAAGCAGGCTGAGGTGTTGGTCGGACAAGGCGTCCTTGCAGAAATGATATATCTTTGCCGCCTCGTACTTCGGTTTTTAGCCTTTCTATGTCTCTAAAGCTGTAAATAATTAAAAGCAAGAAATGTCGTGAAAACACCT
>JAEDFR010000219.1 GCA_016297945.1 Lachnospiraceae bacterium | reverse complement strand
CATATTCTGCATACCGATTTTTGATGAGATACTGAAAAGCTCAACAAGGAGTAAAAGCATGTCACCGGATGTAAGAAAAAAGTCAAAAATCATGTCTAACGCAACTGCGATGACAAGTGCATCCGAGGGGATTCCAAGCTGTAAAAAGAGCATTGTGTATGTTGCCGCCGAACCTCCGGGAATCGGGGGAGTGGACACTGCGGATATGGCTGTGATAACAACTGCAATCACAATCCAGCTTACCGAAACCTGAATGTCAAAAACCTTACTGAAATAGAAGCAAATCAATATATAATAAAGTGCGGTGGAAGGCTTGAATAGTACCATTCCGAAGGGGATGCCGAAGGAGGAAAGGGAGGTATCAATACCGAATCTTCGCTCGCACACAAACATATTTGACTCATAGTTGGCCGCAGAGGATGCCGTGGTAAGGGCAATCAGATAGGACGGCAGACAGGACTTTACCAGATAAAGGGGATTGACCTTTCTCAGCATTGATACAGCGCATATTAGGATGAAGGTACATACCAACCATGCAACGAAAAAGACAAGTGCAAATTTCCATACATTAAGCAAAGTCTCGTAGCTGTCCGACCATATAATCTTCAAAATCACAACGAATACAAAATAGGGAACAAAGGTGGAGATTGTGCCCATTAGGAATGTAATAATATGGTTAATCTGTTCCACTGCTTTTGCCACTGAAGATGTTCTCTGACCCAAAAAAATCATGGACAGACCGATGACAAAGGCAAGAAAAATGATTTGAAGCGTGTTTCCCTCGACAAAGGGGGAAAAAATATTGGCAGGGAAGATATTCAGTATCATTTCAAATAGAGTGCCGAACTGGGAGGATACCAAGGAATACGCTGAAATACCGTTGCCAAGAAACGGGTAAAACAGGGTGCCTGCAGTGCTGAACAAAAATACAATCGACACGAAGCTGAGCATCAGCTTTTTGCCGATTCTTCCCAGCGTATAAACGTCTCCGATGCCGTAAACACCCCACGCAACCGAAAGAAAAATCATCGGTCCTGCAATACAGGACAGGATGCGGAAGGCTGCGTCCTCAATGGGTAAAATGAGGTTTTCGTTTATCATAGCAAGAACATCGGGGGCAAACAACAATCTGCCGAGAATTCCCACAAATATTGACGATAGAATAATCATTATCAGCGATAACACAGGGTTTCGCGCCTTTTTCTTCATTTGAAAGGTTAGAATATTTTTGCCGTCCACAAAGGAATACTCGGGAATCAATCCGATGTTGACCAAAATACTCTTGCTTTCGTGACCGAAGTCCTCACTTTTGGCGCTGTACGGATTGCATGGTTCGCCCTCGGCGCTGATCTGGAAAAATGACTTCAAAAACCTTGTTCCCGTTTTATAAGATACCGTTGCACCTTCGCCCAATGTATTAAGCCAAATCCCCAGACTTTCCTCGATGGAAAGACGCATGCGAATCACGTTTCTCCTATCCATTTTGTGCTCTGTGCAACAGCGGTTGACTATTTCTGAAATAGTGTCTATTGATGATGCGGTAAGGGAAAAGCTTTCTGTCTGTGTTTTGTTTACCAAATATTTCACCACCTATTCATTTATATATCATTGGAGACGGTTCTGAATGACACTATCTCTCGACAGCAAAACAACCATCTCGTTTTGCGCATTGTTGTTCAAACTTATTGTAACCTCTTTTTCTATAATCGGCAACTTAAATTCTATGGATTTTAGCCACTGACCATTTTCTTTCCGATCTTCATAAATCTGTTTTTCTTCGTTGATACTAATTTTCGGCTCCCTGAACTATTAAATCTGAACATTAGATATACAATTTAATCTACATCATGATATAATCATAATGTATCTTTATTTATAAATCTCCAACTCTAAATCATCGAAAGGGAAACAACAAATGCGTAATCGATTTGAACTATCAGTAAAAGGAATTATGGATGCGTTGGAATTTCTTGGGAATGAGTTGCCCAAGAAGAATGCGTCTGAAAAAGATATCATCAAAACCAGACTATTGGCAGAAGAATGTTTGTTTAAACTAGCAAAAGTCTCACCCGAAGGAACTACCTTTGAGATTTGGGTTCACTCAGTTTTAGGCAATGTAACCACCAAAATCAAGTGTAAAGGCAAAGAAATCGATTTTACGGATGCATTAGCACTAAGCGGAACTGATTTTGAAAATGCTTTTGACGAAGAAATGGATGACAGTGCCGTTGAAACAATTCAAAATATGATATTAAAAGGGTTCACCGACAGATTTAAAATATCGCGTAAAAAAAACATGAATTACATAGATATTATTACAAAGAAAGACCCTCAGATGACGTTATACATCACATTGACGTCAATTATTCTTGCTGTTATTATCGGGTTATTCATGCGCATTGGCCTTAGCGAAAGCATTTGTAATGAATTTTGTAACAATGTGCTGCAGCCGATAAAAACCATATATATGAATCTACTTTCCATGATCGTAGGACCTGTTGTATTCTTTTCCATGATCACCTGTATGATGCAGTTCTCTGATATGAGAAGTTTTGGAAGAATCGGTGGAAAAA
>JAEDFR010000070.1 GCA_016297945.1 Lachnospiraceae bacterium | reverse complement strand
TGTATTGCCCATGGAATTTTGGAGGATATTTTGAGAAAACACAGAAGTCAGATATTGGGAGCTTTGTTGGAAGAATTCGACGAGAAGAAATACGCCAAAACATTGCGCGAAGAGGGTCGCGAAGAGGGCTGGGAGGCCGGACGCGAGGCTGGATTACAGATTGGACGCGAAGCTGAAAGGCAGGAAATGGCAGAGGCTATAGCTCGTCAGCTGAATTTATCTGTAGAAGAAGTATTAGAAATGCGAGAGAATGGCAAGCGATAAAAAGAACAAAGAGCGCCCACAGATTTGTAGTGACATTTGGCGTTGTTTTCGAATAGAGAACGGATTATGTCATAAACCTGCGGGTGCTTTTTGATTATAAAGAAACTATAATGTGAAGGTGCTTGAAAGGTACTGCAAAAAAATAGTGCATTTTTACCAATTTTGGGGTAAAATATAAAAGAGTGTGCTCATATGAAACTTGTTTTATCATTTTGACAGAATAAAAATGATTTTGGGGCACGTAATCTTGTGAAAAATCATGTATATAATAAAACAGGAGGATTTTTTGTTTATGAGAACCTATTTAGTAACAGGCGGTGCCGGATTTATCGGTTCAAACTACATCCATTACATGTTTAAAAAGTATGATAATGAGATCCGTATTATCAATGTCGATGTACTGACCTATGCCGGCAATCTGGAAAACTTAAAAGACATTGAAGACAGAGATAACTATACCTTTATCAAGGCAGATATCTGTGATAAAGAGGCAATTGCCAAGATTTTTGCTGAAAATGATATCGACCGCGTGGTACATTTTGCGGCAGAAAGTCATGTAGACCGCAGTATTAAGAATCCTGAAGTATTTGTTCAGACCAATGTACTTGGAACGGCTGTTATGCTCAACTGTGCAAAGGCTGCATGGGAGTTACCGGATGGAACCTTCAAAGAAGGTAAAAAATTCTTACATGTATCTACTGACGAAGTATATGGTTCATTACCGGACGATGAAAATGCATTTTTCTATGAGACAAGCCCTTATGAGCCTCATAGTCCTTATTCAGCATCAAAAGCAAGTTCGGACATGCTGGTAAAGGCTTATATGGATACCTACAAATTCCCAGCTAACATTACGAACTGCTCCAACAACTACGGACCTTACCAGTTCCCGGAGAAGTTAATCCCGCTTATTATCAATAACGCATTGCAGGGCAAAAAACTTCCCGTATACGGCGATGGTAAAAACGTGCGTGACTGGTTATTTGTAGAAGACCATGCAAAAGCAATCGACATGGTTCAGGAACAGGGAAAACTGTTTGAAACATACAATGTCGGCGGACACAATGAAAAGCAGAATATCGAAATTATCAATATTATCATCGAGACTTTACAGGAAATGCTTCCTGAAGGAGATCCACGTAAAGAACTTGTTTCCACAGATTTAATTACCTATGTGGAAGACCGTAAAGGACATGACCGCCGTTATGCGATTGCGCCTGACAAGATCAAAGCAGAAATCGGCTGGTATCCTGAGACCATGTTTAAAGAAGGAATCAAGAAAACAATCGCATGGTTCTTTGAACATGAAGACTGGATGAAAAATGTCACAAGTGGTGACTATCAGAAGTATTACGAAGATATGTATAAGAATAGATAATTTTGGATTGTTTTAAATCATTCGAAACATTCGAAATATCAACTATTTAATGAAATATACTATTTGAAGTGACCGTTCGTGTAGTTTTCGTGAAATAAAAAACGGAACGTGTCACAAAAATAGTATATTTCATTCATAGAGAATCCACAGAGAAAACAAAAGGAGCTTGTATGAAAGGTATTATTTTAGCAGGTGGAAGCGGTACCAGATTATATCCGCTGACTAAAGCCATTTCCAAACAGATTATGCCGGTTTATGATAAACCGATGATTTATTATCCCTTATCAACTCTGATGCTCGCAGGTATCAATGAGGTTATGATTATTTCTACTCCCAGGGATCTTCCGGTGTTTGAAGAACTTTTGGGAAGTGGAGAGCAGCTTGGTATGAAGTTTACCTATGCGATACAGGAACAACCCAGAGGTCTTGCCGATGCGTTTATCATCGGAGCGGATTTCATTGGAGATGACAGTGTCGCATTGGTGCTGGGTGACAACATTTTCTATGGCCAGAGCTTCAGTAAAGTATTGCGTCAGACCAGAGAACACATTGAAACTGAAGGTGGTGCAACCATCTTTGGTTATTACGTCAGAGACCCCAGAGAATATGGCGTGGTTGAGTTTGATGAAAACGGCAGGGCGCTTTCCATTGAAGAAAAACCGGAACATCCTAAGAGCAATTATGCGGTTCCGGGATTGTATTTCTATGACAACAACGTGGTAGAAATTGCAGCCAATGTAAAGCCTTCCGCAAGAGGCGAAATTGAAATCACCTCGATTAACAATGAATATCTTGACAGAGGCGTGCTTTCTGTTGAGACAATGGGTAGAGGCTTTGCATGGTTAGACACAGGCAACCATGATTCACTGCTGGATGCATCTGATTTTGTTGCTGCATTCCAGAAAAGGCAGGGATTATATATTTCCTGTATTGAAGAAATCGCTTATAAGCGTGGATTTATTGATAAAGAACAGTTATTGAAGTTAGCTGAACCTTTGATGAAGACCAATTACGGTAAATATCTGGTAGAGGTTGCAAATGGACTCTAAGCTGAAAAGAAAAGTCGTCGCAGTTGCGGTAGTCATGGTGCTACTGGTGATTGCGACGGTTTTTGGCGCTAACTATATAAAAAACGGGAATTCTTTTTTGCCGATGGAAGAGGCTGAAACTGCTGTGGCAGATGCTACAGAAACGGTAGATACAACCGATTCAGTGGCTGGCAAGAACCGGGTGTCTCAAACGATGTCTGGGGCAGTTACAGGGACAGATAATTCGAATCCGAGCTCCAATGGAGCAGATTCAGGAAATAATAATCTAAATCAAAGCCTAAATGGTGCAAATGCCGGAACCAACAATTTTTATGTGGAGCATGGGCTGGACCCGACCAAGGATCCTTATGCGTATCGCAAAGACAAGGACTTTTTTGATCCGGTTGCGGAAGAACAGGATCCCGGAAAAGAGTTGACACTGTTGGTGAGTTCAGTGGAGAAAGATTTGCGTGTCAATGTCATTGACGGCCTTGGCAGACTGGTTTCCGGACAGGATTTCAGCATCAAGGTCAAGGACAGCAAAGGTCGTTCTCATAATTATAAAGATGGGGATAAAGACGGCAGCGTGTATATCGCACCGGTTGAGCCGGGAGATTATGAATTGTCCTTGAAAGGGGCAGACGGATATGTTTTGACGGATGCTTCGGATGTCAAAATCTCGGTCAAAGAACAATTGGATTATACGATTATTGATGATATTTCTTTCTTGATCAAATCCGAAGATGAGATTGATGCAAAGGCAGAAGATACTGCTGTTAATGAAGCAGAGCAGGATTCGGATGGAACGGAAAGTAATCAACGCTTGGATGATGAGGATGCCTTGTTCGGAATTGATGTATCGAAATGGAACAAGAAAATTGACTGGCAGGCTGTTGCTGATTCCGGTGTGGATTTTGCGATTATTCGATGCGGATACCGTGGTTCTTCTACAGGTGCACTGGTTGAAGATCCGTATTTTAAGAAAAATATTGAGGGCGCCGAAGCGGCGGGTATCAAGGTCGGTATTTATTTCTTTACACAGGCTGTCAATCCGGTCGAGGCAGTAGAAGAAGCCAGTATGGCTCTTGCCCTTTCCAAACAATATGAGCTGGCACTTCCGATTTTTATCGATACCGAAGGAGCCGGTGGTAACGGCAGGGCTGACGGACTGGATGTTGAGACGCGTACAGCAGTCTGTGATGCATTTTGCAAAACAATTGAAAATGCAGGATTTAACAGTGGTATTTATGCCAGCAAGCATTGGCTGGAACATAATCTGACCATGGATGACCTTTCTGACTATACTGTCTGGCTTGCACAATATTCGAAAAAAGCAACCTATGAGGGCGAGTATGCTTTGTGGCAATACACATCTGCCGGAACTGTGGATGGTATTGAGACACGGGTTGATTTGAATATGTGCTATATGGATTATTGATTTTGGATACTTATTGATTTTTTGTTATTCTTGTTGTTATTTTTATCATTATTGAAAATTGAAAATGAGCTGCCGGGCATACTGGACGGCTGGAAATCGATGAAAAGTATGCCTGCGGAAGAGAAAAAAGCAAGGAAAAAGCGAGCCGGGGCATACCGGACGGCGGAAAACGGATGGCAAGTATGCCCACAGAAGAGAAAAAAGCAAGAAAAAAGTAAGCCGGGGCATACCGGACGGCGGGAAACTGATGAAAAGTATGCCCGAGGAAGAGAAAAAAGAGAGAAAAAAGCGAGAAAAAAGCAAGCCGGGGCATACTGGACGGCGGGAAATCGATGAAAAGTATGCCAGCAGAAGAGAAATAAGCAAGAAAAAAGCGAGCCGAGGCATACCGGACGGCGGAAAACGGATGGCAAGTATGCCCACAGAAGAGAAAAAAGCAAGAAAAAAAGCAAGCCGGGGCATACCAGACGGCTGGAAATTAATAGAAAGTATGCCCGCGGAAGAGAAATAAGCAAGAAAAAAGTAAGCCGGGGCATACCGGATGGCGTGAAACTAACGAGAAGTATGCCCGTGGAAGAGAAAAAGTAAGAAAAAAAGCAAGCCGGGGCATACCAGACGGCTGGAAATTAATAGAAAGTATGCCCGCGGAAGAGAAATAAGCAAGAAAAAAGTAAGCCGGGGCATACCGGACGGCGGGAAACTGATGAGAAGTATGCCCGAGGAAGAAAAATAAGCAAGAAAAAAGCAAGCCGGAGCATACCAAACGGCGAGAAATCGGCAAAAAGTAGGAAAAATATGAACCAAGAGAATGAAAACCAACAGAATGAAAATCAACAGAATATAGAAGAACTGCTCGAATATTATAAGCAGGCTTTTGAGCGTGAAAAAAATCGCAATGCAGAATTGACGGACGAGCTTGCCGATGCAATTGCGCGTGCAACGGATGCTGAGTGGCATTTGAATCATATCAAGGGGAATCCTTTGTGGAAGTTATCCAAGCCTCTTCGTATGGTAATGCACTTTTTTATCCGTAATTACCAGCGCTTGATGGCTCACGGCAATCCGCGTGGAATTGCACATAAGATAAAGTCCAAGCTGATTGAAAAGAAAGCCATGAAACAACATGGAAAGAAGAGCTTTCCCAATGCCGCGCAACGGAAATTAGAAACCTCCACGGAATTTGATAAGGATATTACGATCAGTATTTTAGTACCGCTTTATAATACACCTAAAAAGTTTCTGACTGAGATGATTGAATCCGTCACGGATCAGACCTATCAAAAGTGGGAACTGTGTCTGGCAGACGGTTCGGATGCACAGCATGAGTATGTCGGCAAAATGTGTATGGATTATGCGAAGGATGATTCGCGTATCAAATATATGAAGTTGGAAAAAAACGAGGGCATCTCCGGTAATACCAATGAATGTTACAAGATGGCAACCGGACAGTATATCGGCTTGTTTGATCATGATGATATCCTGCATCCTTCTGTGCTTTATGAATATATGAAGGTAATTTGTGAGCAGGATGCTGATTATATTTACTGCGATGAGGCAACTTTTAAAAATGGCAATATCGATAACATGATTACCCTGCACTTCAAGCCGGATTATGCGATAGATAACCTGCGGGCAAATAATTATATCTGCCATTTCAGTGTCTTTTCCAGAGAGCTTTTGGAAGGAACCGAGCTTTTCCGTTCGCAGTTTGACGGAAGCCAGGACCATGATATGATTTTGCGTCTGACGACTGCTGCAAAACATGTGGTACATGTACCGAAACTTTTGTATTACTGGCGTTCCCACAAGGGCAGTGTGGCATCGGATATCAGTGCCAAGACCTATGCAATTGAAGCTGCCAGAGGTGCCATTGCGGATCATCTGACTCGGTTCGGTTTTAAAGATTTTAAGATTGAAAGTACCAGAGCCTTTGAGACGATTTTCCGCATTCGTTATAAACTGACGAGTGAGCCATGGGTAACCATTGTCATTCCCAATAAAGATCATTTGTCAGATTTAAAAAGGTGTATTGATTCCATTCTCGAAAAATCCACCTATGAGAATTATGACATTGTGGTTGTGGAAAACAATTCTACATCCGAAGAAATTTTTGCATATTATGAGGAAATCAAGACTCATCCCCGCATTCAGGTTGTGACCTATGATGCAGGCGGCGAATTTAACTATTCCCGTATCAATAACTTTGGAGCCCGTTTTGCAAAAGGTGAGTACCTGATTTTGCTAAATAATGATACACAGGTTATTACCGTTAACTGGATTGAAGAAATGTTAATGTATGGTCTTAGAGAAGACGTCGGAGCTGTCGGTGCGAAACTCTATTATGAAAATAAGACCATTCAGCACGCCGGAATTGTGTTGGGACTCGGAGCACATCGTACTGCCGGTCATTCGCATCACAAGGTTGCCATGGAAAATGTAGGATACATGGGCAAACTTTGTTATGCACAGGACGTATCCGCTGTTACCGGTGCCTGTATGATGGTTAAAAAATCCTTGTATGAGGAGCTTGGCGGCCTGTCCGAAGATTTTGCGGTTGCGTTAAATGATGTGGATTTCTGTTTGCGCATTCGTGAAAAAGGTTATTTAATTGTCTTTACACCGTTTGCAGAGTTGTATCATTTTGAATCGATCTCAAGAGGATCGGATTTGAAACTTTCCAGACGGGAAAAAGCTAAATTGCAGAAAGAGGCAGAAAAGAAAGGCACGTCATCGGCTGTTTCGGATGCAAACAGTGACCGCTACAATAAAGAGGCGGCTTTATTTAAAAATAAGTGGAAGAATGTTTTAGAGAAAGGCGATCCATATTACAATGTGAATTTTTCATTGGACCGCAGTGATTTTTCGCTGAAGATACATGGAAAAGAGAAAAATTAGCAGATGTAAATAGTAGCATAGAAAATAAAAATCTGCTGGTGTTTACGACAGAAACGCATAACAGAAATTAAAATAGAAAACAAATTATGTTTATAAAATTAAAGAATAAAAGGAGTTTTATATGAGCTACACAGACACATTTCAATTTTGGTTAGAGGATGATTATTTTGACGATGCAACAAAACAGGAGTTGTTAGCTATCCGTAACAATGAGGCGGAAGTAGAAGACCGCTTCTTTAAAGATTTGGAATTTGGTACAGGCGGTTTGCGTGGTGTTATCGGAGCCGGAACCAATCGTATGAATTTTTACACAGTCCGCAAAGCAACACAGGGGCTTGCTAATTATATTGTAAAGCAGGGCGGTGCAGATAAAGGATGCGCTATTGCTTATGATTCACGTCGTTTTTCTCCGGAATTTGCAAAAGAGGCTGCGCTATGTCTGGCAGCAAACGGAGTGCATGCCTATTTATTTGATGCGCTTCGTCCGACACCGGAATTGTCGTTTGCAGTTCGTAAATTAGGCTGTGTTGCAGGTATTGTTATCACGGCAAGCCACAATCCGCCGGAATACAACGGATATAAAGTATATTGGGAAGACGGTGCACAGATTACAGCACCCAAGGATAAAGAAATCATTACAGAAGTAAGAAATGTCACAGATTTTCATGCGGTAAAAACCATGGATGAGGATGTCGCCAAGGCAGCAGGTCTTCTTACAATTGTAGGTGTGGAAATAGACGATGCTTACATTGAAGAGTTGAAAAAGCAGATTATCCATCCGGAATTGATTGAGCAGGTTTCTGAGGATATTACGATTGTTTATTCTCCCTTTAACGGAACAGGTCTCGTCCCGGTTACCCGTGTTTTAAAAGAGCTTGGTTTTAAAAAGGTTTATGTGGTTCCCGAACAGGCAAAACCCGATCCGAATTTTACAACCTTGGAATATCCCAATCCGGAAGATCCCAAGGCATTTACACTGGCCGTAAAACTGGCAAAAGAGGTAAATGCAGATATCATTTTAGCAACCGATCCCGATGCAGATCGTCTTGGTGTATATGCGCTTGATAAGGCAAGCGGCGAATATGTGTCCTTTACCGGAAATATGTCCGGTATGTTAATTGCATGGTATTTGTTAAGTCAGAAACGTGCAACGAATACGATGCCCGAAAATCCGGCATTAGTTAAGACCATTGTGACAACCAATATGGCAGATGCACTGACGGCTGCCTTTGATGTGAAACTGATCGAAGTTTTGACCGGATTTAAATATATTGGTGAACAGATTAAGTTCTTTGAGCAGGATCATTCCTACAATTATGTATTCGGTTTGGAAGAAAGCTATGGCTGTCTTGCAGGAACTCACGCAAGAGATAAGGATGCCCCGGTTGCGGTTATGTGCTTATGCGAAGTTGCAGCATACTGCAAGTCAAAGGACATGACCTTGTGGGATTTGATGTTACAGCTTTATAAAGAATATGGCTATTACAAAGAAGGACTGCATACCGTTACCTTAAAGGGTGTGACCGGTTCAGCAAAAATCGCAGCAATTATGGAAAGCTTCCGCGCAAATCCGCCGAAAGAATTTGGCAAGTTTAAAGTTGTGGCCTTCCGCGATTATGACAAAAATGTAGTATTGGAAGCTGATGGCTCTACTCATGAGACAGGCCTTCCGAAATCCAATGTTTTATATTTTGAACTGGATAATGATGCATGGTGTTGCCTGCGTCCTTCCGGAACAGAACCTAAGATTAAGTTCTACATGGGCGTTAAAGGCGAGAGCTTAGAGGATGCGGATGCACTATTAAAAGAGCTGACAGAAGCTATGCTTGCGAATGTGGATACTGAGTAAGAGGATATGTATAATGAAAAAATTGATCGAGCAGATTTTAAAATTTGGAGTAGTCGGTGTCGTATGTTTTGGAATTGATTTTGTGATTACTTTGGTAGTTGCGGCAATATGTCGTAATTTGGGAATGGCAACTTCACCGGCGGCTTTGTTCGGTGCTTTCTGGGGCTTTACCATTTCTGTCATTATCAATTATATCCTGAGTATGAAATTTGTGTTTGTCCGAAAAGAGAATATGGACAGACGCAAGGAGTTTGTGATTTTCGTTATTCTCAGTTTATTCGGATTATTATTAAACGAGTTGATTATCTGGTTCTGCGTTGATGTTGTTTATGAAGCGATTGCCGACATGTTCGCATGGCTTACCGCCGGACTTGTGACAGCAGGTGCCAAGATTATTGCGACAGGAATTGTTATGGTTTACAACTTTATTACCAGAAAAATTTTCTTAGAGCAGAAGGAGGAAAAGGCGTGAGTTCCAAAATGATGTTATTTATTCCCGCGTACAACTGTGAAAAGCAGATTATCCGTGTGTTAAACCAGTTGGATGATGAGGTTTTAGCTTATTTTGAAGAAGTATTGGTGGTCAATAACCGCAGTACGGATGATACGGAAAAAGTGGTATTATCTTATATCAAAGAAAATCCCGAAAAGCCGATTAAGCTAATGCGCAATACAGAAAATTACGGTCTTGGAGGCTCACAGAAGATGTCTTTCCATTATGCGGTTGATCATGGTTATGATTATGTGTGTATGTTGCATGGGGATGATCAGGGTGATATCCATGATTTTATTCCGATGTTAAAAAAAGGTATTCATGAAAAACATGACTGTGTATTGGGAGCCCGTTTTATGAGAGGTTCCAGGTTGGAAGGTTATTCCAAGTTCCGTACCTTTGGAAATATTGTATATGATTTCATTTTTGCCTTTGTGACCAGACAGCGTATCTTTGATCTGGGCTCCGGCTTAAATCTGTACAAGACTTCCATGCTTTCCGATGCCTTCTTTGAGAAGTTCCCGGATAATCTGATGTTTAATTATGTGATGATTTTGGCATCTCATTATTATAAACAGGATATTCGTTTTTATCCGGTTTCCTGGAGAGAAGATGATCAGGTTTCCAATGTGAAAATGATGAATCAGGCGTTTACCGTTTTGAAGATGGCATTTATGTATTTCTTTAATAATGAATATATCCATAGTGAATTTCGTGAAAATCCGCATGATTCTTATACATGTGAAGAAATTAAAGATATTTAATGTTATATTTTATTAATCTGATGATACCGAGGAGCTGAAATGCATAGCTATCCGTTGGTATCATGGGGAAAATACAAAAAATGGTAAGTATTTGCTAACTGATAATATTATGGTAATTACAACAAGAAATTAATCAAAGGTATTAAACCAGAGAATAGTATGAGAGAATTAATGTTTTTATTTTTCGTGGGATTCGTACTGGTCCATCTTGCCAAGATGTTTCGTCTGTATCTGGTATTGATGGAACATAAAATTCCGTTTTGGAAATTTGTGCTTTTGTACTTAAAGACCACACTTGTCAATTTCATAATTCCATATAAAATCGGAGAGGTCTATCGCTTTTTCTGTATCAGCAGACAGACGAAGCACTGGCAGGTCGGCATTCTGAGTATTTTAGTGGACCGTTTTTTTGATACCCTGGCACTTTGTATTATCTTAGTGCCCTGTGATATCTTATTGGCGCGTCAGCTGGCAAATGTGCCCGTTTATGCTGTGCTTTCCGATATTACATTAGTATTTTTGGCAGTACTTTTGGTCATTGCCATCTGCTATATTTCTGTTTTGCCGACGTATCGATATTTGAATCGTTATCTGATTAAAGAAAAGACATCCCAACGTTCGCTTGCCGCATTAAAAGGACTGGATGTCGTAAAGCAGTGGTTTGATTTTACCCAAAATCTGATTAGCGGCCGATTCGCACTGATTTTATTATCTTCGTTTGCAGGTTGGATTTTTGAGATATTTACCCTTGGCGTTTTGGCAAAGGCGATTGGAAAAACATTTGATATTCCGGCGCTTGAAAATTATATCCGTTCAATTTTCGGGCTGGGATCAAGTGAAATGCTTTCAAGATACACCAATGAAAGCGTGTTGCTGATGGCAGTATTTTTAGTGATTGCATTGATTGCTACCCTGATTGCCAAACTGAAAAGAAGCCGTAAAAAGAAAGAGAGTTAGCCAATGAAACAGATTTTTGTGATTTATGATGACAGTAAAATGCCCGGCAAAGAAATAAAAACAATTACCGGTGCCAAATCCTATGGCGAGACGATTTTTAAGCGTGTGACATTAAAAGATCGTATGGAAGCAGAAATAGTCAAAGAAAAACAGGTGCTTACCGTTTTTAATTATAAGGGTGAAAAAGACAATGCCGCTTTGTTTGCGGCACTTCCGCTGGATAACAATACAACCATTGTGCATCTGTATTCCAATTTCGGATTAAAGGATACCAAGGCTTTTTCTGTTCTTTTGAAAAAAGCGGAATTTATGAATGAATCCTATACCGCTTTTTGTGATAATAAGCCGGCCATGAGCTTTTTAGCCGGGGCGGACAGTTATAAAAAGGCGTTTGATGCTTTGATTGCCGGAGAATATGAGGCTGAAAGAATTGAAAATGATGCATTTATGGATTTGTCAGTCAGGGCTAACTTCTTAACCTTTATCACAGGCGGCTTTGATGCCCGTTTCTTTAATGCGCTGGCAGGTGATGAATATACCGTAACCAAGAGGTCCACCAAAAAAGAAAAGATCAAGGCAGAGTATCAGTTTTATTATCTCCTTCCGGAGATGATGAAAATGTGGTTTGTCATGCCTTATGATTATAAAGAGGATGCGGATGGCGCTTCTTATACCATGGAACGGTTTCATATGACGGATATCGCCATTCGTTTTGTCCATGGTGCAGTGGATGAAGATGAACTGAAAGATATTCTGGATAAGCTATTTTACTTTATTAATCTGCGTGCCACCAAAGAAGTTTCTTCTGACGTAGGAAAGGCTGTTGCCAAAGAACTCTACATTGATAAGCTGGCAGCCCGTATGGAAGAGCTGAAAAAGTATAAAGAATATGAACAGTTTGATTCGATGATCAAAATGGGAACGTCTTATGACGGAATTGCGGATGTTGTTTCAAAATATGAAAAGCTGTATGAGAAATTAGCAATGGCTAACAATCGTAACTATGGCAAGCTGGCTGTGGGGCATGGCGATCTTTGCTTTTCCAACATTCTGTACAGTAAAGAGGCAGAAATTCTCAAACTGATAGATCCGAAAGGGGCACTGCAGGAAGAAGAACTGTATACGGACCCTTATTATGATCTGGCAAAGCTTTCCCATTCCATTTGCGGCTGCTATGACTTTTTTAACAGCGGTCTGTATGAAATCTCAATCAAAAGAGATTTGAAATTGGATTTGACGATTGATACGGATAATACCTCCTATAAGGAGATTTTCAAATCCTATTTACAGGGAAATGGATACAATTATGCTCTGGTAAGGCTGTATGAGGCGAGCCTGTTTTTATCTATGCTCCCCTATCATATGGATCAGCCCGGTAAGGTGTTTGGATTTTTGTTAAACGCAATTAAAATATTAGATGAGGTGGAAACATGTACGAAGGATTGACATTTTGCTTTGATATTGACGGCACTTTGTGCCCAATTAAGAAAAAAGAAGAGGAATATATTGATCTGGTTCCTTTTCCGGAAATGCTTGCAAAACTGCGCGAATACAAAGAAGGTGGGGCCAAAATCGTGCTTTTTACCTCCCGCAATATGAACAGCTACAACGGAAATATTGGGTTAATCAATGCTAACACTGCAAAGGTTCTTTTACAGTGGCTTGATAAATGGGATATTCCATATGATGAAATTATCTATGGCAAACCCTGGCCCGGTCATCATGGCTTTTATGTAGATGACAGAACCATCCGCCCGGATGAGTTTTTGAAATACAGTGTGGATGAATTGGATGAAATCTGCAAAAAGAGTCGGTGTGAATAGGCTGGAATGTATGGGAATACTGTAAATTTCGAACAATCTCGAACAGCATTGAACAACCTAGAATAACTTTTGAATAATCTTGAGCAACTTCGAGCAATCTTGAATAACT
>JAEDFR010000069.1 GCA_016297945.1 Lachnospiraceae bacterium | reverse complement strand
ATTATCAAGGATTCTTTGGGCAAGATTTTTAAAGTCAAAAACCGCAAGGTTAATACTTCGCTGATTGAAGAATTTTCATATCCGAAGTTAGGACCCGGCCAGCTTTGGGAAGTGACGGCGGATGAAGTGTTAAAAAAAGGCGGCACCATTTATAAAAATGCAAAAGTTGTCGGTGTTAAGAAAGATGCTTCAAACATTGCAACGGGCGTTGTTTATGAAGAAGACGGCGTCAGAAAAGAAATGTCCGGTGATTATGTGATTTCATCCATGCCAGTCAAAGATCTGGTTGCCGGAATCAATGATGTGCCAAAGCACTATGCAGATATTGCGGCAGGACTTCCGTATCGTGATTATATGACGGTAGGTGTTCTGATATCCAAATTAAATCTTAAAAATAAGACCGGCATTCCGACCATGGGCAACATTGTTCCGGATGACTGGGTTTATGTACATGATAAAAATGTATCCATGGGTCGTTTTCAGATTTACAACAACTGGTCGCCGTATCTGGTAAAAGATGTGGAACATACGGTCTGGATGGGACTGGAATATTTCTGCAATGAAGGCGATTCGATGTGGAGCATGTCGGATGACGAATTTGCCCGGATGGGGATTCGGGAAATGGTTACGATGAATCTAATCGATGATGAATCCAAAGTGCTTGATTATCATGTAGAGCGTGTAAAAAAAGCATACCCTGCTTATTTTGATACCTATGCACAGATGGATGAGTTAAGAAATTATCTGGATACTATTCCCAATTTATTCTGTGTGGGACGAAACGGACAGCACCGTTACAACAATTTAGATCATTCCATGTGTACTTCTTTTGAGGCGGTAAAAAATATTCTTGCCGGCGTAACGGACAAGAAGAATGTCTGGAGCGTTAATACCGAAGAAGAATATCATGAATCCAAGTAGATGTAAAAATACATTTGTTTTTTAACTTGATAAGCCTTGCTTTTCTATAGGAACTGTCCTATAATTAAAATCGCAACATCTTGTGGAAGGTGTTGACATAAAATACTAGATTTGGATATAAAGGGGAAGGTTTTTTCATGAAAATCATCAAAAGAAGCGGAAAAGAAGTGGGGTTTGACATCTCTAAAATTATGGCGGCCGTGCAGAAAGCGAACCGGGAGGTTAATGAAGCTGATCGCATGACAGACAAACAGATTGATGTGATTTCCGACAATGTACAGACGCTTTGTATGGAAATGACACATACACCCAGTGTCGAAGAGATTCAGGATATGGTAGAAAACCAGATTATGAAGCAGCTTGCTTTTGAGGTGGCCAGAAAATACATTACCTATCGTTATAAGAGAGCTTTAATTCGTAAATCGAATTCAACCGATGAACAGATTTTGACTCTGATTGAGTGCAATAATGAAGAAGTAAAACAGGAGAATTCCAATAAAAATCCGGTTGTAAACAGTGTTCAGCGTGATTACATGGCCGGTGAGGTCAGCAAAGATATTACACGTCGTTTTTTACTTCCGCCGGATATCGTAAAAGCGCATGAAGAAGGCTTGATTCATTTTCATGATTCGGATTATTTTGCCCAGCATATGCACAACTGCTGTCTGGTCAATTTAGAGGATATGCTTCAAAATGGTACTGTAATCAGCGAAACTATGATTGATACACCAAAGAGTTTTTCAACGGCATGTAATATTGCTACGCAGAGTATTGCGCAGATTGCCAGCTCACAATACGGTGGTCAGAGTATTACGCTGGCGCATCTGGCACCATTTGTGGATATCAGCCGACAAAAAATTCGCCGTCTGGTGACAAAGGAATATCAGGATGCCGGTATCGATTTAAATGAAAAACAGATTAATGAAATTGCTGAAATCCGCGTCAAGGAAGAAATTGAACGTGGCGTTCAGATGATTCAGTATCAGGTGATTACGTTGATGACAACCAATGGACAGGCACCGTTTGTTACCGTATTTATGTATTTAAATGAGGTTCCGGAAGGGCGTGTTCGCGATGATCTTGCGATGATCATTGAGGAGATGTTAAGACAGCGTATTTTGGGCGTAAAGAATGAAAAGGGAGTTTATATTACTCCGGCATTCCCGAAGTTAATTTATGTATTGGAAGAAGATAATATCCGGGAAGGCAGCAAATACTGGGAGATTACCAAGTTAGCGGCTCAGTGTACTGCAAAGCGGATGGTTCCGGATTATATTTCCGAAAAAATTATGAAACAATTAAAGAACGGGGACTGTTATCCTTGTATGGGATGCCGTTCTTTCCTGACACCTGACAGATTTACTAAAGCAGGTGTCGGTAATATTGCCAATGCCGGCAACTATAAAGAAAATCAGAATAAATACTACGGACGTTTCAACCAGGGTGTTGTAACCCTCAATCTGGTTGATGTGGCATGTTCATCCGGCAGGGATATTGATAAATTTTGGAAAATCATGGATGAACGTCTGGAGTTATGTCGGCGTGCATTGATGTGCCGTCACGAGCGACTAAAGGGAACACTTTCTGACGTAGCTCCCATTTTGTGGCAGTATGGTGCATTGGCACGACTGAAAAAAGGTGAAGCCATTGATAAACTTTTGTATGACGGATATTCAACCATTTCACTTGGTTATGCCGGTCTGTGTGAATGTACCCGTTATATGACGGGAAAATCCCATACCGACCCGGTTGCAACTCCGTTTGCAATCTCGGTTATGCAGTATCTCAATGATGCATGCGCAAAATGGAAAGCAGATACCAATATTGATTTTAGTTTATACGGTACACCTTTGGAATCTACAACTTACAAGTTTGCAAAATGTTTACAGAAGCGTTTTGGTTCGATTCCTGAAGTGACCGATAAAAACTATATTACCAACAGTTATCATGTTCATGTAACAGAAGAAATTGATGCATTTTCCAAGTTGAGTTTTGAAGCGCAATTCCAGAAACTGTCTCCGGGCGGAGCGGTAAGCTATGTGGAAGTACCGAACATGCAGAACAATCTGGATGCGGTTCTTTCCGTTATGCAGCATATTTATGACAATATTATGTATGCAGAATTGAATACCAAGAGTGATTATTGTCAGAAGTGCGGCTTTGATGGTGAGATTCAGATTACCAGCGATGATGACGGCAAACTGGTTTGGGAATGCCCTTGCTGCGGAAACAGGGATCAGGATACCATGAACGTAGCACGTCGTACTTGCGGCTATATCGGCACACAGTTTTGGAATCAGGGAAGAACACAGGAAATTCAGGATCGTGTACTTCATTTATAGATTGTGGGATTTGATATGAATTATGGATTAATCAAGAAAACGGACATCGCCGATGGGGTGGGTGTCCGTGTTTCATTATTTGTTTCCGGTTGTACGCATCATTGTAAGGGATGCTTTAATCCGGAAACCTGGAATTTTGAATATGGAAAGCCGTTTACCAGGGAAACGGAAGACGAGATTATAGAAGCATTAAAGCCGGGGTTTGTAAAGGGGTTGACCCTTCTTGGCGGAGAACCGTTGGAGCCACAAAATCAGACGGTTTTATTACCTTTTTTAGAAAAGGTAAAGGAGATATATCCGGACAAGAATATCTGGTGCTATACAGGGTATACTTTGGAAAAGGATTTGTTATTTGGTGCAAAGAGCAGGGCTCGATGTGAGGCAACCGATGCTTTGCTTAAGTTTATTGATGTTTTGGTGGATGGTGAATTTCAGATAGATAAAAAGGATATCCGTTTGAAATTCCGCGGTTCATCCAATCAGAGAATTTTAGATCTGCCTAAAAGCCTTGCTGCAAAAAAAGCTGTCTGGGTTGCGGAATTTGCGCCGGAAATGAGTAAATAAGAATTACAAAAAATGAGTGTGTTTATTGGGCATATGTTTTGAATAAGTATATTCGTAAAAATATGCGGTTTAGTAAGTATATGGAAAAAAGTGCACGTAAACAAGGAGACTACATGGGGAATATCACAAATAGACATATGAATGAGCATTTGGAACATTTAAAACGGAAAAAACTGTTTTTGTTTGATATAGACGGGACAATTGCGTTGTCGGAGGATGTCATTCCCGGTACCATGGATTTGCTGGAGTATATAAGAAGGATTGGTGGAAGAGCTATTTATATTACAAATAATTCCTCCAAAAGTACGGCAGATTATGTAGAAAAGTTTGCAAGGATGGGGATTGAAGCAGTTGCTGATGACTTTGTGACGGCCGGAAGCTATACTCTTTCTTATCTGAAAACGCATCATGCAGGTGACCGTATCTTTGTTATGGCAACCGATTCCTATTTTGAAGAGCTTGCCAAAAATGGATTGAGTGTTACAACAGAAGTTACGGATGATGTGGATGTAGTGCTGACTGCATTTGATACTGAACTGACCTATGAAAAAATTGAAAATGCGTGCCGGTTATTAATGGATACCGGAAAAGAGCGAAGTTGGCTTGCTACCAATGCGGATCTGCGTTGTCCGGTTGATTTTGGAATGATTCCGGATTGTGGTTCTATTTGTAATATGCTTTCTGCGGCAACAGACAGAAAACCGCAATATTTAGGCAAGCCGTCCCCCGGTCTGGTAGATTTTTCCATGGAGATAACGGGCTTTTCAAAAGAAGAGACTTTGGTTGTTGGTGATCGGATTTATACAGATATTGCCTGTGGAGAGAATGCCGGAGTGGAAACCTGTCTTGTGTTTACGGGAGAAGCTAAAGAACAGGATGTTGCAACGAGTGAAAATCGAATTGATTTTTGTTTTCCGTCTGTACGGGAATTATATGAAAGCATGGTTGGATAAATGATTTTTTATGCTTTATGGTTTGCAAAAGACACATGCAAAATGAGATTTTCATGTTACACATAATCCGTCGGATGGCATAACTTATAGTAATACGATGTTTTATGGTGGTTTTATGACATTCGATGAATTTAGCAAAAAGGAAGTTATCTGTGTGAAGGACTGCCGTAAGCTTGGGCACGTTGTGGATTTGGAATTTGACGAGTGTAATGGCTGCATTCGAAAATTGATTATAGCGGAAAAGTGTGGGATTTGGGGCTTTTTCTTCGGAGATGAGCACGAAATCCCTTTTTGCAATATTAAACAGATTGGACCGGATATTATTCTGGTGGATTTTTGCTGTTAGGAGAAATTGGTTACCATAACTTGTTGACATAAAATCTAAAATGGAATATAATGTAAAAAACGATTGATGTAGCAACAAAATATTGTGTTATAGATGTTCGTTTGGGTAACATATCATTGAATTTTATGAGAGGTAAATTACATTATGAAATGTCCTTTTTGTGGTCACGAAAATACCAGAGTTATCGATTCCAGACCGGCTGAAGATAATAATTCTATCCGCAGACGCCGTGTTTGTGACGGATGTGATAAGAGATTTACAACCTATGAAAAGGTTGAGACCATTCCACTGATTATTATTAAAAAAGATAATACCAGAGAAACTTACGACCGTGGAAAAATCGAAGCCGGCGTTTTGTTAGCCTGCCACAAGAGATCCGTTAGTGCAAATCGCATTGCGGAAATTGTGGAAGAGGTTGAAACAGAAATTTTCAACATGGAGGAAAAGGAGATTTCTTCCAATGTCATCGGCGAATTGGTTATGGATAAATTAAAAGCTGTCGATGACGTTGCTTATGTCCGTTTCGCATCGGTTTACCGGGAATTTAAAGATGTGAATACATTCATGGATGAGTTGAAGAAAATGTTGGATAAGTAGTAAGGATGCCGTGGATATATTTCAAATGGTATGTAATTCTTATAAATTATAATTATCTTACACGATATTTAAATCCGGACAATCATGAATATAGTGGATATAATGAAAATGAAGTGGAAGAAGAATACGATTTTAGACTGGTTAAAGAGAGAGGACTAATTCTTGATTCAAACGGTGAACTAAACAGGGGGGCAGCATATGGTGTGACTTATGATCCTCGTACAGGCTATACGGGGAATTCTTATTGGAGAGATGGTCAGCTCCCCAGTTTTGATAGAGTTATTACAGTTAAGTGTCATGAACCTCATATAGTAGTTGAATTGAGAGAGGCGGAAATCGTTGGAGAAACAAATTACTATTTTCATACATGTACAACTTGTGGTTATATAGAATCGTTTTATGTTCCTTCATACTACAAATAGAGTAAAAACGATTTGTTGCATTGAAGAGTGAAGATGAAAGGGGCTGTAAAATCAGCTCCTTTTTCATATGGCTTTTTGTACTATTTTAACAAAAACTTGATTGATTATGAACGAAATATTATATAGCAATTCCACTATATATATAATAAAATATACATATAGTCTGCCATGTCAATCAGACTTTTATATTAAAAGATTGGAAAAAATCATGAGAAAGCGGTTATTCGAAAGTATCCTTAATCACGATGGGATATGGTGATATCTATCCGGTATCGACAATCGGGCGGATCGTGACAATGTTGTCTTCCTTTATCGGGATTGCGATTGTTGCATTGCCGGCAGGTATTATTACGGCAGGATATATGGAAGAATTGGAAAAATAGTACGATTTTCAAGAATAGATTTTGATGTGTACCGGAGGGGGAAATATAATATTATGGAAGAAAGAAGAATTGAAGGTCTTTGGGATTGTGTCTATTGTGGGACAAAGGCAATCAAGGCCCGTTATGATGCGTGCACGTCATGTGGAAAGCCGCGAGGCGTGGAGACGATGTTTTATTTACCGCAGGATTTGGATGCGGCAACTCTGACAGCGGAAGAAAAAGCGAAAACGACTAATGCACCGGACTGGCTATGTGAATATTGTGGTTCCTATAACCGTTCGGATTGTTCCTGTTGTACCAAGTGTGGAAGCGATAAAGCTTCATCGAAACACAATTATGGCAGGCTACACAAGCTGACAGGAAAATTATTTGGTAGAAACAATTAGGTTGGAGATAAAAAATGGCAGTACAGTTAATTGCGGATTTGTATGGATGTTCGCAAATGATTGATGATGTGGAAGCGGTAAAAAAAGCAGCGCATATGGCGATAGAGTTTGTGGGTGCACAAATTGTTGAAGAGTGCGTACATGAGTTTGAACCGATCGGTGTCACGTATTTTGCAGTGATTTCTACATCTCATTTTTCAATACATACATGGCCTGAATACGGATATGCGGCAATCGATATTTTTTCCTGCAAGGATGAGGTTGTCGAAGGAATATCAGAAAAGCTGAAAGAATTGTTTGAGGCCGAACGAATTGAGCTTCATTTGGTAGAACGTAAAATTAATCGTTAATCAGAAATGGTTTTAAATAGAATGATTTGAAAAACCATATAGTAAAGAAGGGGGTAGAACATTGTTTTATCGAGTTGGTACGATATTAAAGGTCAATGGAATTGATGGAACTGTCATTGGTTATATCAAATATTCCAATCCACAGGATGGAAATAAGGAATGGACAGAATATCGAATAAGAACGCAAAACGGAGAACGCTGGCTTTCCTGTGATGAATGCTATAATGAGTATTCGCTTTCCTGGCCGGCGAACGACATCAGAGGTCAGATCGGGCCGGAGTGGCACAAGGTTGATGAAGGTACACAAATTGTGCGGGAATTTGGCGGAGATGTAGATGTGGATCCTGGTGAACGTGCAAATTTTGTGGAATACGAGGATGAAGCAGAAGAAAAGACGCTTTCTGTTGAAATCTGGAGCGATGGCGCTGAGTATTCCCGCGGTGTTTATATTGAACCGACGGACATTGAGGTACTTGGCTATAAAGAACCAAAGAAAACGAATTCGAAAAAGCTGGTATGGATTTTTGTCAGTGTTTTTATTGGTATGTATGTTTTAAGCATGCTGTCAACCATTATTTCGTCTTCCGGTTCGAATAATAAAGCGATAGCCAAATATTTGAAAGGTTCGCCTGATTATTATTATGAAACGACGATCACCGGAAATGAAAAGCAGGAAGCCATGGTTTATTCCTATCATCCCTTCGGAAGTGAAAGTACAACGGATGCCGTTGCCAAAGATATTATTGATGGGATTGAAGGAAAGACAGAGTCTGTTACGCAAAAGGATGATGTGACGGATGCGGAAATCGCAATCCTTACAAGTGGTGAGTATTGTTTGATTTATCATCCGGAAGGGGAAGCGGATATGGTTTACGTTCAGGTGTCGCCCAGAAAGTATAACTATACTTCAGATAATGCCCCTTATAAATGCTCTGATAGTGATACGAAATGGTATCGCAGTCATTATTACAGCAGTGGTCATTCTACCGATTCCGGCAAGTATAAGAGTTCCCCATCTGCATATACAATGTATAGCGGTTCAACGGTGCACAATATCGGAAACGGATATTTTGACAGTTATTCCAATTCTGTCAGACAGTCCAGTGTGAATAATAGAAGCTCCTCAAGCGGTGGCATTAGTAGCGGTAAGTAGTTTTCGCTATTTGGATGAAGCATAAAGAATGAAATTATTCTGTGAAAGTAATGAGTTGTAAAAATAGTGTATTTTGAATAGTTTAAGTTTTTTTAGGAAAAGGAGAAAAAATATGTTAACAGTGATTCTTGAAACAGTCGTTTATCTTGCTATTGGTCTTGTAATGATGATGCTTGGTTATTGGATCATCGATTTGTGCATTCCGGTTGATTTTCCGCAGGAAATCAATGATGGTAATAAAGCAGTAGGCTGGGTATCTGCCGGTATCTATGCAGGACTTGGATTTGTTATTCGCTCAGCAATTATTTCATTTTCTGCCGGCGAAGCAACCGAACTTTTGCGGGGATCTATTGATACCGTTGTTTATTCCGCTATCGGAATTGTGGCATTTATTCTTGCTTACTTTATTGTTGATATCATCAACAGAAAATTCAATTTCAATGTTGCTTTAAAAGAAAGAAATGAAGCAGCAGGTATTATGATTTTTGGTATGTTTGTTGGTATTGCATTTATCGTAAGTGGTGTAATTCAGTAAAATAATAGTAATAATTGTGAGTAAAAGTATATACACCATTTGAAATCAGCAAATAATGATACCGCAAGCATACTGTTATCGTTATTATTGAGTGATGGTTGCTTTTGCAACTACACAATTAAAATGTGAATTAAAGAAAAGGTATTGACATGAGTAAAAAGTACAGACTTTTGATGCTGACAACTCTGATTATTTCAGGCTGTTCGATGTGTTATGAGTTAATCATCAGTGCGGTCAGCTCTTATCTGTTGGGAAACAGCACCCTGCAGTATTCAATTACTATCGGCTTATATATGGCGGCATTGGGTTTTGGATCCTACATATCAAAATATTTTAAAAAGAACTTGTTTAATATCTTTGTCACAATTGAATTGAGTATTGGCATAGTTGGGGGCGTAAGCTCCCTTCTGCTTTTCTTATCCAATATTTATATTTCCAATTATGCAGTCGTGATGTATTTGGAAATTATATTAATTGGAACACTGGCCGGTGCCGAAATTCCGATTATGACAAGGATTATTGAAGCGGATGAAAATGACTTATCTGTCACATTGTCCTCAATTTTCAGTTTTGATTATATCGGCGGGCTGCTTGGAGCGATTGCATTCCCTCTCCTTTTATTGCCAAAGCTTGGCTATTTTGCAACTTCATTTCTTTGCGGACTGCTTAATATTGTTGCGGCAATGCTTATTTTGTGGCGGTTTGGAGAGCGTGTCCGGGAAATCAAGATTTATCGTCTGTTAGCTGCCTGCATTGCTCTCTTTATGGTTTTGGGAATGATATTTGCAGATAATATTTCTGAAGGTGTAGAAGGGGGATTGTATCGCGATCATATCATTTATATGGAACAGACGGAATATCAGAAAATTGTAATGACCAAACATCGGGATGATGTGCGCCTTTATATTGACGGCAACTGTCAGTTTTCGACAGCAGATGAATACCGCTATCATGAGGCATTGGTTCATATCCCTATGAGTGCGCTGGAGTATCGGTCCGAGATTTTGATTTTAGGCGGTGGTGACGGCCTGGCTGTCCGAGAAGTATTAAAGTATGATGAGGTAGAAAAAATTGATCTGGTGGATTTGGATTCAGAGATGATTCGGATTTGTTCCACCAATGAAAATATTGCTACCATTAATCAGGGCAGTCTGAAATCGGAGAAGCTTTTCGTGCACAATGAAGATGCTTATGAGTATTTGGAGTCTTGTAAAGAAAAGTATGATTTGATTATTGTGGATTTGCCGGATCCTAACTGTGAATCACTCAACAAATTGTATTCCAATATCTTTTACAGAATGTGCGGCGGCTGTTTAAAGGATGACGGCGTCATGGTTGTGCAGTCTACCAGTCCTTATTATGCAACAAAGGCTTTCTGGTGTATCAACAAAACAATAGAAAGTGAAGGTTTTTTGGTAAAGCCTTATCATCTTCAGGTTCCGGCGTTCGGAGACTGGGGATTTAATATGGCCAGCAAGAGAGAGCTAAAAGATGATTTTAAATTTGATGTCGAAACCAGATATCTGACTTCGGAAAATGTTTCGGCGCTTTTTTTGTTTGGCAAGGATGAAATCAATGAAACGGTCGAGATTAACCGATTGACAAAGCCGGTATTGATGGATTACTACAATAAGGCAGTGGAAGAGTGGAACTAAGGAAGATTTGTTTTTGGATTGGTTTTAGTAAGATGATACGTGTTTATCTAAAAGTGGGAAGAAATATATAAAACTTTTTGTATATTTTTTTATGTGGAAAAATATACAAAATATCGTTGTAATCATTTTTGACCTGTGATAGAATTGGATTATGGAAAGCACCTATGACAGGGTGGTAGCCTCCCGGCTTTGAAAACCGGTTAGCCGGAATACATAGGAAGGGAGGTGACGATTATGACAGCTTATGAAATCCTTTCGGTTTCCCTTGGTATTTTAACTTTGTTATTTACCTTTGGTAGTTTGATTGTTGCGTTGCTTGCCTTTCTCGATAAGAGAAACAAGCGAAAATAAAAATGCCTATCCTGTCTCACCCACAGGATAGGCCGTGCCCTTAAAGGCATTAATCTTATGCTAGGAGCATCCACCTTTGGAGTGGGTGCTTTCTTTAGTTACAAGATAGCACAGTTTATGTGAAAGTTCAAGTATAAATATTATGATGACTGGCGAAAGCATAAATATTATGATGTTGGGGGCAAAAAGGTATTTTGACCTCATGATACCAACGGATTGCTACGCACTTTGTGCTCTTGCAATCCTAAAACATTCGAAATCCGCCCTAATCGGGCTACTTTCTCATGTTTTGCGGGTCCCAAAGTCATACTTTTTCATGCGAGCATGAAAAGTATGACCTTTTGACCCTGGTATCATTATTATATTACGAATAAAAAAGAAAATGCAAGCACGCACCAATACCCGTACCTGCATTTGTCTGATCACACTTATTCACACAAACTTTTTAGTTATCGATTGCTTACTTCGATCACTTTATTGAGCGTATCCAATGCTTTTTTGCTATCAATCAATTCTGCTGCCAGTTTCACTCCATCCGCAAAGGTTTCTGCTTTTTTGCCTATATATAAAGATGCGCCAGCATTTAATAAAACGGCATTTCTCTTATGTCCTCTCTCTTCGCCACTTAAGATTGCCTTTGTAATAGCCGCATTTTCTTCCGGTGTTCCTCCGACCAAATCCTCTTTCTTACATCTTTCAAATCCATAGTCTTCCGGAGTGATTACGTAGTTTTTTATCCAGCCGTCTTTAAATTCACAGATTGTTGTGGGAGAACTTAAAGATATTTCATCCAGTTTGTCCTGTCCGTATACAACCATACCTCTTTCCACGCCAAGATTGATCAAAACCTGCGCCAGCGGCTGAACTAGATATTCGTCATATACGCCAAGCAACTGCATTTTGGGACTACCGGGATTTGTCAACGGTCCCAAAATATTAAATACAGTTCGAAATCCCAATTCTTTACGAATAGCACCTACATACTTCATGGATGAATGATATTTCTGTGCAAAGAAGAAACACATTCCGGCTTCTTTTAAAAGTTCCACACATTTATCAGGATCCTGCTGAATATTTACACCTAATGCTTCTAAGCAGTCTGCCGTTCCGCATTTGGAAGAAGCTGCACGATTTCCGTGTTTTGCAACCTTCATTCCTCCTGCTGCCGCAACCAGTGCCGAGGTTGTGGAAATATTAAAGCTCTGTGCATTATCTCCGCCGGTGCCGACAATTTCAAAAACATCCATGCCGGTTTCCACTTTGGTCGCATGATCACGCATGGCAGCCGCACAGCCTGCAATTTCATCGGTTGTTTCTGCCTTAGCACTTTTAGTAGAAAGCGCTGCCAAAAATGCCGCATTTTGTGTCGGGGTAGTTTCTCCGCTCATAATCTCATTCATAACCTGATAAGCCTCATCATAGCTAAGGTCATCCTTATTGACAATTTTTACGATTGCTTCTTTAATCATGTTTTTCTCTCCTTTATTAATTGATTTTTCTTGCTTCATATTGTTATTAAGTTTTTAATAGCTTGGTCCTACTTTCTTGTGCAAGCACAAATTTGAACTTGGCTCATCGTGCCAATCAGTCTTCGACTGATCGCTATACACTCTGTATAATCACTTCGTTTTCACTTCGTTCCATCTCAGTGATTATACGTTCGCCAAATTCAAATTCTTGTGCAAGCACAAATTTGAACTTGGCTCATCGTGTATAACAAAAAAGTCCCTGACAGAATTATATCTGTCAAGGACGAATAATCTTTATCCGCGGTGCCACCTTGAATTTGTGAACAATCACACGCTCTGCGGGATACCTCTGATATCCCCGGCAACTGACGCATGCCTTACGTCGCAAAATACTAAATCCCATATAGAATCTTTCCTTGCGCCCTCCGTGGTCCATTTGACGTCTTGTTTCCTGCCTGTATCTCAGCATCACAGGTTCTCTGTAGGGGCGTGAAACGCCGTTATCTCCACTTCAACGGTTTAACTCATTAAATTAGTAAAATCTTAGCACTTCATTTATTTCTTGTCAACTGCTATTCCTTAATTATTTTTACAGTTTCCAGATTTCTTTATTGTACTGGTCGATGGTTCTGTCTGATGAGAAGAAGCCGGCTTTGCTGA
>JAEDFR010000218.1 GCA_016297945.1 Lachnospiraceae bacterium | reverse complement strand
TCTCAGCCAATAACTCCGTCCCCAATGGCATTTTTCATGGATTTTACATAGTCACCCACGTATTTTGGGGAATTTTTGCCATAGGTTTCAATAAGTTTAATGATGGCGGATCCAACAATCGCGCCGTCGGATATTTGAGACATTTTCCTTGCCTGCTCCGGTGTCGAAATGCCAAATCCTATGGCACATGGAACATCTGTGTTTTCTCTTACTACGGACACGATGGAAGGAAGATCGGTTTTGATCTCACTTCGCACTCCGGTAACTCCGAGACTTGAGACGATATAGATAAAGCCTTCTGCCTCTTTTGCGATCATGGCAATACGGTTTTCGGATGTGGGTGCAATTAAAGAAATTAAATCGACACCATATTGGCGGCATAATGGCTGAAACTCTTCTTTTTCTTCAAAGGGCAGATCCGGAAGAATAAGTCCATCAATCCCAATTTCACTGCAGGCAGCGATAAAACGCTCTGCATCATAGGAAAAAACAACATTTGCGTAGGTCATAAAAACCATCGGTATGTCAATATCGCGTCGAAGTTCTCTTACAAGGTCAAATATTTTATCTGTTGTCACGCCGCCGTTTAAAGCTCTTATATTTGCCCTCTGGATCACCGGCCCCTCTGCTGTCGGATCTGAAAAAGGAATACCAAGTTCAATCAAATCCGCACCATTTTCTACAGCAGCTCGAACAACCGCAGCTGTCGTTTCAAGATCCGGGTCACCACAGGTTATAAAAGGAATAAATGCTTTTCCCTTTTCAAATGCTTTTTTTATCTTACTCATGAATATCCTCTCCTCTGTAACGTGCAATCGCAGCACAATCTTTGTCGCCTCTGCCGGAAATCGTAATGACGATAATTTTATCTTTATCTAATGTTGGTGCTATTTTCATTGCATATGCAATGGCATGAGCTGACTCAATCGCCGGAATAATGCCTTCTGTCCTTGCCAGATATTCAAAGGCATTCACGGCCTCATCATCGGTCACCGGCACATACTCTGCCCGACCGATATCATGTAAATAGGCATGTTCGGGTCCTATGCCCGGATAATCAAGTCCTGCGGAGATGGAATAGACCGGTGCGATCTGTCCGTATTTATCCTGACAGAAATAGGATTTCATGCCATGGAAAATGCCAAGACTTCCGGTATTTATTGTGGCAGCCGTTTCAAAAGTATCAATACCTCTGCCTGCTGCTTCACATCCAATCAACCGGACATCTTTATCCTCAATAAAATGATAGAAACTTCCTATAGCATTTGAGCCGCCGCCCACACAGGCAATGACAGCATCCGGAAGTCTTTTTTCTTTTTCAAGTATCTGCTCTTTGATTTCTTTCGAAATCACAGCCTGAAAATCACGAACGATTGTCGGAAATGGGTGAGGTCCCATAACGGATCCCAAGCAATAATGGGTATCTGAAATTCGGGAAGTCCACTCGCGCATCGCTTCCGATACGGCATCTTTAAGTGTGCCTGTTCCTGACTTTACAGGAATAACTTCAGCACCAAGCAGACGCATGCGATACACATTCAGTGCCTGACGAATCGTATCTTCTTCCCCCATAAACACAACACATTCCATTCCCATGAGAGCTGCCGCTGTTGCTGTGGCAACACCATGCTGTCCGGCACCGGTCTCAGCGATCAGACGTGTTTTTCCCATTTTCTTTGCAAGCAAAGCCTGTCCGAGAACATTATTGATTTTATGTGCACCTGTATGATTTAAATCTTCACGCTTAAGATAAATTTTTGCTCCGCCAAGATCTTTTGTCATTTTCTCAGCATAGTAAAGCCGTGACGGTCTTCCCGCATATTCATTAAAAAGCTCTGAAAGCTCCCGATTAAATTCCGGATCATTTTTATAATAATTGTATGCCTCTTCCAACTCTATAACCGCATTCATTAATGTTTCAGGAATATACTGACCGCCATGAATGCCGAATCTTCCATTTTTATTTGTCATAATCTATCTTCCTTTCTGACGGCAGCAACAAAGTCCGCCATTTTTATCCCATCTTTTACGCCATTGGTCTCGATTCCGGAACTGACATCCACAGCAAAGGGATGTATTTCTCTTACAGCTGCCGCCACATTATGTTCATTAAGCCCTCCTGCCAGAAAAAAGGGGCGTTTGATATGTTTTATCGAATCCCATTCAAATGACTCTCCCGAGCCTGCGCCCGAATCGAGCAGAATATAATCGGCTTTTGAACCTTCCACCGCCGAAATATCCGTCACTTGGTTCATCTGAAATGCCTTTACTACCGGTATATCGACCAGATTTTTTAGGCGTTTTATGTAATCATCATCTTCATTTCCATGAATTTGAGCGGCATCAATAATTTTTTTTCTAAATAATTCTGCTATATTTTCTACCGGTTCATCTACAAATACGCCTACGGCCTCAATTCCTTCGGACAATTCCTTTTTTAATCCTGCCGCTATATCCGGAGAAACATAACGTTTGCTCTTTTTGGCAAATACAAAACCGATATACTCTGGTTTCAGATTGTTTACAATCGATATATCATCGGATCTTGAAATCCCACAAAGTTTTATTTTTGTCATAAAACACCTCGAAGCTCATCAAGCTTTGCTTTTTTATC
>JAEDFR010000217.1 GCA_016297945.1 Lachnospiraceae bacterium | reverse complement strand
GATATACCGTAAGCGATGACGTAATTGAATATATTGCTTCTAATATAAAATCCAACATCCGCGAATTGGAGGGTGCATTAACAAAAATTAAAGCTTACTCCAATCTGGTGAAGCAGGATGTCAATCTCGAACTGGCAGAACAGGTATTAAAAGACATTATTTCTCCAAATGAAAAGAAAATTATTACACCGGAAACCATTATTAACATGGTTGCTGAACAGTTTGATATCACACCGGCAGATATTATAGGAAATAAAAGAAGCAGCAAAATTGTATATCCTCGCCAGATTGCCATGTATCTGTGCCGTACCATGCTGGATATCCCTCTTACTCAAGTAGGAACTTACATTGGTAACCGAGATCATACAACAGTAATTCATGGTATCAACAAGATTCAGGATGAACTTGAAACCAGTGAGCAGACTCAAAAGATTATCGCCACTCTCAAAAAGAAACTTAATTCCTGATGTTAATTTTTCCACATGCTGAGGATAGTTTTTGTGGAAAGTATGTGTGTTTTGTGGATTCCACATTTGCCGTTTACTTATCCACGTGTTTTTTAATGGTTTTTCACATAGTTTTACCAGCTTCCTTTTGGCTTATCTATGCGAAAAAGTGGGCTTTTCCACATTTACACAGCCCCTATTACTAACTACTACGGATTTATTATTATATATTTATATATGGAGTTTTCCACCTCCACAGGAAAGGAGCCTTTTATGCATCTTGTTTGTTCTAAGAACAATCTCTTAAAAAGTGTCAATATTTCTCTGAGAGCTGTACCTTCAAGAACTACTATGTCTATTTTAGAATGTATTCTTATCGACGCATCTTCCAATGATATTAAATTCACAACCAATGATATGGAACTCGGTATTGAGACAATTGTAGAAGGAACCATTCTTGAAAAAGGAATTGTAGCTATTGATGCCAAAATTTTTTCAGATATCATTCGCAAACTTCCAGATAATGATGTTACCATTCAGACAGATGACAAATTAAATGTAACAATTTCCTGTGAAAAGGCATTATTTACTATTCCGGGAAAAAGAGGTGACGATTTTTCCTATCTCCCTGTATTGGAGAGAAATGAATACATTACCATATCTCAGTTTGCCTTAAAAGAAATTATCAGACAGACCATTTTTTCTATTGCCACTAACGAAAATAACAAACTGATGACAGGCGAACTTATTGAAATCAGAAATGGAGAATTAAAAATCGTTTCTTTGGATGGACATCGTATTTCCATTCGTAAGCTTTTATTAAAAGAGGATACAGTATCCAAAAAAGTCATTGTTCCTGGTAAAACATTGATTGAAATCAGTAAAATTCTTTCTGGAGAAATGGAAGATATGGTAAATATCTTCTTTACAGAAAACCATATTATTTTTGAATTTGATCAGACAATCGTTGTTTCCCGTTTGATCGAGGGAGAGTATTTTAAAATTGATCAGATGTTGTCAAACGATTATGAGACAAAAATTTCTATTCGTAAACAGGAATTTTTAAGCTGTATTGACCGTGCTACTCTTCTTGTAAAAGAAGGTGATAAAAAACCGATTGTTATCAATATCGAGGACAATGTTCTTGAATTAAAAATCAATACACCTATGGGATCTATGGATGAAAAAATTGATATTGAAAAAGAAGGTCGCGATATTATGATAGGATTCAATCCTAAGTTTCTTATAGATGCCTTGAAAGTTATTGATGATGAGACCATAGATATTTATCTTGTGAATGCAAAGGCACCTTGTGTGATTCGTAATGAAGCGTATCTTTATCTGATACTTCCGGTGAACTTTAACAGTGCCAGATAATAAAGGAGTACTATGCAGGAAATTAAAGTAAGAGATGAATTTATAAAATTAGGGCAGGCTTTAAAAGCTTCCAATCTGGTAAGCAGTGGAGTTGAAGCCAAGATTGTTATCCAGGATGGACAGGTTGAAGTCAATGGAGAGGTTGATACCAGACGAGGACGTAAGTTAGTTCCCGGAGATATGATTACTTTTGATGGAAAGAGCGTAAAGATCGTCTGATAAACAGATATGTACGTAGAAAAAATAGAAGTCAAAAATTTTAGAAATTATGATACCATGACACTGAATCTGGATCAGGGAACTAATATTTTTTATGGCGATAATGCTCAGGGGAAAACCAATGTGCTCGAGGCTGTCTATTTATGTGGAACAACAAAATCTCACAGAGGCAGTCGTGACAGGGATATGATCCGTTTTGGAGAGGAAGAATCCCATATACGTATGGTGGTAAGAAAACAAAATGTACCATACCGTATTGATATGCATCTTAAAAAAAACAGAGCAAAGGGCATAGCTGTTAATGAAGTTCCCATAAAGAAGGCCAGTGAACTGTTTGGTATCGTTAATTTTGTGTGCTTTTCTCCAGAAGATCTCAATATGGTCAAAAATGGTCCGGCAGAAAGAAGAAGATTTCTGAACCTGGAGCTTTGTCAGATCAATCGTCTGTATATGGATGATCTGACAAAATACAATAAGATTCTGGAACAGAGAAACCGTGTATTGAAGGATATGCAGTTTCGCAGAGATTATCAGGATATGTTGGATATATGGGATGAGCAGCTTTTATTTTTTGGTAAAAAAATCATTGATGAAAG
>JAEDFR010000216.1 GCA_016297945.1 Lachnospiraceae bacterium | reverse complement strand
TAAGACATCGCCCTTTCACGGCGGTAACACGGGTTCGATTCCCGTCGGAGTCATTGAGCCAAAGCTCTCAATAATATATGGCGCCATAGCCAAGTGGTAAGGCAAAGGTCTGCAACACCTCTATCACCAGTTCAAATCTGGTTGGCGCCTCTTGAAAAGTCCTTGATAATCAAGGACTTTTTTGTTGTGTGAGGTGAAATGGGGACGTTGCTTTTGGCACGATCAGCGCCTTTTGGACAGTGGGGATGTTGTTTTTGAAAAAAAGCGCCCTTTGAACACCAAAAAGGTGTGCCAAAGGGCGCTGGTCGTGCCAAGATGCTGGGGTCAAAAGTCTGGGTATATGATGACCTTTTTTGCTAAATGAATCGATTTTTATCGTTATCCTTCTTTTTATACCGTTTTTTTCCTAAAATCGGTAAATGGCACTGGGGATTATTCTCTTATTTTTATCCCAGTAGTGGATTTTGGGCATAATTTGTAAACCCTTTAATATAATTAAAGAGTTTACGGAAATTTACGGCTGCTATTTTATTTCCGAAGAAAAACTTCCCTCGCTGCTTTCCGCGGGGGAGTTTTTCCAGATGGTAGTTTCTACGCAAAATAGACGGGATGGTTTCTACTCCATTCCGTATTCTCCGATACAGCTCATAACTCTCTGATTTCATCCTTTGCGCCAGCTCAACCCGCATTAGGCTTTTACGGGTTATGAGTACGTTTGCAACGTAGACACGTAGTTTTGGACGGCACTGATCTCGGTAAGGGCAGTTTTCGCATTTCTCCTTCTCGAAAGAAAGCTTGAATTCATCATTACTTTTTTTATAGCAACAACTGGTTGGTCTATGACCTGCAGGACACTGAATGACTTTCGTTTTCTCTTCATCCATTTTGAATTCGGAAATGTTGGTTCGGCCTGGTTTCACTGCCAGTGCTGTGGGAAGAACCTCGATGTTTTTTTCTTCCGCTTTTTCTCTTATTTCTTCATAACTATAGGCTCCATCCACCACGATACTTATTTTCTCGTCTTGTACTGGTAATTCCTCAATGCGGTCTTTGAGAAATTGGGAATCGGAATAAATGTTTGCTTCATATTCATAGTCTGTAATCACAGAACCATTCTTCCCGACAGTTTCTTCTACATTTGCTACATATCCCTGGTAGGATTTGCCTGCTTTTTTTCGATAAGTTGCTTCAGGATCGGTAGGGTTCAGCATCATCGTTGAATTCCCACGTTTGTCTTCTTTGGTAATCCATCGGCGTTTTCCTTCTTCCTCGATAGTCTGCTCTGAAAAACAGCGGATAAACTGTTCGTACTCCGGCACCTTTTCAAAACCAGTTTTAGTAAGTCCATAAAGTAGTTCTGCATCTGACAAAAAGTGCGCCATACGCTCTTCTAGACTGGAACTTCTTTCGTGATACAAAACTTTATTATAATCGTTAGGCTGTACATAGTGGAGTAAAGCTTCGGGAAACAGTTCCGGAGTATTGGTGTAGATATATTTTGCCAGTCTTGCTATGCAGGTGTAAATGAGTTCACTCCTTGCCAATTGTTTCATATTTGAATTGATCATCATAGAATCCATCCGGCGGATCTTTCCATCAAGGTTCATCATTTTAGCAATCTCAAGATTATAATTCTGGATTGCTTCTTTGAACAAATCTACACCATGTGTTTGCTCATAGTCGTAACATCTGCGTCGGAAACGGCTCAATGTTTTATCGCTTAAAGGCTGTTCGGCAAAGCTGGTTGTATGAAGAGCATACTGCAAGCGCAGATCAAGCATTAAGCCCTCAACCATCTCGTCATCGCTGTAATCAAACAGTTCCTTTATAATACAGGCACCAATAATAACGTTGACCGGAGTATTTGGACGAGATGCTTTATCACTATATAGAACAGCAAATGGTTTTTCATCTATATTAGGAAACACTTTTTCCGCAAAAACCTTTGCCCAGGAATTTTCTAAAGCTTTTTGCTCACGCGCAGTAAGATTTGTAAAACTATCGAACAGGGATAACTGTTCTGTATCATTCAATTTAAAAGACATATGAAACCCACCTTTACTCAATAGGTGAATTATACCATATGTCTTATGATAATAGGAATTATTTTATTAATTAGCTATACCTTTTGACCCCAGCATCGTGCCAAAAGCAACGTCCCCAAATATTCCCAAATATTATAACTGAGGACCGGCAGGAACAAGAGCTTTTCCGGCTTCATTTCCTTCATATTTAGCAAAGTTCTTAATAAATCTTTCAGCAAGGTCTTTTGCCTTAGCTTCCCACTCGGCAGCATCAGCGTAAGTATCGCGTGGATCCAGGATGCCTGTATCTACACCCGGAAGTTCTGTCGGAACTTCAAAGTTGAAGTACGGAATCTTCTTGGTAGGAGCATTCAGGATATCTCCATTTAGGATAGCATCGATGATACCACGTGTATCACGGATAGAGATACGTTTTCCTGTTCCATTCCATCCGGTATTTACCAGGTATGCCTTTGCTCCGCTTACTTCCATCTTCTTAACAAGTTCTTCTGCGTATTTTGTCGGATGCAGCTCCAGGAATGCCTGTCCGAAGCATGCTGAGAAGGTTGGAGTTGGTTCTGTGATTCCACGTTCTGTACCAGCAAGTTTTGCTGTGAATCC
>JAEDFR010000215.1 GCA_016297945.1 Lachnospiraceae bacterium | reverse complement strand
TATTGCGGTATTTTTCACGAAAATCCCGCATGGAATTGTTGTTTCCGTTACGGATGGCTTCGATAACTTCATTCGTAAATACTTCACTTGTAACGTAAAGAACCCGCATGGAAGGATTGGTTTTCATAATAAAGTGGGCAATGGAATGCATTAGATGAGTCTTTCCAAGTCCTACACCACTGTAAAGAAACAAAGGATTGTAGATTGTGCCCGGAGATTCCGCAACTGCAAGACTGGCGGCATAAGCAAACTGATTATTGCTTCCAACAACAAAGGTATCAAAAGTATATTCTTTGTTTAGGTTGGCTTCGAAAACAGAGGTTGTAGTATTATTATAGGAAGAAACTTCTTTTTCCATAGCATCAATATCTTTTTTCTGAATAAACTTAATTTCACAGCTGATACCTGTGATTTCAGCCACTGCTGATTTAATAGGAAAAGAATATTTTTTGTTAATTATATTAATAGCTATTTCTTCCAGGGATACTAAAATATATAGAATTCCATTCTCATATTTATAGACCTGAAGTGGTTTCAGCCACATATTGTAGGATACATCCAGAAGTTCACAGTCTTCTTTGACCCTTTGTAAAATTTCCTGCCAGTGTTCTTCGATTACGTTCATGCGATTTCTCCTGCCTGTGAGGTTTTTCTGTGAAAAAAAGGGAAAATCCTCAAAAAGGCAAACTTTCCTTTTTACTGTTATACTTATATAGTTTATAATAAATGGATTTTTTTATCAATGGTAATCACGTAAAAAAAAAGGAGAAAGTAAAACTTTCTTGTGGATAACTCGTTGAAATATTAGATAGCAAAAAACATGATTGTCAACATAGGTGGAAAACTGCCGAAAACTGCATATAATCTGGAAAAAATCAAAAAAATAAAAAATATTTTTAAAAACTTATCCACAAGTTATCCACTTTTTGTGGATAACGGTGGATAAGTCTATGCACAAAAAAGCCTTATAAACAAGCATAAATAAAGGATTTTTTGCTTGACTATGGAATTCTTTTTCTATATAATCTTATGAGGATGTTTTTAGCATACATAAAATGAAGTAATTCTGAGAAAATATGAATAAGGAGGTGTATGGAGTTATGAAGATGACTTTTCAGCCGAAGAAAAGATCCAGAGCTAAAGTTCACGGCTTCCGTGCAAGAATGAGCACAGCAGGCGGACGTAAAGTTTTAGCTGCCAGAAGATTAAAAGGAAGAAAGAAATTATCTGCATAAGAATTTAAGACCGCATAACTGTATGTGGTCTTTTCTTCATTATGGAGTAAAAGTAAATTTGTAGTTATAGTTAGGAATGCTCTATGAAACATACAGAAAGTTTGAAAAAAAACAGAGATTTCCAGAATGTCTATAAGAAAGGAACATCCTTTGCAAATCGTTACCTTGTTATGTATGTGATGGACAATGGACTGGAAATGAACAGAGTAGGCATCTCGGTCAGCAAAAAGGTGGGCAACAGCGTTGTGCGTCACAGGGTGAAGCGTTTGATCAAAGAAGCCTATCGTCTGCAGGAAGAAAAATTTCATAGAGGTTTAGATGTAGTGATTATTGCCAGAGTCAGTGCGAAAGATATCTCTTTTGAAAAAACAGAGAGCGCTTTGCTTCATCTGGGAAGACTGCATCAGATTGTAGAATCGGATGATAATGAAAAGAGTAATGATTAAAGGTATTCGCATATACCAGAAGTATCTTTCTCCATTGAAACATACGAAATGTCCGTATTATCCTACCTGTTCTCAGTATGGTCTGGAAGCCATCGAAAAATATGGTGCTTTAAAGGGTGGGCTAATGGCCGTATGGCGTATTTTAAGATGTAATCCTTTTTCTAAAGGAGGGTATGATCCGGTTCCATAAGAAAGGAAGTCCGCATAACAGACCGGACTGTCCCATGTGCTTTATATCGTGCACAGAATGGAGGAAACAAATTGAATATTCTGTTAACAAAATCAACGATGCCTATTGTAAAGTATGTTGCTTTACTTTTAGGTTATCTGATGGAGGGTATCTATAAGGTTCTGGATATACTGCATATTCCGAATATAGGTATGGCCATCATCCTGTTTACACTGATTATGTATCTGCTGATGCTTCCTTTGCAGATCAAGCAGCAGAAATTCAGTAAAATGAATTCTGTTATGGCTCCTGAACTGAATAAGATTCGTGAGAAATATGCGAATAAAAAAGATCAGGCATCCATGGAAAAAATGAATGAAGAGACACAGGCCGTATATGCAAAATATGGAGTTTCTTCTATGGGAAGCTGCGTACAGCTTTTGGTGCAGATGCCGATTCTGTTTGCTTTGTATCAGGTAATTTACAAAATTCCGGGATATATTGGAGCTGTCAAAGATATTTTCAGTAATCTGGTAGAACAGATTACCAGTATCAATGGTTATACCGAGATTATCAAAGAGTTTGCTGCAGAGAATAAAATCAGCACACTTCAGCCGCTGTACTCTGAAAGTGGAGAGATGCTGAAGGATTCTGTGGTTGATTTTCTGTATAAATTAAGTCCTTCCCAATGGCAGAGTCTGGAAGATGTAAGTGCATTTAAAGGAATGGAGGGTATTATTCAGAGTACATCCAATGAAATTGCCCGTGTAAATACATTCCTGGGCATGAATATTT
>JAEDFR010000214.1 GCA_016297945.1 Lachnospiraceae bacterium | reverse complement strand
TTGGTCTCTCCGGCATTTAACATTGTCAGTGGCATCATCTCACCCCTTCTTTCTCGCTAATTGAGAATCGTTTTCATTTACATTGGTTAGTTTACTCTAACTTTTTTGAATTGTCAATTATCAAATTGAAAAATTCTACAAACATTTTTTATTATGCAATCACACCATATCTGTCAGTGCAGAAAATACTCAATAATACTTGAAGATAACAGACAAATTCCCTATAATAATTTCAAACCGGCAGGAGGCAGTGATATGGAAAAAAGCACAGAATTATTGGATTCTCTTTATCAGCATATGATAACCTACTACTCCGGAGATCCCAAAAGGATTCAGCATTTTGTTAAGGTACATAGCTTTGCAAGGCTCATCGGGCATATGGAAGCAATTCCCGATGAAACGCTTTTCATTCTGGAGGCAGCTGCTTATGTACACGACATCGGCATCAAGCCTGCAGAACGCCTTTATGGAAGCTGTAGCGGAAAATATCAGGAAGAATTGGGACCGGCTCCTGCAGCGGATATGCTGAAGGAATGTGGATTTTCACCAAAACAGATTGAGAGAATCACCTATCTGGTTGGGCATCACCATACCTATCGCAACATAGACGGAATGGATTATCAGATTTTGGTAGAAGCGGATTTTCTGGTAAATTTTTACGAGGATGATACCAAGGCAGATGCAATACATCATGCCTATGAAGCTATATTTAGGACTGTATCCGGCAGAGACATCTGCAGAACAATATATCATAAACAAAAATAATGGAGGTATTCCATGAGTTTTATTCAGCATCGTTCCAGTGAATCCATTGAAGATTACCTGGAAACCATTCTCCTATTACAAAGAAGAACCGGACAGGTTCGTTCCATAGATATAGCAACCGAAATGAATTTTTCAAAACCCAGTGTAAGTGTTGCCATGAAGAATTTGCGTGAAAAAGGATATATCACTATGGCAGATAACGGATATATTACCCTCACAGAAAGCGGCAGACAGCGGGCTGAAAGTGTTCTGGAGCGCCACACCCTGCTTTCCGACTGGTTGATCAGAATCGGTGTCAGCAGGGATACCGCTTTAGAGGATGCCTGCAAGATTGAACATGACCTGAGTGAAGAAAGCTTTGAAGCAATTAAAAATTACTTTATTCAAAAAAGCTCTTAAGCGTCTCCATTAGCTTTTCAATCTCGATGGGCTTTGATATGTGTCCGTTCATTCCGGCTGCAAGCGCATTTTTCTTATCATCCTCAAATGCATTGGCGGTCATCGCAACAATCGGAATTTCAGCCTTTTTCCCACTCAGCTGGCGAATTTTCCTGGTAGCATCATAACCATTCATATTGGGCATCTGAATATCCATCAGAATAATATCATAATAATCCTCTTTTGATTGAACAGATCATTCGCATATTCAAGCGCATGACTTTGCATTTTTTTCATGGCGCTCCGGTCTGCTATTTGATGGGGAATCATGACTGTAACGGTTGTCCCTTCCCCCAGACGGCTTTTGACTTCGATTTTGCCATCCATAAATTCAACCAGTCTCTTAACAATCGGCATTCCCAATCCGGAGCCCACGATCTTGCTCTCCGTCTCGGTTGTTGCCCTTGTAAATTCTTCAAAAAGATGGGTCTGAAATTCCTCTGACATTCCAATACCTGTATCGGAAATAACACATTGAAAAATGCCAACATCTTCTTTCCCAGAGGGAAGTTCCTTAAGCGACATGGAAATATGACCGCCCTCCGGCGTATACTTGATCGCATTACTTAAAATGTTTAAGAAGATTTCTTTCAGCTTCAGTGCATCGCAAATAACGTCTTTATGAATAACATCGATTTCTCTGCTAAAGCTCAGATTTTTCTGTTTGAACTGCTCTTCAAACACGGAAACAAGTGCATCGTTGAACTGTTCCACATGGGTTTCATCCTTTCAATTATGTTTTGTGTGGTAACTTAATTATAACTGAAAGATGAGCACTTGGCTCTTTTTAATAAATATTTGATTTTACACCATTATATGGGCTTTATCAAAATTCGAATGAACCACAGCCTATCAGGAGTGATGGAGCCGGCGCATTAGATTTGGGACCCAGAAATCCGGAACGTGCTAAACAGCTTCCGGATACTTTGGTGCCTCCTGCTACCGATTTTGGCTTAATCCCCAATTTGAAATTTTCATTTGCAGACGCTCACATGACTTTAAAGCCCGGGGGATGGTCTCGTGAAATAACAAGCAGAGAATTACCTGTTGATGAAACTATGGCAGTCGTAAATATGAATCTCTCTCCGGGGGGTAGGGAAATGCATAGTCATCTTCAATCCGAGTGGGGATTTGTTTTGCAAGGTGGCGCAACAATAATCTATAACACATCTTCCTTTTACACTGTAGAATTGTTCTTTCATTGTGTCTTACTTTTTTTCTCCACGTAATTGTAAATATCCATGTTGTCCTCAAGCATACGGCACCCTACAATAAACTCGCCTCCATTATCTGAAACACGAATCACCTGTCCAACAAGCATCCGCTCTCCCAATACCGGAAAGTCCTTAACCTGCACGGAGACCTTCATGCCTTTGGCATTATTAATATCAGCTGCCCTGGTAGAAAAAGCAAAACCATTGGCACTGATGTTTACCATCTTTCCTTCATAAGTCTG
>JAEDFR010000213.1 GCA_016297945.1 Lachnospiraceae bacterium | reverse complement strand
GAATAAAATCTAAATATTAAGAGAAAATAACAATTGTTAAAGAAAAATAAAATGTTAGCACTCCTTATTGACAAGTGCTAACAAAAGGTATATAACATAGTCAGAACAAAAGAAACGAAGCATTACAAGATGCTTCGAAACATTCCGGTACAACGCTTTCTAAATTGCTATACCGTTCATAAAGGATAGGTAATTAAAAACATTGTACTAAGTTCAAAGTTTCATATTAACAAGGTTGTTTGATTTTATTCAGAAAGGAAGGATGACTTATGATGACACCTAGCTTATTCCATGATAACTTTGATTTATTTGACCGCTTTTTCCAGGATCCATGGTTTGGATTTAATGACCGTGAATATAAAGACTTGGAAAAGAAATTGTATGGCCACAGAGCAAAAAATGTGATGAATACGGATATTAAAGAATCTGATTCCGGGTACGAAATGATCATTGATCTTCCGGGCTTTAAAAAGGAAGAAGTGAATGTTTCTCTGGAAAACGGATATCTGACCATCAGTGCTGCCAAAGGCTTTGAGAAAGATGGGGCAGAAAATGAGGAAGAGCAGAAAGAAGGAAGATATATCAGGAAAGAGAGATACTGCGGTTCCTGTGAACGAAGCTTTTATGTTGGTGACGGACTTACCGTAGAGGACATTAAAGCTAATTTTAAGCATGGTATATTAAGCCTTAGCATTCCGAAAAAAGACAGAAAACAAATTGCCAATAATAAGTATATAGCAATCGAAGGCTAATTGTTGGCGCAAGCCAGTGAAAAAAATCAAGAAACTATCAAAGAGCAGACATCCGCAAGGATGCCTGCTCTTTTCAGTATAGCCAGCGGGGACACTAAAAAAGCCGTTTTCCCCGTCCCCGTTGGCACTACGTCCCCGTTGGCACTAAAGTACCAATATATTTTACTTAATCTTTAAATATCGAGAAGATTAAGCGAAGAATAAAGACATAATTGCTTGAATTATTCACATAATCATAGTAAACTTTTCTTAAAGATTAACTTTTGACAAGATAAAGAAGAGTATAAGGAGATAATGATGCTTGTAGGACGCAAGAAAGAGATAGAATTATTAAATGCTATATTACAAGATAACAGCTCCCATTTTGTGGCGATTTATGGACGAAGGCGTGTAGGAAAAACATTTTTGGTACGAGAAGTTTTCGGATATCGTTTTACATTTTCACATGCAGGTTTATCGGAAGGTGGAATGAAGGAACAACTGTTTGCGTTTTCTTCTTCCCTGAAAGATGCAGGTTATGCATTTAAACGTAAGCCGGAAAACTGGTTAGAAGCTTTCGAGGGATTAAAAGAAGTAATCAGACAGTCCAACGAGAAGAGAAAAGTGATTTTTCTTGACGAGTTGTCGTGGATGGACACACAAAAGTGCGACCTTATGATGGCGTTAGAAAATTTTTGGAATGCCTTTGCCTCAGCCAGAAAGGATGTAGTGCTGATTGTATGTGCGTCAGCCACGTCATGGATGCTTTCCAAAGTGGTCCACAATAAAGGCGGTTTATACAATCGGTTGACAGAGCAGATTAACTTACGTGCTTTTACACTGAAAGAGTGTGAGGAATATGTGCAGGCGGCAGGATTAGTACTGAATCGAAATCACATTTTGCAATATTATATGATTTTTGGAGGCATTCCGTATTATTGGGGATTTTTAAAGAAAGGTTTTAGCCTGCCGCAGAATATCGATCATGCACTGTTTGCAAAGGATGCACCTTTAAAAGAGGAATTCAAATATTTATATGCCTCTGTTTTCAAAAAACCGGAGGGCTATGTAAAGATTATTGAAACTCTGGGCATGAAGAAAGTCGGAATGACAAGAGAAGAACTGATAGAAGCTTCCGGAATTCCGAATTCAGGTGATTTGACCATGAAACTGGAGGAATTAGAAAGCTGCGGTTTCATCAGGCGCTATTATGCCTTTGGAATGAAAAAGAAAAATGCAGTATATCAATTGATGGATTGTTTCACGTTATTTCATTTTAAGTTTTTGAAAGATGCTCCTACAGACGAACATTTTTGGTCTAACCAGATTAATACACCAATGGTAAATACATGGATGGGGCTTGCATTTGAAAGAGTCTGCATGGACCATGTGAACCAGATTAAAATGAAATTGGGAATATCAGGAGTATTGTCAGATGTCAATTCCTGGTATTGTAAGCCGGACCCGGATAAAGGAATCTTTGGCTCACAAATAGATATGCTGATTACCAGAAAGGATCAGGTTATCAACTTGTGTGAGATGAAATACTCCGGTTCAGAGTTTGCAATTACCGAAAATGTTGATAGAAGTATTCGAAATAAAATGCATGACCTTGTGTTGCAGACAGGAACAAAATATGCAATTTATCCTACATTGATCACTACGTATGGATTGGTTGACAATTCCTATGCAGCAAATATCCAATCGGTCATTGTTCTCGACGATTTGTTTGTATAAAAGTGGTGGGCGCATCTCACCGTGAATCATGTCGAGGCGTTATTGAAAAACTGATCAAGGTTTGTATTAATGACAGTTTCAGTGACAGTTTTAGTGAAAGTTTTATGACAGGGGAGCAGTTTATGATGCCTCTCTGCAGGATATATATACGGTGGATAATGACATAGAAAATCAGTTACAATAATAGTACGTTCTTAGCGGAAGTGTATTTTCGACAGAGAA
>JAEDFR010000068.1 GCA_016297945.1 Lachnospiraceae bacterium | reverse complement strand
AAAATGCGACATGACCGCGAATCGGCTTACCGCATGCCAAACCAGATATGGTCTGGTTGACAACCGCTTGAAAAATGGATGCTGCTAAATCTTCGCGTGTGGCACCATCGTTGATTAACGGCTGGATGTCTGTTTTGGCAAAAACACCGCAACGGGCAGCAATGGTATATAGGGACTGATAACTTTTGGCATATTCATTTAAGCCTGTGGCATCAGTCTGCAGTAAAGAAGCCATCTGGTCGATAAAGGAACCGGTACCGCCTGCACAAATTCCGTTCATTCGTTGTTCAATATTGCCACCTTCAAAATAAATGATTTTGGCATCTTCGCCGCCAAGCTCGATAGCAACATCCGTCTGAGGCGCTTCTTTTTGCAGAGCAGAAGATACGGCAATCACTTCCTGTGTGAAGGGAATGCCTAAGTGATTCGCCAAAGTCAGACCACCGGAACCGGTAATCATAGGATTGACAATAAGATTTCCGTGTTTTGTGATAGCTTCCTTTAATAAATCTGAAAGGGTTTCCTGAATATTGGCAAAATGTCTTTTATAATCTGAAAAAATAATGTCCTTTTGTTCATTTAAGATCGCAATTTTTACGGTTGTGGAACCGATATCTATTCCCAAGGTATATGTTTGCTCACTCATTTTAAGTCTCTCCTTAATATATCTTGAAAGATACAAAATGTTGCAATTACAACAGGTTGTTGTTTCTTATTTATAATATGTATTGACACACTTTGATATTATACGACAGGAAAATCAAAAGTTCAATTGTACAAAGTCTTAATAAATTATAAAGAAAATGAAAAATTTTCGTCCATTGTTTACACAAAAAAAAGGGCATGATAAAATAAAACAGTATGTAAAAAATGGATATATCGAGGTAGTTATATGTTGTGGTTTACAAAATTAGAACAAAAATACGGAAAATACGCGATACCAAATCTGACATTCTATTTGATTATTTGTTATGCCATTGGTTATCTGCTTCAGCTTGCATCACTTTACAATCCGGCAATGAGTGGTCTGATGAGTTATATGACATTAGATATTTATGCTATTTTGCACGGACAAATCTGGAGAATTTTCACCTGGCTCTTGATACCGCCGGGAGGATTTGATTTGTTTACACTTGTGATGTTGTATTGTTATTTCAGTATCGGTACATTACTGGAGCGGACATGGGGAACCTTCCGCTACAATGTATTTATGTTTATGGGAATTATCTTTACGATCATCGGTGCTGTTATTCTGTATGTGTTTATCTGGATTTTTGGGCAGTCACTCGGTGCAGGTATTCTGGAAGGAGCCGAGTTGCTAAAGACCGTTTCGGCAGGCTATTCATCGATGTTTAGCACCTATTACATCAGTATGTCGATTTTTTTGGCATTCGCCATGACATTTCCGGATTCGCAGATGTTATTTATGTTTGTCATTCCGATTAAAGCCAAGGTGCTTGGAATATTTTATGTGGCCATTATGGCATATACGATTTTTTCCGCGTTTGCAGCCAATGTGTTTTATGGAATTGTAACAGCAACGGTTATATTATTCTCCCTGTTTAATGTGCTGGTATTCTTTATTGTGACAAGAAAGAGTTTCCGGACGCCTACACAGATAAAGCGGCAGAGAGAGTTTCAAAAACGTGCCATGCGCCCCAAAAACATTACCAGACACAAATGTGCCATCTGTGGAAGAACTGAAGAGAGTGATCCGGATGAAACCTTCCGTTTCTGCTCAAAATGTGATGGCAACTACGTATATTGCTCAAAGCATATTTATACGCATACGCATGTGAAAAATGAAGGATAAAAGAATATAATTTTGAAACAAAATAATAGAAAAACGGGATAATAATTATGAATCAGGAAGAAATTTTTGTAAAAGAGTTATCGGCTCTTGTCCGATTGGGGAAAAATCAGGGTAATCAACTGTCCTTTGAGCAGATTAAAGAGGCATTTACACAATCGGAAATAGCGGATGAGAAGCTGCCGTTTATTTATGAGTATCTTCAGAAAAATCAGATCCGGATTGACGAGGAATTTGACCCGGATGAGGTAATGGGTAGTGAAGACAGAGACTATTTGGGAATGTTTATGGAAGAACTAAAGCTATTGCCGAAAATCTCAGATAAGGAAAAGGAGGAGCTGATCCTTCGTGCGATGGAAGATGATAAGCAGGCACAGCAAAAGTTAGTGGAAGTATATCTTCCCAAAGTAGTAGAAATTGCCAAGCTGTATGTAGGACAAAATGTTTTTTTAGAGGATTTGATCGGTGAAGGCAATGTGGCTTTAATGGCAGCGGTTTCCATGGCCGGCTGCATCGAAAAAGCGGAGGAAGCAGATGCCTATATTGCCAGTATGGTTATGGATGCCATGGAAGTTCTGATTTCTGAAGAAGCAGATAATAAAGATGTCGACGAAAAAATATTAGAAAGAGTTATTCAGGTTGCCAAGGCTGCTGAGGAACTCTATCAGGATTTGCACAGAAAAGTGACACCCAAAGAGCTTGCTATGGAAACGGATTTTTCTGAAGATGAAATCAGACAAGCCTGCAAATGGAGCGGAAATCAGATTGATACAGTAGAAATAGGAGAAGATGATGGAGTTTCGTGAAGAAGATTATAAATATGCCATTCAGGATTTTTCCAATGTTTATCTTGGAGCAAGGATGACATATCAGGATTTGGCAGATTATGACGATGTGCCATGCAAGATCAAGGATGCCGTCTATCGCATTTTTTTAAAAGAAGTTTCACCCGATATGACAATTGCAGATCATTTGATGCAGATAAAAGAAGATTCTCTTAGTTTTATGGCATATCAGCAGATGCGTGTAGTCATAAAAGTAATTTCTCTTGTGTTAAAGACGGATAAAAAAGGGAAAACAAAAGAAACTTATGATATAAAGGATTATTCACTGCAGGATTTTATGGCCGATGAAGAAATCCACAATCATCCGGATCAATTTATGATTCAGGAAATCAGTTTTAAAAAGAGAAATATGATGCTTTTGCATCTGTAAGGAGTTAGCATGAAATTAGATTCACACAATGCATATCAAGTATTGGAACAACGTATGATTCCTGACTTAAATTCCGAAGGAGCCATACTGGTTCATAAAAAAAGCGGTGCCAAAATTGTTTTGTTATCCAATGATGATCCCAATAAAGTTTTTTATATTGGTTTTCGGACAACCCCGACAGACAGTACCGGAGTGGCTCATATTATGGAGCATTCGGTTTTATGCGGTTCACGCAAGTTTCCGGTCAAAGATCCTTTCGTGGAATTAGTCAAGGGCTCTTTAAATACCTTTTTAAATGCCATGACTTATCCGGATAAAACGATATATCCCGTTGCAAGCTGCAATGATAAAGATTTCCAGAATTTAATGGACGTCTATATGGATGCCGTTTTCTACCCCAATATTTATAAACAGAAAAAGATATTTTGGCAGGAAGGCTGGCATTATGAGTTAGAAAATGCTGATGATGTATTGGCAGTAAACGGTGTCGTTTATAATGAAATGAAGGGTGCTTTTTCTTCTCCGGATGATGTGTTGGAGAGAAGCATTCTTAATTCTTTGTTTCCGGATAATACTTATGCCAATGAATCAGGCGGAGATCCGGATGATATCCCCAATCTTTCCTATGAGGAATTTTTAGATTTTCACCGTAAGTTCTATCATCCGTCCAACAGCTATATTTATCTGTATGGCGATATGGATATGGCAGAAAAACTGGATTGGCTTGATACAGAGTATCTGTCTGCGTTTGAACAGACAGAAGTAGATTCGGCTATTTTGCCGCAAAAAGCTTTTGAAAAGCCGCTTGATGTGACAAAGAAATATTCCATTGCAGAAAATGAATCGGAAAAGAACAATACGTATTTATCCTACAATGCTGTAATCGGTGATGTTTTGGATGCAGACTTATATGTCGCTTTCCAGATATTGGATTATGCTCTATGTTCTGCGCCCGGTGCACCAATCAAAAAAGCTTTACTAAGCAGAGGTATCGGAACGGAAAATTACAGCAGCTTTGACAATGGTGTGTACCAGCCATATTTCTCTATTGTTGCCAAAAATGCCAATCTGCCCCAGAAACAGGAATTTTTAGAGGTAATTGAAGAGGAATTAAATAAAATTGTAAAAGAAGGCCTTGATAAAAATGCATTAAAGGCAGCACTGAATCTCTTTGAATTCCGGTATCGCGAAGCGGACTTTGGGTCTTACCCCAAAGGACTGATGTACGGACTTTGGATGCTTGACAGCTGGATTTATGATGAAAACAGTCCTTTTTTGCATGTGGAAGCAGGAGCAACGTATCGCAAGCTGAAGGAGCGGATTGATACGGATTATTACGAAAAGCTGATTCAGACCTATTTACTCGATAATCCACACAAAGCTTATGTCTGTGTGGTTCCTAAAAAGGGATTGAATACAGAAAAAGAAAAGGAACTTTCTAAAAAGCTTGCAGATTATAAAGCATCGCTTAGCAAAGAAGAACTGGATTTACTGGTTCGCGAAACCAAAGAGCTAAGAGAATATCAGGAATCGGAGGATCGAAAAGAAGACCTTGAGAAAATTCCGATGTTGAGTCGAAATGATTTAAAGAAAGAAGCTGAACCTTTCCAAAATGAATTGATAAATGTGAATGGGACGGATGTGCTCTTTCATGATACCTTTACAAATGGTGTTTCCTATACAAGGTTGATTTTTAATATTAACAGCATTTGTGAAAAAGAGCTGTTCCCATTGGGAGTATTAAAGATTGTTTTAGGACTCATGGATACACAAAAGCATGATTATGGTGCGTTTTTTAATGAAATTTTCCGGACGACGGGCGGAATTGTTCCATGTATCAATATCTATGCGGATTCAAAAGATGATTCAAAATACCGTCTCCATTTCGAATGTAAGGCAAAAGCACTCTATGGTGAAAATGATTGTGCTTTTGATTTAATGGAAGAAATGCTTTTTGAAACTGTTTTTTCGGACAAAAAGAGACTTTTGGAGATATTGGAAGAGACCAGATCCAAGCAGGAAGCCCGCATGATGAGTTCCGGTCATGTGGCCGCACAGCTTCGTGCGAACTCCTATTATGAAAAACTGGCTTATCTGGAAGAATGCTTAAGTGGTATTACATTTTATCAGAATCTTTGTGAACTCATACGGGAATATGATAAACAGGCAGATGAACTGATTCGCACGATGCAGCTTTTAATGCACAAAATCTGTCGTCCTGAAAACTTTATGGTCGACTATACGGGAACAAAAGAGGGTCTGGCAGAGGTAACTGCAAGAATCCCGGCATTTTGTGATAAGCTTTATACGGATCCGGTCAAAAAAGAAGAACTTGTCATCTGCCCGGTGAAAAAGAATGAGGGCTTTAAGACATCAGGAACTGTTCAGTATGTCTGCAGAAGCGGAAACTACAAGAAAAAAGGACTTCGCTATACGGGCTCCTTACTGGTTTTACGTGTGATGATGGGCTATGATTATCTGTGGTTAAATGTTCGCGTAAAGGGCGGCGCTTACGGATGCATGAGCGGATTCCGCAAAACCGGTGAATGCAGTTTTGTTTCCTATCGTGATCCGAATTTGAAGGAAACCATTGATGTTTATGAAAATGCCGCAGATTATATTCGTAATTTTACGGCTGATGAGAAGACCATGACAAAATATGTTATCGGAGCTGTCAGTGATAAAGATACACCACTGACACCGCAGGCAAAAGGCGTTCGCTCCATGTCGGCGTACTTTTCAAACTGGGGCATTCGCGATGAGCAGAAAGAACGGGATGAACTCTTAAATACCGATGTAAAAGATATTCGTGCATTAGGAGATTATATCGAAGCATTTATGGACGAGGATGCTTTGTGTGTCATTGGAGCCGAAGAAAAGATGAAGGAAAATGCTGAGTTGTTTGATTCGCTTAATGATTTAATTGTTGGATAAAACGGAGAAGAAAATGGAAAAACAGACAAAGAGTGGGTTCGTAACATTAATCGGAAGACCAAATGTTGGAAAGTCGACGTTGATGAATTGCCTGATTGGGCAGAAGATTGCCATTACATCCAAGAAACCCCAGACTACCAGAAACAGAATTCAGACGGTTTATACGGACGAGCGTGGGCAGATTGTTTTTTTGGATACACCCGGAATTCACAAGGCCAAGAATAAACTCGGTGATTATATGGTAAACGTTGCTGAGCATACTTTAAAAGAGGTTGATGTTATTTTATTTCTGGTGGAACCGGATACATTTATCGGTGCGGGAGATAAGCATATTATCGAGCAGTTGAAAAAAGCAAAAGTTCCGGTTGTCTTATTGATTAATAAAATGGATATGCTGGCTAAAAAAGAGGAATTGCTGCCGATTATCGATGCCTATCGCAAGGAGATGGATTTTGATCAGATTATTCCCATCAGTGCTTTTAAAGGAGAGGGAACAAAAGAGGTTTTAGATGCCATCTTTTCCTTTCTCCCGTATGGTCCCATGTTTTATGATGAGGATACGGTAACCGATCAGCCACAGAGACAGATTGTGGCTGAATTAATCAGAGAACAGGCACTGCGTATTTTAGACGATGAAATCCCCCATGGAATTGCAGTTTCCATTGAACAGATGAAAGTCAAAAAAGGACTTGTGGATATCGAGGCTACCATTATCTGTGAAAAGGATTCTCACAAGGGAATTATTATCGGCAAAGGCGGACAGATGCTAAAACGTATCGGTACCAATGCCCGTCATGGAATTGAAGACATGATGGAATGCAAGGTTAATTTAAAACTATGGGTCAAGGTAAAAAAGGACTGGCGGGATAGTGATTACCTACTGAAAAATTTTGGGTACAATAAAAAAGAAATTGATATATAACAGCTTCCCTTTTTACAAATTTCATGGTCACGCAATTGGAAAAGGGAGCAAATGATAATATGTAAAAATTACCGTTTCATTTTTTGAAAATGCTGCATAGAAATTTCACAAAAGAAGAACCTAATATTTGCAACGATATTTTTTGATATCGGTCAAGATGCATACAAAGGGAGGATACTTTTATGAAAGAAAATTACTGGCAGCATTTTTGTGTAACAGGAAGTATCAGAGATTACCTGGATTATCGTGCCCAATCGGATGAGAGCCTGAAACAGGTTATGGAACGGCATGGAATTTATCAGATGCAAAAGGAAGATATAGCTTTAGATGCAGGAATATATAGAAGTAACAGGATTGGTGATACAGAACCTTCCGATGGGCGAATATGATAAAAGAGTGACAATTTTAACAAAAGAGCGCGGAAAGATTGCCGCCTTTGCAAGAGGCGCCAGACGCCCCAACAGCAAATTGATGGCAAGAACAAATCCCTTTTGTTTCGGAACTTTTAAAATGTACGAGGGAAAAAACTCTTACACATTGGTTGATGCCGAAATCAGCAATTATTTTGATGAGTTCAGGGATGATCTGGAAGGCGCCATGTACGGAATGTATTTTCTGGAGGTTGCGGATTATTATACCCGGGAAAACAACGACGAAAAAGAAATGTTAATGCTTGTATATCAGTCTTTGCGAGCTTTACTACTTCCTGCAATTCAGAATGAACTGATTTTATACATATTTGAGATAAAATCCCTTGTGGTAAACGGGGAATTTCCCGGAATACCGGCGAACAAATCGTTGTCTCAGGATACGCTTTATACCATTGATTATGTGGTAAAAAGCGGTCTGGACCGGTTATATACCTTTGTTGTTTCGGATGAAGTGTTAAAGGAACTTGCCGTGTGTGTGGTTGAATATCGGAAGCGGTATATGGGACATGAGTTTCACAGCCTGGAGATTTTAAATGCCACGATTTCCTTTTTGCAATAAGGCAGCAATAGAGAAAATGGAAGTATAAGTTGTGGTTATAATAAAAGCAGGACACACGACTACACTAATCACAATAAAAGACACAATCGTAATAAAAACAAGGTTGAAAATATGAAAACGGTTCGTTATAATATGATACAGTATGCGGAGGTTGATTATGAAAAAAGCTAGAATGCTCATGGCAGCATGTGCTTTACTGCTTATGCTTACCGCCTGTGGCAGTTCGGAAAACAAAAATTATGATACGACTACGGTTTATATCGGAAAGGATCAGGAAGTATCCGAATATATCGTAGAGGATTTTGACAAGTCTTATTACAATACAGAAGAATTAAGACAGAATATAGAGCAGACAATTCATGAGTACAACGAAAAAAACGGAGCTTCCGATTTGGTAGTTCTGGACCAATATGGGCTTTCGGGTGATTCGGCTAAGTTGAATGTCAGAATTAAATATAAAAATGCAAAGGATTATGGAAGCATTCATAACCGTGAATTTTTTGTCGGGACGGTTTCAGAGGCGAAAGAAGCCGGATTTGTTTTAGATGGTCTGCATGCGGCCCAAGCACAGTCTGCGAAAGAGCTTACACCGGTGGAGCAGATGACACAAGAAATGATAGTCATCTGTGAAGAGGAAATGGATGTGGAAATAGGTGGTGATATATTATATATCAGTGACAATGTTTCATTGAAGTCATCCGGACTTGTAACGGTGGGAGAATCCGATACGTATTCTGTAATCATATATCAATAGTGAAACAGGATTCATATTTGTATTGATTAAAATGATAAACACTGTCAGATTATCATTATTTTCTGTCGGTGTCATATCTATATATGATAGGCATCTGATGCAAAATGTATATGAGATATGATATAAAACGCATATGGAATATGACAAAAAATGAATGAAAGATGACAGATGATATAAGAGATAAGGAGCATAACAATGGAAAAAACATTAGAGAAAATTTCGGCTTTGGCAAAATCCAGAGGATTTATTTATCCCGGTAGCGAAATCTATGGCGGTTTGGCAAATACATGGGATTACGGTAACCTTGGTGTTGAATTGAAAAACAATGTGAAAAAAGCATGGTGGCAGAAATTTATTATGGAAAATCCCTATAATGTCGGTGTGGATTGTGCTATTTTGATGAATCCCCAGACATGGGTAGCCAGCGGACATTTAGCAGGTTTTGCTGATCCGTTGATGGATTGTAAAGAATGTCATGAACGTTTCCGTGCGGATAAGCTGATTGAGGATTATGCACAAGAAAACGGGATTACTCTTGAAAAACCCATTGATGCATACAGTCAGGAAGAGATGAAGGCTTTCATTGAAGAGCACAATGTGCCTTGTCCGACCTGCGGCAAACATAACTTCACAGATATCAGACAGTTCAACCTGATGTTTAAAACCTTCCAGGGGGTAACGGAAGATGCAAAAAACACCGTTTATTTAAGACCTGAGACTGCTCAGGGTATCTTTGTAAACTTCAAAAATGTACAGAGAACTTCCCGTAAGAAAATTCCGTTCGGTATCGGACAGATTGGTAAATCCTTCCGAAATGAAATTACTCCCGGTAACTTTACTTTCCGTACCAGAGAATTTGAACAGATGGAGTTAGAATTCTTCTGTGAGCCCGGAACAGACATGGAGTGGTTCCAGTATTGGAGAGGTTTCTGCCGTGACTGGTTATTAAGTCTTGGTATCAAAGAAGATGAGATGAGACTTCGTGATCATGCTCCCGAAGAGCTTTGTTTCTATTCTAAAGGAACAACGGATATTGAATATTTATTCCCGTCTATTGGCTGGGGTGAGCTTTGGGGTATTGCAGACCGTACGGATTACGATCTGACACAGCATCAAAATACATCCGGTCAGGATATGACATATTTTGATGATACAAAGAATGAAAAATATATTCCTTATGTTATTGAGCCTTCACTTGGTGCAGACCGTGTTGTTTTAGCATTCCTTTGCGCTGCATATGATGAGGAAAACATCGGAACAGAAGAGGCACCGGATATTCGTACCGTTCTGCATTTCCATCCGGCTCTTGCTCCGGTTAAAATCGGTGTACTGCCTTTGTCAAAGAAATTAAACGAGGGTGCAGAAGCTGTATTTACACAGTTGTCCAAAAAATACAACTGCGAATTTGATGACAGAGGAAATATCGGTAAAAGATACCGCAGACAGGATGAGATTGGAACTCCTTTCTGTATTACATATGATTTTGATTCAGAAACCGATGGTTGCGTGACAGTCAGAGATCGTGATACCATGCAGCAGGAGAGAATCGCAATCGCAGATTTGGATGCTTATTTTGCAGATAAATTTACATTTTAAACAGTAGAAATCATTGACCTTTACATGCCACGTTTTTATGCGTGGCTTGTGTCACGTCAAGAAGATAGCTTATTTTTGGAGGATGAATAAATGAAGCAGTTTACTTCAGATGAATTAAGAACCGGTTGGCTCAATTTTTACAAAGAACGCGGACATGTAGATGTCGGAGCGGTTTCTTTGGTATCCGACGGTTCTACCGGTGTATTGTTCAATGTTGCAGGTATGCAGCCGCTCATGCCTTATCTGTTAGGTCAGAAGCACCCTTTGGGAACAAGACTTTGCAATGTTCAGGGATGTGTGCGTACCAACGATATCGACTCTGTCGGTGATAAGAGCCATGTGACATTTTTTGAAATGATGGGAAGCTGGAGTCTTGGTGATTATTTTAAAGAGGACCGTTGTAAATGGAGTTATGAGCTTTTAACTCAGGTTTATGGTTTTGACAGAGATCATCTGGCTACAACCGTATTTGCCGGAGATGAAAATGCTCCGCGTGATGAAGAAGGTGCACAGTGCAGGATTGCATCCGGATTTAAAAAAGAAAATGTATATTATCTTCCTGCAGAAGATAATTGGTGGGGATTGGAATATGGTCCCTGTGGTCCTGATAGTGAGATGTTTTATATTGCCGATGTTCCGGATTGTGGTCCGAACTGCGGTCCCGGATGTAGTTGTGGAAAATATACTGAGCTTGGAAATGACGTATTTATGCAGTATGAAAAACATAAAGATGGTCATTTAACACCTCTTGCGCAGAAAAACGTAGATACCGGATGGGGACTTGAGCGAAATTTAGCTTTCTTAAACGGCACCAAGGATGTTTATCGTACAGATTTGTTTGCTCCTGTCATTGCATATGTGGAAGAACAGTCCAAAACAAAATATGAAGAGGATGAAAAATTAACCAAATCCATGCGTATTCTAGCTGACCATATGCGTACAAGCGTGATGTTGATCGGTGACGAGGCCAGATTGACGCCGTCCAATGCCGGAGCAGGATATGTATTAAGACGTCTCATTCGTCGTGCAGTAAGACACGGACGTACCTTAGGTCTTTCCAAAGAAAACTTATTAGAAATTGCAAAGATTTATATTGATCAGGTATATCACAATAGTTTCCCTCTGCTTGTGAAAAATCGTGAATTTATCTTAAAAGAGTTGGACAAAGAAATTGTTCGTTTTGAAAGTACGCTTGAAAATGGTATGAAGGAATTTAAAAAGATTCTGGATGAAAAGGTAAAAGCCGGACAGAAGGCGATTGACGGTAAATCCGCATTTTATTTGTATGATACCTTCGGTTTCCCGATTGAGCTGACCGTGGAAATGGCTGCTGAAGAAGGCTTAAGCGTTGATGAAGAAGGCTTTGCGGTTTCCATGGAAGAGCAGAAACAGAAAGCAAGAGAAAATCAGAATTTCTCTGCAAAACTGGGCGCCGATTCGGATTTGTTTAACGAATTATCCGCTGATATCAAGAGTGAGTTTGTCGGCTATGATACATTAGTCGTAGAAAGCACAGTTGCTGCTTTGGCAGACGAAGATAAAGTGAAAGACAGTCTGACAGAGGGTGAGAGCGGTACCTTGATTATTCCAAAGACACCTTTCTATGCTACCATGGGTGGACAAAAAGGAGATATCGGTATTATTAAAACTGCAGGCGGTGAATTTAAAGTAACTGATACGATTAAAATACCCGAAGGCAGAATTGCACATCTTGGATATGTTGTATCCGGCAGTATCAAAACCGGCGATACAGCGACCCTTATGGTTGATGTAAAGAACCGTATGAGCACATGCCGTAACCATACCGCAACACACCTTTTACAAGCTGCGTTACAGGAAGTTATGGGAGATGACGTTCATCAGCAGGGGTCTTATCAGGATAGTGACAGAACCAGATTTGACTTTAGCTGCGGACAGGCACTGACAGCAGAAGAAATTGAAAAGGTTCAGGAGATCGTTAATCAAAAGATTACTGAAGATATTGCGGTTGATACGCAGGTCATGGGAATAGAGGATGCAAAAAAGACCGGTGCCATGGCGTTGTTTGGCGAAAAATACGGTGACAGCGTACGCGTTGTTTCCGTCGGGGATTTCTCAAAGGAATTCTGTGGTGGTACCCATGTATCCCACACAGGTGAAATTCAGGCATTTAAGATTGTTTCCGAAAGTTCTGCTGCTGCAGGCGTTCGTCGTATTGAGGCGATAACCGGTGCCAACGTTACAGCATATTATGCAAATTTGGAAAAACAACTTTCCGACGCGGCAAAGGCAGCTAAGACAACACCTGCCGAGCTGGTAAATAAGATTAACAGCTTACATGCCCAGATTAAGGAATTACAGAGTGAAAATGAATCCTTAAAAGCCAAAGCTGCACAGAGCGCTCTTGGTGATGTTATGGATCAGGTAATACAAGTCAAAGGTGTGAAATTACTTGCCACAAAGGTAAGCGGTGTTGATATGAATGGCTTACGGGATTTAGGTGATCAGTTAAAAGAAAAGCTTGGAGAAGGCGTGATTTTACTGGCGTCCGATGCAGACGGAAAAGTGAATCTGGTAGCTATGGCTACGGATGGCGCCATGAAACAGGGAGCACATGCAGGAAACTTAATCAAAGGTGTTGCTGCTTTGGTTGGCGGTGGCGGCGGCGGACGTCCCAATATGGCACAGGCCGGTGGAAAAAATCCCGCAGGCATTGAAGATGCTTTAAAGAAAGCCGTGGAAGTTTTGGAAGGACAGATTGCAGAATAAATCGTTCTTGCCTAATTTTCCTTTTTATGATTTTTTGTATTTTTTCCGGTAATTCATCTCAGTGAAATGTTTGGAATGTAAATGATTGTCAGGATGTGACGATGATTTTTTCCAAGTTTTTCTACATTTTTTCGTGTTATACCGGAAAAAACAGTTGACGGATAGTGGAATTGTGTTATAATCTTTATTGTGCATGTGCAAATATGCATAATAATTACCCAGCAGTCGTGATACTTGAAGGGACTGAAGGGAGGTCAGGTGTGATTTATGTCAAACGTAATCGTAAAAGAGAACGAGACTTTAGATAGCGCTTTACGTCGTTTCAAAAGAAGCTGTGCAAAAGCAGGTATTCAGCAGGAAATCCGCAAAAGAGAGCATTATGAGAAACCCAGCGTAAAACGTAAGAAAAAATCTGAAGCCGCACGCAAACGCAAATATAACTAATTAAAGTTAGAGACACTCGGTATAAAGCCGGGTGTCTTTTTTGTTCGCAACTTTGTAACATAGCAAGTCGTCCTTACAGAAATTTATATCTT
>JAEDFR010000067.1 GCA_016297945.1 Lachnospiraceae bacterium | reverse complement strand
CAGACGCGTTCTCACTTGGATATCAACGTAGCAGTACTAAATTCGCAATAAATTGCTCATTAAGTGCTGACGCCCCAATACAGTCTGTACGCAGAATATATAAAATCGCGCGGATGAACAAATATATAACTTAAAGGCCTGCAAAAGCAGAATCATTTTCTGACAGAGACAGCTACTCCGTCTCCTAAGGTCAGGATAGAGGTTTCCAGCTCTTCATGATGTTTGAGAGTATATAAATACTCTCGCATTCGCTTGTGAATCGTCCGGTCTCTTCTTGTGACCGCATATTTGGATTCGATTATATCCCCATCCTGCATGACGTTATCAGAAATCAACACTCCTCCGGAAGATAATAGTCGCATAACCTCAGGCAGATAGTGAATATATTGACCCTTAGCGGCATCCATAAAAATAAAATCATAGGGACCATTCAGGGTTTTTAAGACCTCCATGGCATCCCCTTCCAATAAGGTAATCTGATCTTCTTTATGATATTTTTTAAAATTGTCCCGTGCAATGGGAATCCTCTTATCGTAATTTTCTATGGTTGTAATATGCCCGTCTGTAAACTCACTCATCAATAAAGCAGAAAAACCGATGGCAGTCCCTACTTCCAGAATCTGCTTCGGTTTATTCATTACAAGCATAGTTTTCATAAAGCTCTGCATTTCTTTCCGAATAATGGGAACCTGAGTTTCTATGGCATATGCTTCCAGTTCATCCAGATAAGCCGGATTGCCTGCATCCAAAGAATTGATGTAAGCAACAAATCGCTCATCGGTAATCATATTTTTACCCCTTTTTCAATTTATTAATACCAGAATCAAAAGTCTGGTATCGTGTAGTCAATACACCTTTTGATCACAACATTCTTTATTCACTTATTTGATGACTTATTCATTTTCCTGTACGGTATTTTCGCCTGCTTCGGTGTCACCTTCCTGATCGCCTTCATATTCCGGCACTACTTCTTCATCGGCATTATTCATGATGGTTTCATTTGCCGGATTTGTCTCTTCCGTATCACTATCGGATGTTTCACCATCCTCATCTTCTTCGCCAACACCTGCTAATGCAGCCAGAAGTTCTTCCGAGTTCATGGAATTATTTAGCGTATAGCTTCCGGGTTTTAGATCTTCTTTATATTCGGAAAGCAAAGTCTGTACCCAGAATAACTTCCAATCTTCAACCAGTCCAACTTTTTCAAACTCCTTTGCCATCGCCTTTTCATCCATTGATTCGGTAACTGTAATCTGAATATCTCTGCCCGGAGCAATGGCACATGGCAGATCGGCAAAGATACGATAACCAAAATTATAAGCATTAATTGCTGTTTGATATAAATAATACAGAACAAAGATAGCTATGGCAACTCGCAAAACCATACCAACAAATGCTCCCACTACTTTTTTGGCATCCATAGGCTCCTCCTAATTCGACAAATCAAAATCTTTCGCAAAGGCTTCACCAAGAACCGATTGAACATCCTGGTACATACGACAGAAAGCAAGTTCTGCAGCCAAAAAATCACTTACAATCGGATTTTTGCAAAACTCCTCATATTCTCTTTCAAAACTATCAGTTTCATCAAAAAGTCTGTCTGCGTCCGTCTCATTTTGTAATTTATAATTACGATAACGAAATTCATCAATCTGTTTTTTCAAATCCGGGTATTGTGTGGTCACAATTTCCTTTTGCCTAAAGTACTCTTTACAGATTTCATCTTCTCTTATCTTATTGATATAATCATTTGTAAACTTTAAAAAATCACTCATTAAAGCCTCTCTGCGTATCTTATTATCCGTTTGTATCTCTTATACTTCCATAATAATTGGTAAAATCATCGGACGACGTTTTGTCTTCTTCCACAAATAATCACCAAGATTATCTTTGATTGCTGCTTTTATTTTACCCCAATCCGAAACATTCCTTTCCTGAAAACGTTCCATCATGTCTAAAACCATTTCTCTGGCTCCATCTATCAGTCCATCGGATTCTCTTACATATACAAAGCCTCTGGATACAATATCCGGTCCCGAAACCAGATAATTGCTTGCCGATTCCAATGCCATAACAACAATCAGAATTCCATCTTCTGCCAGATGCTGACGGTCTCGTAAAACGATATTACCGACATCTCCGACACCTAAACCATCAACATAGACGGCACCCGTAGGTACCTTACCTATTACTTCGGCACTTTCATCAGATATTTCCAAAACATCACCGGAGCTCAAAATAAAAATATCTTCCGAAGCATATCCCAATCCTTTTACCAATGAAGCCTGCGCAATCAGATGACGGTATTCTCCATGAACCGGGATTGCATATTTTGGACGAACCAATGTATATAAAAGCTTAATTTCTTCCTGACAGGCATGTCCGGATACATGAGTATCCTGAAAAATAACATTAGCACCTTTGGCGTATAATTCATTAATAATTTTGGAAACTGCTTTTTCATTACCCGGAATCGGATGAGATGAAAAAATAACGGTATCATTGGGGCCAATACTGACCTTTCTATGCACACCACCCGCCATACGGCTGAGTGCGGCCATACTTTCTCCCTGACTTCCGGTTGTGATAATAACCGTTCTATCATCGGGATAGTTTTTTAATTCTTCTATGGTAATCAGCGTATTATCCGGAACATTCAGGCAACCAAGTGTGGCGGCCGTATCAATAATACTGACCATGCTCCGCCCTTCAACAACAACCTTACGCCCGAATTTGTATGCCGAATTAATGATTTGCTGAACCCGGTCAACATTGGATGCAAAGGTCGCAATAATAATTCTGGTTCCCGTATGTTCAGCAAAAATATTGTCAAAAGTTTTTCCAACGGTTCTTTCCGATTGCGTAAAACCCGGTCGCTCTGCATTGGTACTGTCACACATCAATGCCAGTACTCCTTTTTTCCCAATTTCAGCAAATCGTTGAAGATCAATGGCATCACCAAATACCGGAGTATAATCCACTTTAAAGTCACCGGTATGAACTACTATTCCGGCGGGAGAATAAATCGCCAGTGCTGCAGCATCGACAATACTATGATTCGTTTTGATAAATTCAATCCGAAAACTGCCAAAGTTGATAATTTGTCCGAATTTTACCACTTTACGCTTAACCACATGCTCCATGCCGTGTTCTTTTAACTTATTTTCTATAATGGCCATGGTCAGATTTGTCGCATAAATCGGAACCGGAATATCCTTTAATACATAAGGAAGGGCACCAATATGGTCTTCATGCCCATGTGTAATCATAAATCCTTTCACTTTATCCAGATTTTCTTTTAAATAGGTTACATCCGGAATCACAAGATCAATCCCCAGCATATCATCTTCCGGAAATGATAAACCGCAGTCCACAACAATAATACTGTCTTCGTACTCAAAGGCAGTAATGTTCATACCAATTTGCTCCAAACCTCCCAACGGAATAATTTTCAGTTTGGATGCCGGCATCTTTTTCTTATTCAATTATAATTCCTCCACATTCTTTCATATCTGCGGATTCTTCATGCGTGAATCATTCCTTCAAAACCGGTTGATAAAGCTTGTCTCCCGATGACATAGAGCTTATCCGGATTTTTACGAAAATGAGCCAGTTCATGTAGCTTCCGTAAATATGTATAACACTTATTTTTATTTAATTATTTACTTTCTCAAATATTTTCTGTCCTAAGTTTTTCATAATGTTTATTCTTAGGTTTATTATCTTTTTTATCATCATGATATCATGATGATTTTCGATAAACTATGATACTTTTATAATATCGCCTTTTCATCATTTATTCTTCAGAATCATCGGATACGAAATCAACATCTTCCAAGATGTCTTCAAAGATTGCAGCAACTGCGTTTAATTCCTGATCATCACTGACAATTTCATAAACACCTTCTATCTCATCATCAGAAGATAAATCTTTTAAAATCAGAGCCTCGGCATCTCCTTCTTCTTTATCGGTTACCAACAAATAATTGCTGCCTCCCAATCTGGTCTGTTCCAATACATAAAAATCAACCGGTTCCTCATCCGGTCTGGTAAAACTGATTTTCTCCACAAATTCTCTCCTTTACCGGCAAAATACTATTGCTCTTTTTTTAACCTTAAGCTATCTAAATACCCTTGTAAAATAAAAGAAGCAGCAATGGCATCTACATATTCCTTTCGCTCTTCTCGTCGAATACCCACTTCCATCATAACACGGTCAGCCGATACCGTAGTCAGTCTTTCATCCCACATAACCGGTTCTATCCCCGTGCGTCTGAATATCATATCGGCAAATTCTTTGGTCTTTTCCACACGTTCACCTTCGGTATTGTTCATATTTTTGGGAAGACCAATAACAATCCGGTCAACTTCATATTCCTCAATCAGCGCCTCAATCCGGGCTAACGTCTGGCGGAGCTTATTCTCCTGTTTTCTGCGGATAATCTCAACACTTTGTGCAGTAACAAACAAAGGATCACTGACAGCAACTCCTACCGTTTTTGATCCGAAATCCAGTCCCATGATCCTCATAGTTTTTCCTCTTTACTTCCAATTATTTGTCTTGATGTACTGCTTCAACATTTCTTCAACCAGTTCGTCACGTTCCACTTTCATAATCAGGCTTCTTGCATTCATATGACTGGTAATATAGGTCGGATCTCCCGACATGATGTATCCTACGATCTGACTTACCGGATCATATCCTTTTTCTGTCAGTGCTTCATAAACGGTTGATAAAACGATCTTAACGCCATTTTCCGGCTCAGTCACTTTAAAATACTGTGTATTTCCTAAATCTTGCATTTTGTCACGTCCTTTATCCATAGATATTGTTATTTTACCCCATCTTCTATTAAATTACAACCACAATATCCTTTGTCAGCATATCTGTCAGCCGGACTTTCACAATTTTTCCGGAAAGTTCCTGTGCGCACGAAATATCATCAATCTCTTTTGCCACTTTGACATAGCGTGTCGTGTGTCCAAGAATATACCATTTATGATCAATCTCTTTGGCCTCTTCAAACAAAACCTCCTCTTCGGTTCCAAGAAAAGAAGTTCTGTATTGATACGACTGTTCTTCTTCAAGTTTTAGAAGCTCATGCGCTCTCTGCTTTTTGATTTCACCATCAACCTGTCCGGGCATATTGGCAGCAACCGTATTTTTCCGACGGGAATATGGGAAAATATGCATTTCAAAAAAATTAATTTCTTTCAAAAATTCTTGCGTACAGAGAAACTCCTCATCGTTTTCCCCCGGGAAGCCCACGATAACATCCGTTGTAATCGCAGGATTATCATAATATCTGCGTAGAATTTCCACACCTTTTTTGTACTCTTCGGTGGTATAATGGCGATTCATCCGCTTTAATGTTGCATCACATCCACTTTGCAGGGACAGATGAAAATGTGGACAGATTTTGGGAAGCTCTGACATTCTTTTTGCAAAACCATCCGTGATAATCCGGGGCTCTAACGATCCCAACCGAATACGCTCCACTCCCTCAATCGCATGAATCGTCTCAATCAGGGAAAGTAACCTGGAAATTCCTTTAAAGTATACAACTTCATCATTACTTTCATCTGTCTTTTCTATAAGTATCTGTTTTTCATCGACCTGTCTTTCATTGGTCTGTTTTTCATTTTTCTCGCAAGCTTCTGCAACCCGTTGCGGGGCGTCACTCGGAAAATCAACCCCATAGGAACTGATATGAATACCGGTCAATACAAATTCCCGATATCCTTTTTTTACCAAACCTTTGATTTCCTTACAGATATCCTCAACATGTCTGGAGCGCACTCTCCCTCTCGCAAAAGGAATAATACAATAAGTACAAAACTGATTACAGCCGTCCTGTATTTTAATATACGCCCTGGTGTGTTCCCCGGTTTTTGTCAACTGCATTTCTTCATATTCATCGGTGTGGTTAATATCAATGATAGCCGTGTCCGATACATGTTCCCGAATCCATGCCTCAACAATCTCAACCGTATCTTTTTTTCGATTATTTCCGATTGCCAGATCTATACAAGAATCCAACTTCACCTTTTCCGTATCTGTCTGCACATAGCAGCCTAACGCCACAACAATTGAATCCGGATTTCTCTTTTTTGCCTGATGCAACATCTGACGGCTTTTCCTGTCTGCGATATTCGTCACCGTACAGGTATTGATAATGTAAATGTCCGCATTTTGATCAAATGGCACAATACAATATCCTTTTTCTTCAAATTTTTGTTGCACAACATCCAATTCATAAGAATTAACCTTGCATCCCAAGTTATGAAATGCCACATTTTGTATCGTTTTTTTCACAATCTTTGTACTCTTTTCTTATTGACTTTTCAATTTCTAACCATTAGTATAAAGGAGAAGGTATTAATTGAAAAGGAGGAATTTTTAATGAAAACAGTACAGATTTCATTAAACTCAATTGACAAAGTAAAATCATTTGTTAATGACATCACAAAATTCGATTATGATTTCGATCTTGTTTCAGGAAGATATGTAATCGACGCAAAATCTATCATGGGTATCTTCAGTTTAGATCTTTCTAAACCGATTGATTTAAACATCCACGCAGAAGACAATATTGATGATGTTTTAGCAGTATTGAAACCTTACATTATCTAATTGAGTCGCGGTACATAACCGCAAACAATCTGTGATCTGCCTGTCAGATGACAAATATGCAAAGAGATTATTCAGCCGGTAATGTACCGGCTGATTTTTTCTTGTATTTTTATTTCTCCTCTGTTATCCTTAAATCAAAAGGGGTATATAATGTTTTAACAAAATGGGATTCCGGTTTTTAGGAACAGAATATCTTATAACAGCACACATTGCAAATGGGAAATTCTTATGAGAAAAAATAACAAAGGCTTTTCTTTAGTCGAACTGATTATCGTCATCGCAATTATGGCTATTCTGGTTGGTGTATTAGTACCAACCTATCTGATTTATGTCCAGAAATCACGGGTTTCACACGATTCGCAGCTTGTCGATTCTATTTCAAAAGCTCTCACATATGCTGCTTCAGATTCAAAAGTATCCGAAGATACAGCCAGTCAGACAATAATTGCCGGTTTATCTTCTCCCACAAAGTTGGAAGATTTAGCCAGCCCTGCCGGCAATGTCCTTGCGGCAGAAATCATGGATACCTTATACATGTCAGATTTAAATCAGTCCACTTATGAAAAAATGATTAAGTCGGCACATGCATCTAATTGCCATATTTACATCCAAAATCAAGGGGCTCTTGATACTCCTTATGTTGTCTGGATCAGTAATACCGACAAATCCGGTCATGGCGATACCTCTAATGATGCAACGGACATGGATCATATCGGTAATTGTATTTGTGTTAGATAGACTATTACAAGATGCAAGTCATCCAAATAGAAATGATATATCTTTGCCGCCTCGTACTTCGGTTTTTAGCCTTTCTAAGCGGCATGCTCACAAAATTATATATTAATGCCTGGTTTCAAAACTCAGACTTTGTCTTCGAACAGTTGAAACCGGGCATTAATTAATCATTTCACTTCAATGATTTCACGAGTCTGTAGAGCCGTTTCTATCATCTCGTCAATTTTGTCAAATACATTCTGCTCATGTTGTCTTATAACATTGACATTTGGTTTGGTAACCGGATGCTTTGCAACAAATATTGTACAACAGTCTTCAAACGGCAAAATGGAAGTTTCATACGTATTGATTTTTTCGGAAATATCCACAATATCCTGTTTGTCAAACGCAATCAACGGCCGATAAACCGGAAGGGTACATACTTCATTGGTTGCCATTAAAGCCTGCATGGTCTGACTGGCAACTTGTCCGATACTCTCACCGGTAACCAGACCGAGACAGTCATTTTCCTTTGCAATCATTTCCGCAATCCGCATCATATAGCGACGCATAATAATTGTCAACTCGTCATGCGGACATTTTTCATAAATATACAACTGGATATCGGTAAAATTGATTACGTGAAGCTTTAGCGGACCGGAATATTCGGAAACGTATTTTGCGAGATCCACAACCTTCTGTTTTGCTCTTTCACTGGTATACGGAGGTGCATGGAAATAAACAGCTTCCAAAGTTACTCCTCGCTTACTAATCATATAACCGGCAACCGGCGAATCAATTCCGCCCGACAATAAAAGCATCGCCTTCCCACCGGTTCCGACAGGCATTCCTCCCGGTCCCGGAATCACTTCGGAATAGATATATATTTTTTCTCTGATTTCCACATTCAGCTCAATGTCCGGATTATGGACATCCACCTTCATATCAGGAAAAGCATCCAAAATCACTCCTCCGAGATCGGCATTTACTTCCATGGAACTCTTCGGATAATTTTTTCTGGCTCTCCTGGTGCATACTTTAAATGTTTTATGCTTGTCCGGATAGACGTTATCAATAAAATTGATAACGTCTTTTCCTAATTTTTCAAAACCTTCGTCTTCTACATAAACAACCGGACAAATTCCGGAAATACCAAACACTTTCTGCAGTGCAGTCACGGTTTCATCAAAATCAAACGCACTAACAGCATCGATATAAATTCTTCCCTGTGTTCTTCTGGTCTTAAACTGACCATCAATCTTAGAGAGGGCAAACTCAATCTGTCTTACCAACGCCTCTTCAAAAATATATCTGTTTTTTCCTTTCACACCAATTTCTGCGTACTTAATTAAAAATGCCGTAAACATTTCATTCTCCTTTTCATTTTCATCTGCTTTGTTTATCCGCTTTTACAGATTATAATTCATTCACTGTGGAATTATACTACATTGTTACCGTCTCGTATATCTTCTGAGCATGGGCACCAGCTCATATAAACATTTTAAGGTATATTCAATTTCTTCTTCCGTAGTAAAAACGCTTAAACTAAAGCGTATGGTCGAATCCATATATTCTGTCGACAATCCCATGGCACTCAAGGTGTCACTGACCGTATGCTTATGGGATGAACAGGCACTTCCTGCAGAAACATATACGCCCTTATCTTCTAAGGAATGCAGCATAACCTCTGAACGAATACCCGCAATGGAAGCGGATACAATATGCGGTGCTCCGGTCTCATCCTGAGGTCCGTTAATCTTGACATGGTCAATTTTTAACAGACCGGAAACCAATTTCTTTTTTAAGCAGTACAAACGATTGGTATCTTCTACCAGATTTCGGTAGATTAATTCTGTAGCCTTTCCAAGACCCGCAACTCCGGGAACATTTTCCGTTCCGGAACGGTATCCGTTCTGCTGACCGCCTCCGTATATAATCGGCTTGATTTTTACTTTTTCATCAATATATAAGAAACCGGTTCCTTTGGGTCCGTGAATTTTGTGTCCGCTGACCGAAACCATGTCAATTTTCCATTTTTTCGGTAAAAGTCTGAGCTTTCCAAAGCCCTGAACCGCATCCACATGAAACAGTGTCCGCGGATTCGTCTGTTTGATAATCTCTCCTGCCTCATCAATCGGCTGGATGGCTCCAACCTCATTGTTCACAAACATAATCGATACCAAAATCGTATCCGGTCTGATGGCATTTCGTAACTCTTCCAACGAAATCTGTCCATACCGATTTACGGATAAATACGTGATATCAAATCCCAGCTCCTTTAAATGCTCCATGGTCCGTAATATTGCCGGATGCTCAATCTTTGTTGTAATCAGATGCTTTCCGCTTCTGTGATTGGCAAATGCAGCACCCATTAATGCCCAGTTATCCGATTCAGTACCACCGGAAGTAAAAAAGATTTCTTTCTCTTTTACTTTCATGATGCCGGCGATTGTCGCTTTACTATATTTGAGATACTTCTCAGCATCAACACCCTTTAAGTGCATACTGGAAGCATTTCCGTAATCATTGGTCATAATATCTGCAACCAGACTGACAACTTCGGGATAAGCTTTCGTCGTTGCAGAATTATCCAGATATACTTCCATTTTCCGAAACTCCCTTCCTAAGTTCCATCTATTTCTTATTATTATCTTATGTGAAAACAGGCATGCCCGTTACTATCACAAAGCGTTTATATAAACGCCTGATCGGTTTCCATATGATACATCAAAATCGATAAAACCGTCATTCCTGCCGTCTCTGTCCTAAGAATTCTTTTTCCCAGAGATATCGGGTAAAAACCACAAGCAGAAGCCTTTGAAACCTCCTGTTTGTCAAATCCCCCCTCCGGGCCAATCCACACGGCAATTTTATCACCCGGTCTGATGGACGCAATCACCTTCTTTGTTTCCTCCATACCGTTTGCCAATTCATAAGGCAGCATCTTTACCTGCATGTCATTTGCATAGGAAAGCGCCTGTTCAAAAGAAAGAACTTTACGAATCTCTGGAATAATTCCTCTTTTGCTTTGTTTAGCCGCCGCTTCCGCAATTGTCTGCCACCTTTTTTGTTTTGACGAAGCCTTTTTCTCATCCAATCGGACCACACATCGGTTCATGGAAACCGGAATGATTTCATGTACGCCAAGCTCTACCGCTTTCTGAATGATAAGCTCCATCTTATCTCCCTTGGGCAGACCTTGAAACAAATAAATTTTTGCAGGAAGCTCCATTCCGTCTTCTTTGATAAAACGAAGCTCACATTCCACGGTATCTTCCGTATATGCTACAATTCCCACCCGGTATTCCTTTTGATCAACGCCGTTTGAGAGTGCAATCTCTTCTCCGATTTTCATACGGAGCACATTTTTGATATGATTATAATCGCTGCCTGTAATATATGCTTTTGTCCCTTGTATTTGTTTTGGACTTACAAAAAACTGATACATCTTACCTCCGGGCCGTCACGCTGACCCATTCATTTTGTCTGGTTACTTCTAACACTTCCATCCCGGCGGCTTTTATAGCATCTGTCACAAGCTGCTCTTTTTCTGCAATAATGCCCGATGTAATGTAGATACCGCCTTTTTTCAAATGCTGTTTTACAACAGGAGTCAAAGGAAGCAATACCTCTGCAAGAATATTGGCAACCACAATATCATACTTATCATATCCGACACGCTCCTGAATTTCTTTGTCGGAAATGATATTTCCTATCATCATCTCAAAGGAATCGGAAACCACTCCATTTACTTCCATGTTTTCCCTTACCGCTTCCACGGCGCAAGGGTCTAAATCGGTTCCGACTGCTCCCTTGATTCCATACATCAAAGATATAATTGCTAAAATACCACTGCCGGTTCCCACATCCAAAAGTAACGTCTCCGGTGTAATATATTTTTTTAACTGACGGATACAAAGCTGCGTTGTCTCATGCATGCCGGTACCGAAAGCCGTTCCCGGATCAATGTGCAGCACCTTTTTATCTGCATCCTCCGGCTTTACCTCTTCCCACGAAGGCGTAATTAAAAGATCATCAATATAGAACTGATGGAAAAACTCTTTCCAGTTATTCAGCCAGTCTTTGTCTTCCGTTTCGGAAACGACAATACTGCCTTCGCCAATATCCATAAATTCCCGGATTTCATTCAGTTTTTCTGTAACAGCTAAAACCAGTGCATCCATATCCACCGGTTGTCCATTGCTAACCATAAAGTAAGAATTATCCATATCTTCAGATAATCCGTTTTGGGTTGCGATGCTTTCCACATCATCTTCATCAGATGGCACTTCTACAAAGAAGCTCAGATAAGCAATGCCGTCATCCTCCGGTGCATCCGGAAGGATATCTACAAACATCTGCTCCTTTTCCCACGCTGTTAACGGAACATGATCTTCAATCATCGCACCTTCTAAGCCCAGATCATATAACTCCGAAATAATAATGTCCTCTGCATCCGTTATGGTTTTTACGGTTAATTTCTTCCACTTCATAAGCTTTCCTCTGAATTCACTTTTTCTAAATAAACTTTAAATATACAAATTCCATCTGCATATTTACAATATGAAAACAGTTGTTTAAACTATTCTCTTTACACAGACAGTTAAATTCTCCATAATTACTGCAACCGGATTTTCACAGACATCTCATGCGCAGCCAGACCTTCGGTATGTGCCATGGTCATACATGTATCGGCAAGATTTCTCAATCCTTCTTTGGTGATGTGCTGAACAAAAGAAGTCTTTAAGAAAGTTCCCACATATACACCGTTTGAGAATTTGGCATTTTTCATGGTCGGCAATGTATGATTAGTGCCGGAACAATAATCGCCCAATGCAACAGGCGCATCTTCTCCGATAAACAACGAACCAAACTGATAAAGCTTTTTACTGTATTCTACCGGATCCTTTGTGTGCACTTCCAGATGTTCGGGTGCTGCTTCATTCGCCAGCGCCGCCATTTCTTCCATGTCATCTGCAATGATAATGGTTCCGTTATCAGCAAAACTCTGCATGGCAGCTTCTCCGGTCGGAAGTTTTGTTGCAAGCTCTTCCATTGCTTTCATTATTTCAGGAATTTTACTTTCATCCGTAATGATCAGAGTGGACTGAGCAAATGCATCATGCTCACTTTGCGCCAGCAAATCAATGGCAATGTATTCCGGATTTGCAGTCTCATCCGCAACGATTAACACTTCGGAAGGACCCGCCAGCGAATCAATACCGACAGTACCCATAACCTGTCTTTTGGCTTCCGTAACATAGCGGTTCCCGGGGCCTGCAATCAGATCTACTTTTGCAATGGACTCGGTTCCATATGCCATGGCAGCAATTGCCTGCGCACCACCCACTGTATAGATTTCATCCACACCTCCGATATCCATCGCAACTAAGGTTGCCGGATGAATCATGCCGTACTGTTTATTGGCCGGAGAACATGCAACCGTCCGCTTTACACCGGCAATTTTTGCAGGAATGGAAAGCATCAATGCAGTACTGGGAAGCGGAAAGCGACCACCCGGCACATATAAACCGGCTCCATCAACAGGGATTAATCTGTGTCCCAATTCTACTCCCGCAACAGGGCTCATAACCTGAAGTGGTTTGATACAGTTTAATTGCTCTTTAGCATAAAAAGCAATCTGGTCCGCTGCCTTTTTAAAGCTTTCTACTACATGCGCATCTACCATTTCATACGCCTTTTTTATATCTTCTTTTGAAACACGAATCTGTGTCAGTGTCGTATGATCAAATTTTTCTGCCAGATCTTTTAATGCCTGATCCTTATCCTGCCGTACCTGACAAATAATATCCGCAACCGCTTTTGTAGCAGCCGCATCTCTTACTTCTTTTGCCTCTTTTGCATTCTTATAATATCTCATCACAAACATCCTTTCTTTTGAAAAATGTCTTTTTCTGTTGCTAATGATGTTGGGATCAAAATGTATTTTCCCGCATGATACCAACGGATTATTATAAATTAATACTTGATACCATAAACTAATATAACACAAAATAAAGCAATACACAAAAAAACTCTTTGAACTCATAGTATAAAATCTATTCCTTCAAAGAGTTTTATTATTTTTTATTTATCCCTTTTCGGATTTGTGTTCCCGAAAAAGATGTGCCGAAAGTGCGATATATGGGGTTTGCAGACCGATTATGCAGACGCTCTGCCACGTTTCTCACAT
>JAEDFR010000212.1 GCA_016297945.1 Lachnospiraceae bacterium | reverse complement strand
AATAATTGGATATCAAAATTATAAAGAGGGCAACAAATTACAATTTATAGGGTAATGTGAAATTCCACAATTCCTTTCGTAAATTTAGCGGTGCTTCGCATTTTAATTATAACATATGGGGTTTGGGGGTCGTGAACGTAAAGAGTGTGGATGCGTTGGGCGGTTTTGATGTGATAAATGTGTAATCGGAAACAGCGTGCAAGGTGTAAATGTACAATCGCCTAGGAAGGGCGTGTCAAGAAAAATTTTAAAGATTTTCCAAAAATGAAAGTTTCAATAAAAATTGAAAATGTATGGATTTTGCAGATTTTGAGAAAAGTTCGGGATTTTTGGTACGTTGTGCAGACATGTTAAGAAATCAAGGTTTTGCAGGGATTTTGAAAAATGGGGCGAATTTTCGGTACGTTATGCGGACTAGTGAGAAAATGACCCTAAATCGGGATTATTGCTGTTTTCAGAAAAGTAGGGCGATTTTTATGACGTGATTATGACTAGTTAAGATTTTTAAGTTTTGAGGTTTTTGAGATTTAGGGTGGATTTTTGGGGCGTGGTAAGGATATGTTAGTAATCTTGATTAACGTATGGCGATAGTGATAGGTGCTGAATATATAATTGACATGACGTTTTGAGTGTGATATAATCTATCAATAGGTTAATATGTCTTGAGCTAGGAGGTATAGGCATGAAGTATATAGACAAAATTATCGTTCAAGAAAAAGATGCTGTAGGTATGTCGGCGGCAGAAGTATATAAATGTCAAATTGAAGACCAGGTTGTATATTTAAAAAGGATTAATGAAATATACTCACGGACAACCTATAGTGTCAAGCGAGAAGCTGAAGTAATGCAGTGGTTGGAAGGCATACTAAACGTTCCCAAAGTAATTGAATATGGTCAAAAAGAAAGTACAGAATATTTGATTATGAGCGAAATTGAGGGGAAAAGTATAGATGATTTTGCAGAGGATCCTATACAATACATAGCATACTTAGCAAATGCAATTAAGTTATTGCAATCCATTGATATCTCAAACTGTCCGTTTTCATCACAAATTGATATGAGATTGGAGGAACTGGATTATCTTTTGAAGAACGGTCTGGCAGATACTGATATATCTAATTGGGAAGATTCAACGGAATTTACAGATCCACAAGAACTATATAAATGGCTCTGCGACAACAAGCCACATGAAGAGTTAGTGTTTTCACATGGCGATATCAGTAATTTGTTTATTTGCAACGATGAAATATATTTTTTTGATTTAGCAAGATGTGGAACTGCGGATAAATGGTTGGATATTTCAATGTGCGTCAGAGAAATTAGAAATTTTTTTCACAATTCTGAATTCGAGAAACTGTTTTTTGAGATGTTGGGTATGGAGCCTAATTATGAAAAGATTAATTACTATTTGTTGCTTGATGAAATGTTTTAAATAAGAGTAAGGAGAGTTTGCTATGGTAAAGAAGGCTAAAAAAGATGATATAACTGTTATTGCAGAATTAGCAGTCCAAATGTGGGATGTAGATACTATACAAGAATTAATTGATGATATTTCCGATAATATGGCAAAAGAAGATGCTCAATATTTCATCAAGTATGTTGATAGTGAGCCGGTAGGATTTGCAGAATGCCAACTGAGATATGATTATGTAGAAGGTACGGATTCATCGCCGGTTGGATATTTAGAGGGGATTTTTGTAAAAGAGGAATTTCGTCACAGAGGTTTTGCAAAAGAAATATTGACGGAGTGCGAAAAATGGACAAAAGAAAAGGGATGTACGGAATTTGCTAGTGATTGCGAATTAGACAATGAAGATAGTTTGCATTTTCATATGGCTATGGGATTTATTGAAGCAGGCAGAATTATCTGCTTTAAGAAAGAGTTATAAGTGAAGCGAACAAAATCTGCTAAATACCGCTGAACGGAAAGGTTCTTCCGTTCGGCGGTATTTATGATATAAGCATTATTCTTTAGCAATCCGTTGCTTCTTCTTGGCTCTATTATACCGATTGCGAATCAGGTTTTTAGGAGCTTTGGTAACACGTTCTAATTCTACGATTGTATAGTAATCCTCGTCAATGTAGTAAAGGATATCATCATCGGTCAATTCCCTACCGTCCAGATAGATAGGCACACGTTTTCTCCCGGCTTTTTTCAATGCCTTATCTTCCAGAATGGCAATTCGATTTGTAAGGGCAGTGATTTGTCTGGCTTGGCGTGTATTCAGTTCGATCAGAATTCGCAGCTGCGTCTGGGGATTGGTTTCGATTGTGAGTTTCTGTTGCAGTTCCTTATCTGACATATTCTTGCGTAGGTTCCCGGAAGTGTCAGCGATATTGTTGTTATCTTGGTAACAATTCATAATTGGAAAATCCTCCTTCAAAATTATAAAAAAGAGTGGTAACAAATATGAGTTAATTTGTTACAAGGTTTTTTCAGTGAAAAACGGCTCAAAATTGGCACTTTTCAAAAAATAAATTTATGGATCTCTAAATCTGGGGAAGTATCAGAAGTAACAAATGTGTGAAGAAAGTTACTTTTTCCGGTGACCGGAAATCGTGATTGTATCTGAAAATGTAGTTGTAGAATAATTGTGTAATGTTTGTAAAATGTTTGTAGAAAACCGAAGGGATCGCAGAAAGCTCTGTAAATGGTAAAGATAATAGGAGCCGAAAGGCTCTTATTTTTGTGCCTTTAAATCCTATTC
>JAEDFR010000066.1 GCA_016297945.1 Lachnospiraceae bacterium | reverse complement strand
AGGATTAAATTCCGGATTGGATACGGAAAGTATTATCAAGGAATTGGTCAGTGCAAAAAGTATGAAAGTTACCAGTTTAAAAAAGGCTCAAACGAGACTTAGCTGGAAACAGGATGCATGGAAAAATTTGAATAGTAAAATATACAGTTTGTATACAGATACGATATCAAATCTTAGATGGGATAAAACGTTTGTTAAGAAAAAAACGGAGGTATCAGACAGTTCTATTCTTTCTGTTACAGCCGGAACAGATGCTCCGATTGGTGTTCAGGATGCACATGTTGAGAGCCTTGCAAAATCCGCATACCTTACAGGTGGTCAAATCAGTACAACAGCCGGAGAAAGTGTAACGGGCAGTACTAAATTGACAGATTTGGGTGTTGCTGTAGGAGAAAAGCTTTCGGTTACCACGAATGGAGAAACCTATGAACTGGAAGTGACAGACGCTACAACCATGAATGATTGGGTGTCAAAGCTCAAAGAAGCCGGATTAAATGCAAGCTTTGATGAGACGAATCAGAGAATGTATATAAGCGCAAAGAAAACCGGAACGGACTATGATTTTTCCTTTGATGGTAGTAATACCTCCCTTTCGGCACTTGGCTTGGTAGTTGATGGAAGTGAGAAAACGGCTACCAAAATCGACGCAAGCAATGCCGTGCTTGTACTGAATAAAGTTCGTTATGAATCATCAAGCAACAATATTGTAATTAATGGTTCTACATATGAGTTAAAGGGAGTTTCTTCTAAAAATGAAGATGGCTCTTATAAGGATGCATCCATTACAACAAATGATGATTTTGATGGCGTGTATAATGTGATAAAAGATTTTGTTACGAAATACAATGAGCTGATAAATGAGATAACAAAGCTTTATAATGCTGATTCAGCTTCGAGCTATCAGCCCCTTACTTCTGAAGAAAAAGAAGCTATGACGGATGAAGAAGTGAAGGAATGGGAGACGAAGATTAAAGATTCTTTGTTGAGCAGGGATACTTCTTTAAGTGCAATTATGAATGTTATGACCAGTACCATGGCAGGGGGTGTTGAGATTGATGGCAAAAAAGTCTATCTTTCTAATTATGGCATTTCTACGCTTGGCTATCTGAATGCAGGTAAAAATGAACAGAATGCATATCATATTGATGGTGACCAAGCAGATGCGTCAACGGCATCGAAAGAGGATGTTTTAAGAACTGCATTAGCTACCAATGGAGAAAATGTCGTGAAATTCTTTACTACACTGGGAGATAAATTATATTCCAATATGACAAATGCGATGCAAAGAATTGACGGAGTACGTAGTATTTATAAGGTGTACAATGATAAACAAATGGCAGATGAATATAGTCAGTATACGAAAAAAATATCAGATGCTGAAGACCGCTTAGCTGATTATGAAGATAAGTGGTATAAAAAATTCACTGCGATGGAAACGGCTCTCGCTAAAATGTCTTCAAAACAAAGTGCAATTAGTGGACTGTTTTCTAATTAAGGAACGAAGTGAGAGGAATAAAAATGGCTGTTAGCAGAAATCCTTACGCACAATATCAAAATAGCAAAGTTCTGACTGCATCACCTGCAGAGCTTACGCTGATGCTTTACGATGGAATAATTAAGTTTATTAATATGGCAATTATTGCGGTAGAAGAAAAAGATTATGAAAAAGCGAATATTAATGCACAAAAGGCTCAAAAGATAGTGGATCATCTTAATGAAACGTTAAATGATAAATATGAGGTTTCAAAAGATTTTCATAATATATATAGTTGTATAATGTTTGCATTAGTACAAGGGAATGTCCATAAGGATATTTCAGAATTTGAGAGGGCTTTGGATTATGCAAAGTCTATCCGGGAGACTTGGAAACAGATCATGGATATGTCGATGAGAGGTAGTTCAAATTGAGAAATGAAATAAATATTTTGATTGATTCATTAATTAAAAAGAAGAGCTATCTGAAAGAAATTTTGGAAGATTCAATTACCCAACTGGAAATGGTATCTTCCGATAATCCAAGTCTGGAAGAATTTGACTGTCTTGTGGATCATAAATCTGATTTGTTAGATAAAATTGATAGAAGTGATGAGGGATTTGATATAATATTCAAAAAAATCCGTAATGATCTTGTCGAGCAAAAGGATATGTATGCTACTGAAGTGAGACAAATGCAGAACTTGATTCGAGAAATTTTGGATTTGGGGTCAGATATACATAAAACAGAACAACAGATTAAGGAAAAACTATCTCCGGTTCTTAAGCAACACAAGGTTAGACTTTATAAAGAAAAGGCGGATGGAAAAGCGGTTATGGATTATTATAAACAGGCTAATCAGATGAATTATGTATCACCGGCTTTTTTGGATCAAAAAAAATAATAAAATTTCAAAAAAATTATAAATCGGGGTTAAGTATTTAAAATAAGCTCCGATATATAATACAAGTAAAACAAATTACTTATTAACCAATGTAACAGTTCTTATAAATGAAGCGTACGGTCAGATATAAGGATAGTTACAAACAAAAAGTAACCGCATGGATGCGGTGGTAAATTCAAGGAGGAATGTATTATGGTAGTACAACACAATATGAGAGCTATGAACTCTAACAGAATGTTAGGTTTAACAGCAAGCGCACAGAGCAAATCAACAGAGAAATTATCTTCAGGTTACAGAATTAACCGTGCAGCAGATGATGCAGCTGGTTTATCAATTTCTGAAGGTATGAGAAAACAGATTAGAGGTCTTACACAGGCTTCCAGAAACGCACAGGATGGTATCTCATTCGTACAGACAGCTGAAGGTGCTTTAGCAGAAGTACAGGATATGTTACAGAGAGCAAATGAATTAGCTGTTCAGGCAGCAAACGGTATCAACAGTACAGTACAGCAGGGATACTTACAGTCTGAAGTAACTCAGCTTCAGACAGAAGCTAAACGTATTTTTGATACAACTCAGTTCAACGGCAAAAATGTATTCGGTGCATCTATGGGCGTTTTCGTTGGTGCAACATCTGACACAGCAAATACGATTACTGTTTCAACTGCTAGTATGACCATTGCAAATGCATTTGCTAGTACAGTTAAGGTTTCCAGTGCATCTTCTGCAAAAACAGCAATTGGAAATATTGCCACACACATTGAGACGGTTTCAGGATGGAGATCATCTCTTGGTGCTTTCCAGAACCGTTTCGAACATACAGTAAACAACTTAGATAATGTAGTTGAAAATACTACAGCTGCTGAATCTCGTATACGTGATACTGATATGGCTACAGAGATGGTTAAGTATAGCAATGCTAACATCCTTGCACAGGCAGGTCAGGCAATGCTTGCTCAGTCAAATCAGGCTAATCAGGGTGTTTTATCTTTATTACAGTAAAATAAAGAATGATATCTACCAAGGAGAGCCGAAAATATTTCGGCTCTCATTTTTTATAATTAAGAAAGTGAAGAGAGTCATATGATACAATATCCGGATAGTTATTTTAAGGATGAAATTCGTTGTGGATTTCGCGTGACAGAACTGATGAAACATTGCTGGGCAGCGCAAATTGAAGTTCTTGAAGAGATTGAAAGAATTTGTAAAAAATACAATTTACAATATTTTGCACATGGTGGGACATTACTTGGAGCAGTTCGCCATAAAGGATTTATCCCTTGGGATGATGATATGGACATTGCGATGAAAAGAAAAGATTACATTGTATTAATGCAGATTTTGGTTAAGGAATTACCGGAATATTATGATATCTATAGTATATATAATAGACCTGATTGGAGCAATACATTTGGTAGAGTAGTAAATACAAAGAAACTTCCTATGGAAGAAAGCCAAATTGAAAAATTTCATGGTTTCTTTTTACCAGCAGGAGTTGATATTTTCCCAATAGATTTTGTTCCAAGAGATAATGAATTGGCAGAAGTTCAACGTGCGTTATTAAATTTAACATGGAGAATGATTAAAAATCTAATCAAAGATAGTGATGGATCATATAATGAAGAAGAACGAAAGATTGTAGGTGATGAAATAAAAGAAGCGATTGGAGTACTGGCAGAGTTTTGTTCAATCCCTTCTTTTGAAAATCGTTCAATTTTACAAATCTTTCAGTTGATTTTTGAACAATTATGTATGCTTGGAAATGAGGGAAATAGTGATTATTGTGCTGTGATGTCGACTTTCTATGATAGCGGATATAAATATAGACTAAAAAAAGAGTGGTATGAAAAAGAAGAAGAGATGGCATTTGAATATGGAAAGATAAAGATCCCTTGTGGATATGATAGCATATTGACTGAGTATTATCAGAATTATATGCGATATATAAAAGGAGAACAAGGGCACGGATATCCATATTATCAAAAGGCTATTTCATTGCTTAAAAGGCAAAAATTATGGACGATGAAAGTGGACCCAAAAGACGAAGGACAAATGGATGAAGAACGTGTTGTTGGAAACGTTGCAGAGGTGCCAAATGAATGGAAAGAAAGAGTTGCTCAGGCTAGAGGTGAAGGAAGGAGAGTTGTGTTATTTCAACCTATGTTGACTTCTATGCTTGCAAAAGAAGAAAAGTATATTGAAGCGGTTGATGAATTGCTTACGTTGTTTCTTGATAATCCAAGAATATTGATTTGGTTTCGCCCACATGTTAATGAGCATGTTCCTTATGCTGATATTCGTCCTGAATTATTTGAACAATATTTTAAAATTTGTGAGAAGTTTCGAAAATTTGATAATATAATCTATGATATTACAGAAAACCAATTGGGTGCGAATGAAATGTGTGATATTTATATAGGTGATGATAGTCCGATTTCAGAAGAGTTTAGGAATCATGAAAAGGAATTCTATTTCATTGATTTGAAAAGAAATGAATTTCATGATTTTGTCAAATTGTTTTAAAATTAGGGACAGAAAAGGAGTATCGTATTGAATGTAACGATTGTAGGTAGCGGTAATGTTGGGACTCAGTTTGCTGTTCATTGTTCTGAGGCAGGACATAAGGTTACTGTATTTGGTTCAAAACCAGAAATGATTAGTAAAAAACTTACAATAGTAAATGAGTGTGAAAAAGTTATTCACAGAGGGTGTGTTGAAAAAGCGACAAGTAATATAGAAGTGGCATTTTCTGATGCAGAATTGATTTTTATCACTATGCCTGCAACCATGATGCATGTAAATGCTTTAAGAATTGAACCCTATGTACATCCGGGAATGAAAATTTGTATTGTTCCGGGAACAGGAGGCGGTGAGTGTGCCTTTAAGGGTTGTATAGAAAAAGGAGCTATAGTATTTGGATTGCAAAGAGTTCCCAGTGTTGCAAGATTGGTTGAATATGGGAAGTCGGTCAGAGCAGTTGGATATAGAAATGAACTATTTTCGTCCGCAATAACACATAGTACAACGAATGAATGTTGTAGGGTTTTAGAAGAAATTTTTGGGATTAAAACGACAGCTCTTCCAAATTATCTTACTCTTACGTTAACGCCTTCGAATCCAATATTGCACACTACGAGATTGAGAAATCTTTATGGAGATTGGTATAAAGGTAAGGTTTATTCGGAAGTTCCATTGTTTTATGAGGGGTGGAATAATGAAACATCAGAATTGCTCATTGCCTGTGATAATGAAGTTCAGCTGATATGCAAGAAACTCAAACAATTTGATTTATCATATGTAAAATCATTATGTGTACATTATGAGAGTAATACACCAGAGGAAATGACAAAAAAGATTTCAGGAATAGAAGGATTTAAAGGAATAACAAGTCCGACAATTGAGGTTGAAGGAGGATATATTCCTGATTTTGGTTCCAGATATTTTACATCGGACTTTTCTTATGGATTAGAAATTCTTGTTCAGATCGCCGAGTTTGTTGGAATTAGGACGCCTAATATGATGGATACATTAAATTGGTATTATGGTATAGTTGGGAAAAGAGATGGATATCGTTATAGCGACTATGGAATTAATAATTATGAAAATTTTATAGATTTCTATTCACAATAGTGTGCAGGGAGAATTATAACAAAAGTTTTGTATATTAAGGAAGTGGCAAAGGTAAGGCAATGATGAAAAGATGTTCTAATCTTTGCCTTACCTTTATTTTGGATCGGTTGATTCAGATGGTTAACAGTGTAATTCATCTTTTAATGCTTGTATTAATTGGTTATTATCTTTTGAATTACGTATTGCGATTCGTAAATATTTTTTGCCGTTCATTTTTTTTGACAAATCTTTGATTAAAATATTGTGTTTAGTTAGAAGAGATTTTAAGAGTTCTTCTGGAATAGTGTTGTTAACCAATTCAATCATAAAAAAGTTTGCCTGAGAGGGAATTACACGAATTCCATTTATTTTTTCTAATTCTGTTTTGAATCTATCTCTTTCGGATTTTAGTTGTACAAGAGACTCTTTGTAGTCTGAAACATATTTCTCTTCAATTTGAAGAAAGAATTCGCCAAAGGAATTTATGTTCCATATAGCCACGTCTTTTTTCAATGTTTCAATGGTTTTCCTATCTCCGGAAGCCAATATTCCTAATCTGAGTCCTGGAATTCCATATGATTTTGAAATGCTTTTTATTACATATAAATGTGGATTTTTTAGTAAAAGCTTTTGTTCGATAATAGAACTGTTTTCTTCGTTTGCAAAATCAACAAAAGATTCATCGATTACTATTTTTATTTTTTTGTCTTTTGCCCAGTGTATCAATTTTAATAATTCGTTTTTTGGAATATAGTTTCCGCTTGGATTGTCCGGATTTATTAGTATTATATTTTGTATATTTTTATTATCGAAAAATGCAATTAGGTCATCTGCTGAATATGAATAATCATTATTGATTGGAGTAAATACGATAGTTGAATTATTGTCATATCGATTGGGATACTCTTCAAAAGTGGGACGGATATAGCCAATATTTCCACTAATATGTTGCATAAGTGATTTGATTAATTCGGCAGCACCGTTTCCAACCAATATGTTTTCTTGTCTAATACCAAAATTTTTTGCTGCAAGAAGGCTGTTTACCCGCATCCCTGAGGGATAGTTTGATATGAGGACATCAAAATTGCTCTTTATTTCGTTTTTTAATCTTTCAGGAGGATAATATGGATTGACCAGATAACAAAAATCCAGTAAATTTGGATATCTCCAATATCCCCCATATCTATTCTGAAGAAGAGATACTTTTTCACTGTCATCGGGCGTGAAAATGGATTCTGCAATATCCAAATCTTGTATATCATCAATTTCATACCAACGTTGACCGGTCAAACGCTTTGCTTTGATTTCAGGAACATCAAGCATTGTTATGACTCTGAGAACCTGTTCGTAATACTCATTTTGACCTAGTGCAGCTTGATAAGCTTCAAGAAACGGAACATAGTGTGTTTGAGAAAAATGTTTGCTGAATTTATATATATTAACTGTCTTATAGTAATCCTTTATTTCTTCGAATTTAAATTTTTTCCCAGGGATAAAGGATTCTATACTATCGTCATCACCAAGTTTTACGCAAGTACCATCCATCCAAGATTCATATTTATCAACCAAAGCGAGCGTTTCTCGGGGATCATCAATAATTGAATCAAGAACAGAATTATCAAATATTAAGTCAGATTCAAAAAGCAGTGTATCTTCTTTGCAAAGCCATTCCTTGGCTAAAGAAAGAGAAAAAATATTATTAGTTTTAAAAAATATCTTATTATGAATGAATACAATCGGTGTTTTTATATGGAGAGTTCCTATATAATCTACTAATTTTTGACCCTTGTATCCTACAACAATAATTATTCTTGTAAGTTTTTTTTGATCAATCTGATGTAGCATACGATCAATTAAGGTAATTCCATTTACTTTTACCATACATTTGGTATTGTTTTGAGTAAGTTCTTTTAATCTTTTTCCCATTCCTGCGGCTAGAATAATTGCTTGCATAAGTTTTCTCCTTTTTATAACTCCTGTAGTTTCTTGAGCGCTTGAAGTGCAGGAGCATAGTCGCCACATTTAATATACATTGTTTGGGCCATTTCGACGTTGCCCAATGCATGGTTGATGTTTCCTATGTGATAAAGTGGTAAAAAGCTATTGGCTCCGGCTTGATGATATTGGCTAATAGTCATTGCTTTTAAGTATTCGGACATTGCTTGTATGTATTGTCCCAGGTTAGTATATACATGCCCCATCAGAAGAGGAAAATCTGCATATTGACATAAATCTTCATAATATGGAAGAATTGACAAGGCTTCGTCAGAACGGTGTAATTCGTTCAAGCAGTTAATCCAACTATATACTAACATTTGAGTGGCAGTTGATTTATAGTTTAGAGACTGGGAAAGTGCCTTCTCATAATAATTTATAGCCTGTTCGTATTGTTTGGCCTGAAAATAGCTTTGACCAATTTGAAATAAAAGATAAGGATCGGAAGGATTATTGGTCAGTTGTTTTTTTAATAAACTAACATTTCTTTTGAATTTATCTTGACTATTAACTTGTGCGGTACAGTATCCATCATGATAAACAGTAATGGATATAGGAAAAGTCTTGTATTCGGAATTTTTTATAGGTTTTATTTGTTCATGTATGTTGCCTATGTAATGATAATAGTTTCGGTTAAAAAAACGTTCCAATGAAATATTGTACAAATCATTGGGATTGTCTGCATCCATAATATTATTGTGATTTACAAGGCCGATTTTATCTGAATGTTCGCTCATAAAGGACAAAATACTGGTTTGATCAAAATCAGTAATCCATTCATCGCAATCCATAATCAGTATCCAATCATTATTTGCTTTTTGAATGGAATAGTTTCTTGCTGCACTGAAATCATCAATCCATTTGAAATCATAGACGGAAGATGTATATCGACTTGCAATGTCTTTTGTCGTGTCTGTAGATCCGGTATCAACGACTACGATTTCTGCATTGAGAGGCTTGATGCTTTTTAAGCAGCGTTCGATACAGGATTCTTCGTTTTTTGCAATGATACAAATTGAGATAGATGTTGTATTAATCATATTATCATATCCTCGATGTAGTTAGTTGTGCTACGTAATTATTTTATCAATTTGTGAAATATGTGTCATCTTTTGAATTAATGATAACCAAAGAATATTTATCTGCTAAAATTATAATTGCAATAATCTATTTCGCGCAAGTTGATAATTACCACATTTTTTGTAATATTCTTTTGCCAGATCAATCATTCCTGCGCATTCGTATATTACGCCAATGTTATACCATGCTCTAAAAGAATTAGAACCAAGAACAGAATAATCATGTTTTGTGGTTGCTAGCTCAAATTGCTTTATGGCATCATTAAAGTAACCGTTTTTCATATATATGTATCCGATGAGAAAAACATAATCTGCATATTCACAAAAAGTATCATATATTCCTTCTAATTCAAGAACTTTTTCACATTGATTTAAATTTAGTAAACAATATCCATAGGATACAACCATATTTTTAACCCAATAAAGAGTCGGATCAACATCTTGTTCTAATCCTTGCGAATAGTATTTTAATGCTTCTTCAAATTCTTCTATCATATAATTGCTTTGCCCTAATTGGTAGAGTGTATAAGCATCGTTTGGATTGTTTGATAATTGTTTCTTGAGCATAGAAATATTTCTTTTTGCTTTTGGTAATAATTTTTCTTTAGTGCCGGAATAAGAGTTGTGAAGGAGTAATATTTTTAACTGATTATATTTTGTTAAAGTGGTATCTTTAATTGGAGTTATTTGTTCGTGAATTGCATTTGTAAATAAGTACATTTTTCTGTTATAGAATCTTAAGAGTGACGATTTTTCTTGATAACTATTTTCGCCAAAACCTCCAGTGTTGATCATGTCGATTGTGCATATAGAATTGATGCCGCATTCGATTGAAGACTGTATTGATTTTTCGTCCCATTCCGTAACATACTCATCACTGTCAATGCACAAAATCCAATCGTTACTTGCCTTTTCGGCTGCATAGTTTCTGGCGGCAGAAAAATCGTTAATCCATTCAAAAAAGAAAATCTTGTCCGTGAACTCTTTACACATTTCTACCGTGTTGTCTGTAGAACCGGTATCTACGATGACAATTTCGTGATTGCCGGCATCTGCATATGGTTTCAGGTGCTTGAGGCATTCTTTTAAAGTATCACATTCGTTTTTTGTAATTATACATATGGAAATTGGGGTGTTATCTGCCATATTTCTCATCCTTTGATTGATTCTCGATAGTTTTGAAATTGTTTTGGTTTAAAAGATATCATTATTATAACAGTTGGCGATTCGGGTGTCGAGATTATTTTAATTGAGATACTATCGCTCTGAAATATCCAGATTAAAAAGGCTGAGGACTTATGCCAGATGTACAAAAAAAGAGCTAAGCGAGGTATCCGGAGTATCTTTACGGATGATACAACTATATGAGCAGGGAAAAAATAATCTGGCTATTGACAGCATTCTTACCATCTTAAATCATGATACACCTCGGCCACATATCCGATTACCATTTCTATTTCCTTATCTGTTGCGCGGACAAGACCGTCGCGCAGACTGACGTACTGGACAGATATTTCTCCTTTATTATGTCTTTCGATTCGCTTAGCCAGATGAATATGACCATAGTTTACGACAACACAGATTTCATTTGGCTTCGCAGGTCTGTCGTTGGCAATCAGCAGAATGTCATAGGGACAGTAGTTTGGCATATAATGATCGCATGATACACACATTCCCATAAAGACCTTGGTTTTGATTTCAATCGGATAGTTGGAAATGTCCAATGGACGAAAATCATCGGAAGGCAAAAGGTTTTTGGTGTATTCAAGCTGAGGATACATCACGTTGATGATCTTTTGTTTTTCAAAATTATAAGCAGTGGATAACTGAATCTGATAGTCTAAAAACCAATTTACCACATATTTTGTGCGCGCAGGAAGTCTGCGCATGGAAGAGATAAAGTGGTAATCTTCCTCAGACATGGCGACGCATCCGAGCAATTCGTCAACAGAAATTTCCATTGCTCTTGCCAAATTGATGACAGTCGACAATTTACAGTCTTTATATGTTTTGCTGTAGAGCAGGTTGTTTAATGTTGCAAAGGGAATATTTGCTGCTTCTGAGAGTTCTTTTATCGTTATATTGGCGAATCCCATATACTTCTCGATGTTGTGTTTAAGAGTTTCAATATAAGAATCTTTTTCTAAAGAGATTTCTGGTTCGAAAAAATGTGAAGTTTCTTTTTCCATAGACTTTTTACCTTCCTAAAAGAGTGATAAATTTAAGAAAAACACATGAAAACCGGTTTTTTTGCAAAAACGATGCGGATTCGCGAAAAGAAAATCGTATTTTGCAACTCTTTTCAAGTATATTGCACACAAGATTATAAGTCAATAATTAGCAAGACTAATAATGGATTTAAAATTGGAGGGGAAGTTTATGTTAAGAGTGGCAATTTGTCATGAAAATGCGCAATATGCAAAAGCAATTAAGGAACTGATTGATAAGGAAACACACCATAGAAATGCGGTAGTTTCTACCTATTATAATAAGGAACGCATTCTGCATGATTTTTCCAGAGACAAAAGCGTGGATGTCCTGATTGTTGATGCCGGGCTGGCAATGCAGGATGAACAGGGGATTTTGAAATTGTTTCAAAAAAGACTTCCGTCATGTATATTGGTCCTGATTTCAAAGGATGGGCTGATTGATGCAGAATTGTTAAAGCTCAATCCTTTCCGGTGCTTGTATGAAAGAGATATTTCGGTAAAAAATATCATGGCAATCCGGGATGTGGTTGCTTATGCTGAATTGATGAAAAATAAAACCTTTATTTGGGGATGGAATGGAAAAGTTTCCTATAAGATATCACCATCTGATATTATGTATGTTTCCATTGCTAAGCATGGCAGCGTCATACATTTAAATCCCAAAACGGAGCATGGCAGGATTACTACGGAAATGCGTAACAGTGCGAAATTATCCGAACTGTTTGACACCGTTGGACGCTGCGGCTTTGCATATGCGCATAATAGCTATTTTATTAATTTGGAATATGTGGAGAATTACAGCGGAACACAGGTGGAAATGGAAGACGGCAGTATTTTGAGTATCTCCAGATCAAAGGGAAAGAACTTTGAAGATGCCTTTCGGGATTATTGGAGCTCATGCATGGCCTAATTTGTTAAAAAAGTGTGAAATGATGATAATTTTCATCCAATTTGACTATACTTCTGTTTCAGAATTATATATAATATGAAAACAAGGGGAATGAAACAGGTTTCATTGTATATTTGATTGGAGGAAGAGCTATGACGAATTTAGCAAAAGCAAAATTGTTGAAAAAAGAAATCTTAAGTCAGTATAAGAGTGTCAGACAGTTTGCTATAGAAATGAAGATTCCCTATAGTACTTTGGTGACTGCGCTGGATCGTGGTATTGAAGGAATGGCATACGGAACGGTAATCCGTATCTGTGATAAGTTAAATCTCAATCCGGTGACATTAAAGCCCTTGGCTGAATCATCTCTTTCAGAGCAGCTTATGGAAAATCGTGTCATGTCATATTACGTGAAGTTGAATCAGGAAGGCAAAGACAAAATACTTGATTTAATGGAAGATTTTGCTTCAATTAAAAAATACAGAGCAAAATAAAATGAGATTAACACTCTGACATATAACAAACAGGACTGAGACTTTATGAATGAAAAAATCTTAGCGCTGATTCCCGCTCGTAGTGGGTCAAAAAGCGTGAAAAATAAAAATATCCGTTTGATTAATGGCAAGCCGATGTTGGCATATTCCATTGAGCATGCGAAAAAAAGCAAATATATCAATCGCATTATTGTTACGACGGACAGCGAAGAGTATGCTGCGATTGCCAGAGAGTATGGCGCAGAGACGCCGTTTTTGAGACCGGCTGAGTTTGCGACGGATACGGCTCTGGATCTGGATGTTTTCAGACATGCACTCACATGGTTAAAAGAAAATGAAGGATATGAACCGGATATTATTGTACAGCTTCGGCCGACGGATCCTTATCGTGACCCGGCAGAAATCGATAAGATGATTGAGATTATGCTCGAAGATGACACGGTAGATGCAGTCCGGAGCATCAAAGAAAACGAAGTTGTTCCGCATAAAATGTGGTATTTAAAAGACGATGGAGAGATTGAGCCGATTTTAAAGGATATTCCGGAGGCGTATAATATGCCCAGGCAGGAACTGCCCAAGACATACTATCAAAATGGGAATACCGATTTGCTCCGTCCTCGCAATATTTTTGAATACAATTCCATGACCGGACACAAGATTAAAGGATATGTCATGAAAGACATGTATGATGTGGATACGGAAAAGGACTTTGCACGTGTTTCTACCTATATGGATATCAAAGAAGGCGGAAAACAGTTTGTATTTGACATTGATGGTGTGATCGCACTAAAAAGGGAAGATCTTGATTATGGACAGGCCTTGCCCAATGAAAGAATGATTGCGATTGTGAATCGTCTGTATGATATGGGGAACCGGATTGTCTTATTTACGGCGAGAGGCTATGTGACGGGAATTGACTGGAGACCGGTTACCGAAAAGCAGATGAAGGACTGGGGTGTCAAATACCATGAGTTAAAGATGGGCAAACCCAATGCAGATTATTATATTGATGATAAGTTTTTGGATATGAATTTTTTGTATGATGAATTTTCATAGTAGAAATATAAAAGGTCGTTGTTTTGATATGTACCCTCTTTACTGGACAAAGTAAATGTCCAGTAAGGAGGGTTATT
>JAEDFR010000065.1 GCA_016297945.1 Lachnospiraceae bacterium | reverse complement strand
AGAAATGCCGAAAACTGAAGTATGAAGCGGCAAAGATATATATTTTTGTAAGGGTGACTGCCATCCCGCAAAGATTGCGAACTATGTGAGAAACGTGGCAGAGCGTCTGCATAATCGGTCTGCAAACCCCATATATCGTACTTACAGCACATCTTTTTCGGGAACACAAATCCGAAAAGGGTGTTTTTTATATTGACAATGCGGAAAAAAGTGATAATATATACATATGAACAGTTGCTCATATGTATATATTTTGTGAAAATAGATGCGAATAAAGAATATAATATGAAGATGACTGTCAAAATAACAGAAAATGAGAGGTAGAGGCTATGAAAAAAGCATACAAGATTGAAGTAGACTGTGCTAACTGTGCAAATAAAATGGAAGAAGCGGCAAAAAAGACCGCAGGAGTAAAAGATGCTACGGTAAACTTTATGGCATTGAAAATGCATGTGGAATTTGAAGAAGGAGCCGATCACAAAGCGATCATGAAAGAAGTTTTAGCTAACTGTAAAAAAGTGGAAGATGACTGTGAGATATTTTTCTAGAAGATGAAATTGTTGAACAGTTTTTGATCAGAAACTTCGAAGATTATGTGAATGACGGTTAGAAAAGATAGGATGAAAGCAGTATGAATAAAAAACAAAAAAAGATGCTTGTTCGTATTATTGTCTCGGCAGTATTCATAATTATTTTAAAGTTTATACCGGCAGAAGGGCTTGTAAGATTTGCCCTTTATATGATTCCATATATGATTATTGGATACGATGTATTAAAAAAAGCCTGGAAGGGAATTTGTAACCGACAGGTGTTTGATGAAAACTTTTTGATGGCGATTGCCACAATCGGAGCCATTGCCGTGGCTTTGTATGAAGGAAGTGCTTCGGCAGCTGCATTGGGTATAACCGGTGAAAACGATTATACTGAAGCCATAGCGGTTATGCTTTTTTACCAGATCGGAGAATTTTTCCAAAGTTATGCGGTCGGAAAGAGCCGTCGGAATATCAGTGAACTGATGGATATTCGTCCCGACTATGCCAATATTGAAAAAGATGGAGCGTTAGAGCAGGTTGATCCGGATGAAGTAGAAATCGGAACCATCATCGTGGTAAAACCCGGAGAAAAAATACCGATTGACGGTACGATTGTGGAAGGTAATACATCTTTAAACACGAGTGCATTGACCGGTGAGAGCCTGCCTAAAGAAGCAAGTGTTGATGATGAAGTCATTAGTGGTTGTATCAACTTGAGCGGATTGATAAAAATCCGTACGACCAAGGAATTTGGGGAATCAACGGTTTCAAAGATCTTGGATTTAGTAGAAAATGCCGGCTCCAAAAAGTCCAAATCTGAAAACTTTATTTCAAAGTTTGCCAGATACTATACGCCGGTCGTTTGTTACGGAGCATTGGCGTTAGCCATTTTACCGCCTCTTGTCAGATGGCTTTTTATGGGATTGTCGCCTATGTGGCCGGTTTATATTTACCGTGCCCTGACATTCCTTGTCATCAGTTGTCCCTGTGCACTTGTCATTAGTATCCCGCTTAGCTTTTTTGCCGGTATTGGCGGTGCCTCAAATCAGGGTGTGCTGGTAAAAGGATCCAGCTATTTAGAGGCATTATCCGAAGCAAAGTATGTGGTTTTTGATAAAACAGGAACCATGACTCAGGGAGTATTTGAAGTAAACGGTGTTTATGAAAACACCATTCCGAAAGAAGACGTAATTGAAATGGCGGCTTATACGGAAAGCTTTTCTACACATCCGATTAGCAAGAGTCTGTTAAAGGCATATGGAAAGGAAGTTGACAAAAACCGTATTCATGATGTACAGGAAATCAGCGGTCATGGTGTCATTGCAAAAATCGATGAGAAAAGTGTTGCGGCAGGTAACGAAAAGCTGATGAAACAAATCGCGGTAGCATTCAAACCCTGTGAAAAAACCGGAACGGTGGTTCATGTTGCCATAGATAAACAGTATGTCGGACAGATTGTTATTTCCGATATCTTAAAACCCCATGCAAAAGAAGCCATTTCTTCTTTAAAGAGAAATGGTGTGAAAAAAACCGTTATGCTGACCGGAGATACAAAAGTTGTTGCTGATCAGGTGGCAAAAGAGTTAGAGATTGATGAAGTGTACAGTGAACTTCTTCCGGCAGATAAAGTAAGCATAGTGGAACAGCTTTTGGAGAAAAAAGGGAAAAAAGAAAAGTTGGCATTTGTTGGAGACGGAATCAATGATGCGCCGGTATTATCCCGAGCAGATATCGGAATTGCGATGGGAGCACTTGGCTCTGATGCAGCAATCGAGTCGGCGGATATTGTACTGATGGATGATGATCCACTGAAAATTTCCAAGGCAATTAAAATATCCAGAAAGTGTCTGCGTATTGTATATCAGAATATTATCTTTGCAATCGGAATCAAGTTGATTTGTCTCGTGCTTGGTGCACTCGGTATTGCCAATATGTGGCTTGCAATTTTTGCCGATGTCGGAGTTATGGTAATTGCTGTATTAAATGCCATTCGGGCTCTGTTTGTGAAGAAACTTTGATTTTGTCAGATAAAGACCGATAATTTGATAGAAAAAAAGTGATTGTGTAAAATTGGTAAACAGATAGATCAATAACAGACTAACTCGAATCAAACTTTTGAAAAATGAATTTAGAAAAAATCAGAAGAAACAAGAAAAAACAATTTAGAATTAGAAAGAAAAGGAAAAGGTGAAAAAATGGCAGAATATCATCATAATCATGAAGGAATTGAATGTTGCGAGACAACAGAAGTTCATCAGGAACTTTTAAGAATTGTAAATGAAACGATGCCTTCAGAAGAGGAACTGTACGATCTGGCAGAGTTGTTTAAAGTATTTGGGGACTCAACCAGAATTCGTATTTTATATGTGCTATTTGAAGCCGAGGTATGTGTATGTGATTTAGCCGCAGCCCTTAATATGACACAGTCGGCAATTTCACACCAATTAAAGATTTTAAAGCAAAGCCGGCTGGTAAAATCCCGCCGGGAAGGAAAATCCATTTTTTACTCCCTGGCAGATGCACATGTCAGAACCATTATTTCACAGGGAATGGAGCATATTGAAGAATAATTTTATAGAATAGGGCATATTGAAGAATAATTTTTATGACTTTTTTATTTTTATATGATATAGTGATTATCATATGAGGGAAAAAATATAATCAAGATATTTTCACTCTTATGTGTGAGTCTTTATTTTAGTCAGAACTCATTTCTTACAAAAAAGAAGAAACGATTTCTGACTTTTGACTCTTGTATACCATACATTTATACATAAGGATAAAGTAAATACATGAAAATTTTCGAATTAGAGGTTGAATCGCCGATTACCATCAATGTTAAAATAAAAAACAGTAATCAGCTGGAGTGGAAAACCAAAATAATCAAAAAATCTGTTGCAAAGAAACATATTTTAATTCCGCTTTTAAAACATGACGGACAGATTTTGTCGTTTCAGGTTCCGGGCATTATCATTGAAGTTACGGCTCAAAGTGATTCCGGTCCGATTATTTTTCGGAATTGTCGGATCCGTTCTTTAATTGTCGGCGGAGTGAAATATCATGAAGTCATTTCCATGACTGAGTCCACCAAAGAGAACCGTCGGCAGGCGGATCGTGTATATGTTAACGAAATCGGTACGGTTATCAACAACAAAATGAAGAAGGAAATGCAGGCATGTATCAAAGATTTGAGTGCGACCGGTTTTTCTTATACAATACATGAACAAAATGAACCTTTGCCGCATTTGCAGACCGAAATTGTAGAGTTTACATATGAAGATTCCGTGTTAAAAGAAAAAATTACCCTGACCGGAAAGGTTGTCAGAAGAGCAAAGTCGACAGATGGATTTGTTACGTTCGGCTGCCATATGGGAAGCAATCAACAAGTTAACCGTTGTCTGGCATTGAGAGGACTTTAATTCATTGTTACAGATTGAGATTAGAAAAGAAATCCTTTTTGGAAAAGTGAGCTTCTTTGTATTGTAATAAAAGGGCAACGGCTTCACCGGCGTTATGAGATGCCAGATCCTGTATGCAGGAATCCAGAATATTCTCTGTGATACAGCCGATATCTAACAACAGTTTCAGGTAAGCCGTATCATTTATGATTTTATCAGAAAGAATATAATCCCATATTCCGGTTAGCATATGCTTACAGACATAATCTTCATATTCCGATTTTACGTCATCTGATAAACAGATAGGTGATAATAAACGTTTCATGGAAAGAGATGCTTTTTCAAAGCGTCTTTTTTTTACATAAGCCGGAAGCTGTGTGACGGAAATGTCTTCAACCTCAAACCATCCGTAAAATACGGGTTCAAAGCCATCGTCATCCGGCCGTTTTAAAAGACGTAAAACGGCAGCATCAAAAGAATGATACCATTCCGGGTTTCCGATTGTCTGCGGTGTGAATAAAAGCGGATTCTTTAATACTTGTATAACAGAAGCCGTATAGTGTGGAATAAACAGGTCCTCATATGAATCGCCTGCCGGATTGAGGAGTCCTATTTTTTCTAATTTCGGACAGTCCATCAATGCCTGTTTTCCAAGAAGTATCTCTGATGCCGGAATTTCCAATGTTGTTAATTCTGCCATATGAGCAAAAGCCCAATCCCCAATTCTTTTTGTATGAGAAGGTAATACCAGTTTTTCAATATTCTTTTGGCTGAGAAAAGCCTTGTTTTCCACAATGGTAACAGGAACTTGGTCTATTTCATCCGGTATTATGACATACCGATGATCGCCTTCGTATCCGGTAATGGCAATGGTTGAATCGGTATCAAATTGATAAGTAAAAATACCTTGGAGATTTTCGTACTGCATAATAGACATCCTTTGAATTTTAATAAATCCTTTTTCTAATTTGTGTTCTCGATATATATTTTTGCCACCTTGTACTTCGGTTTCTAGTCTTTCTAAGCGGCATGCTCACAAAGTATTATTAAATGACCGGTTTCAAAACTCAGACTTCGTCTTCGGACAGTTGAAACCGGTCATTATTTTTGTTCGCTTATGCCGCTAAGAAAGACACGAAACCTCGTAAAAGCCGGCGGACAAAGATATATATCGAGAACACAAATCCGAAAAGGGTATATAATAATGTGGGTGAGAAATTTGCGTTTCACATCTTCATCATTATATATAAGAACATTTGATTCTGTAAACAAAAAACCTTATATGCTGTAACGGTTGAAAGAAAAAAACATTTTTGCTAGGATAGATATGCAAAAACAGATTTCATTTTAAGCTGGTAGTTTTAACAGCTGATAATTGAAAATGGATATCTACGAAACAAAATAATAATAAAGAAGGAAAAAAATGAAACTACTATTTATTCGCCATGGCGAACCGGATTATACCATTGATTCTCTGACCGAAAAAGGATGGAAGGAAGCAGAACTTTTATCCGAAAAGTTATGCAATATGAAAATTGATGAGTTTTATGTTTCCCCCTTGGGACGGGCAAAGGATACTGCAAAGGCTACTCTGGAAAGACTGAATCAAAAGGCAGAAGTAAAGGAATGGCTGCAGGAATTTCCGTGCCGCATTGACAGACCGGATCGCAGTGATAAGAAAATGATTGCCTGGGACTGGCTGCCGCAGGACTGGACTACAAAAGAAAACTTTTATGATAAAAACAACTGGAGCGATTCAGAGATTTTAAAAGCAGGAAATGTTGATGAAGAATACCGACGTGTTATACAGGAGTTTGATATATTTCTTGCTGAACACGGATACGAGCGGGAAGGTAATTATTATAAGGTAACCAAGCCCAACAATGATACGATTGCATTTTTCTGTCATTTTGGACTGGGATGTGTTTTGTTAAGTCATTTGCTGGGAATTTCACCCATGGTTTTGTGGCATGGTTTTTGTGCGGCTCCAACATCTGTTACAACCGTTGTGACGGAAGAACGAAGAGAAGGAATTGCCTCTTTTCGCATGAGCAGCTACGGGGATATTTCCCACTTGTATGCAAAAAATGAAGAACCGTCTTTTGCGGCAAGGTTTTGTGAATGCTATAAAAATAGTGATGAAAGACATGATTAAATTTGGAGTTATTGAGATAAAATGAAATGACTGTAAAACAAAATGTTGTGTAAAACAGAGCTATGAAAAAACAAAAATAAAAAATATCAAGAATAAGAAAAGCGAGAACGAAATTATGATAGGTACAATCGTAAATACGCTTACTATCCTGACAGGCTCCGTCCTAGGAAGTATCATAAAAAAGGGAATTAAGGAAGAATATAAGGAAACATTATTTCAGGCGATGGGACTGGCGGCGACCGGTTTAGGAATCAATGCCGTTGTCCAGAATATGCCCAAAAGCAATTATCCGGTATTATTTATTGTAGCTTTGGCATTGGGAAGCTTACTTGGCACCATGTTGCATATCGATGAACGTTTTCAAAAGCTGACACAGTCTTTTTCCGGAAAAGGAAGACTGGGAGAGGGTATTTCTACCGGCGTATTACTGTTTTGTATCGGTACATTATCCATTCTGGGTCCTATTAACAGCGCATTAAACGGAGATCATACTTATTTATTTACCAATGCAACATTGGATCTGGTTACCTCCTGTGTGTTAGCATCTGCTTACGGAATTGGTATTGTCATTTGTGCACCGGTGCTCTTTTGTTGGCAGGGAGCCATATATCTGTTGGCATGTCTTTTAGGTGATTTTATGAGTGCCGACATGATGACTGAGATTTCGATTGTTGGTGGATTCTTAATTGCCAGTTCCGGCATTTCCATTTTAAAAATCAAGGAAATCAAAACGTTAAATATGTTGCCTTGTTTATTTGTTCCTGTCGTATTTTTTCTTTTACTTGGATGTTTTTAATATTGTTTCTATATGGATTATGAAATATCCCCTTGTTATTGAAAACAGGTTTTAAAAACAAAAACTGCAGCATGTTTTGGGTGCTGTAGTTTTTTATATAGTAATAGAAAAGCAAAATTTTATATAAAAAAGTGCCATAATATGTTTAAAAAAGATACGTTATATTGCAATAGGAAGAATAAAGAAATATTGAAAAGAAAACTTAAAAAGAGAAATCAAAAAGAAATATTATAAAGAAGTATTAAGATGAAAGATTAAAAGAATCTAAACTCGGTTGACATTACCTTTTAAATGGCATATAAAAATAAAGGTGGGTGACACCCTGTCATTCGTTTTAGAATTGTTTTTGTTAAGACTGATAATAAAGGAGCTAGTATGGGCAAAATATTCAAAAATTTAATTCCTTATTGGAAAAGTGTGCTGGTTATTTTTATCCTGTTAGTTGTTCAGGCATATTGCGATCTGGAATTGCCACAGCTTACTTCCAATATTATTGATACCGGAATTATCAACGGTGGTGTGGAATATATTATGCCACAGCAGGTTACAAAAGAAACCTATGATATGCTTTCCTACATGATGGATGAGGATGAGAAGCAGATATGGAAGGAAAGCTATTCGTTAAGGGATGGAATCTGTTATCTGACTGATTATTCAGAAGATGAATTGGAACAGTTGGATTCGGAAATGTTAATCCCCATTACGCTTGCCTACCAGTTGCAGAATATGCAGAATTCGGATACCACAAATATGTCTGAAATGACAGATATTCCGGCTTTGTCATCTGAAGATGTGGTCGGAGAAATCCCAATGGATCAAATTCAACAGATGATTTTACAGGCCAGAGCCGGGGTGGAGAAGATGGTTGAAACCACCGGTGAAAATACAACCAAATCCATGGCACTTCAATTTACAAAGAGCTGTCAACAAGAGGCAGGCATGGAGGTTGATTTGATTCAAATCCGTTATCTTCTGATGGCCGGACTGAAAATGCTTGCTATGGCTCTTTTGATGGCAGCAGCCGCTCTTTTGGTTGGATTGTTTGCATCCAGAGTCGGAGCTGATATCGGACGGAAGCTGAGAAACAATGTTTTTGAAAAAGTAATTGGATTTTCCAATGCAGAAATCGACAGCTTTTCAACAGCGTCTTTAATTACCAGAAGTACCAATGATATTCAGCAGGTACAGATGTTTACCATCATGATGTTACGTATGGTTTTATATGCGCCGATTATCGGTGTGGGCGGTGTAGTTAAAGTTATCAATACCCGGTCGGGAATGGGCTGGATCATTGTAGTTGCGGTAGCCTGTCTGTTGTGTCTGATCGGATTTTTAGTCACGGTTGCCATGCCGAAATTCCAGATTATGCAGGTATTGGTTGACCGGCTCAATCTGGTTTCCCGTGAAATATTAACGGGTCTTTCCGTTATCCGTGCTTTTGGCAGAGAGAAGAAAGAAGAAGAACGGTTCGATGTCGCCAATCAGGATTTAATGAAAACACAGCTTTTCACAAACCGTGTCATGGCTGTGATGATGCCCGGTATGATGATTATTATGAACGGAACTTCGATTTTGATCACCTGGGTGGCTGCGAAAAAAATAGATTTAGGCACCATGCAGGTCGGAGCCATGACCGCTTTTATCATATATGCGATGCAGATCGTTATGTCCTTCCTGTTTTTAACCATGCTTTCCATTATGCTGCCCCGTGCCGGCGTTGCAGCAGATCGAATTGAAGAAGTGTTAAAAACACCTTTGTCTTTAACAGACAAGCCGGATGCTAAGGACTTCCATGTAGGGGAAGGTATTGTCCGATATGAAAATGTGTCTTTTGCTTATCCGAATGCGAAGACCGATGTATTGGAGAATATTTCCTTTACGGCAAGGCCCGGAGAGATTACAGCCATTATCGGAAGTACGGGTTGCGGTAAATCCACACTGGTTAATCTGCTGCCACGTTTTTATGATGTCAAAGAGGGTTCCGTTACCATTGACGGCGTGGATATCCGGGACATAAAGATGGAGGATTTACGGGAATCAATTGGTTTTGTGCCTCAAAAAGGAGTTTTGTTTTCCGGAACGATTGCTTCCAATCTTCGATTTGGTAAGCATGATGCAACTGAGGAAGAAATCAAGGAGGCTGCTTCCATTGCACAGGCATTGGATTTCGTGGAAGAAAAAAAGGATGATTTTGATAGTGCTATTGCACAGGGTGGAAGTAATGTTTCCGGCGGTCAGCGCCAGAGACTGGCCATTGCAAGAGCAATTGTAAAGAAACCAAAAATCATGGTATTTGATGATAGTTTTTCAGCACTGGATATGAAAACGGATGCGGCACTTCGTAAGGCACTGGCAGATAAAATCAAGGATTCTACGGTCTTGATCGTTGCACAGAGAATTAGTACCATTATCCATGCGGATCAGATTTTGGTGCTGGATGAGGGAAAAATTGTCGGAATGGGCAAACATGAAGATTTGCTTAAGAATTGTGAAGTATATGAACAGATTGCCAAATCTCAGTTATCGGCCAAAGAATTAGGACTGAATGAAAAGGAGGCATCATTATGAGTGAGCAAAAAACATATCACAGACCTCCAAAGAGAAGAGGGCACGGCGGACCGGGCGGTCCCGATATGTTTCCGACAGAGAAGGCTAAAGATTTCAAAGGCTCTATCGGAAAATTAATCGCTTATATCGGAAGATATAAACTGGCTATTCTCGTTGTCATGATATTTGCGGTTGTAGGAACCGTATTCAATGTTGTAGGTCCCAAAGTATTGGGAAAAGCAACCACAACTCTTTCAGACGGTCTGATGGCTAAAATTGCGGGAACAGGTGGAATTGACCTAACCAAAATCAGCAGAATTTTACTGTTTGTACTGGCTTTATATGTGGTCAGTGCACTCTTTACCTTTATTCAGCATTATATTATGAGCACCATCAGTCAGAAAATCTGCTACCGGATGCGGAAAGAAATTTCGGAAAAAATCAACCGCATGCCTATGAAATATTTTGAAAGCAGGACCTATGGAGAGGTATTATCCAGAATTACCAACGATGTTGATACTCTGGGAATGAGTTTGAGTCAAAGTATTAATCAGATTATCACATCGGTAACCATGATGGTGGGTGTTCTGGTTATGATGATTTCGATATCTCCGCTTTTGACATTAATAGCACTGTTTATTTTACCGACTTCCATCTCTATGATTGCATTTGTGATGAAAAAATCACAAAAATACTTCCGCTCTCAGCAGGAATATCTGGGAGAAATCAACGGACAGGTGGAGGAGAATTTTACCGGACATTTGGTAATAAAAGCATACAATAAAGAAGAGGAAGTCATTCGTGATTTTAATCAAACCAATGACTACCTTTATGAATCGGCATGGAAGTCACAGTTTTTATCCGGTATGATGCATCCCATCATGATGTTTGTGGGAAATTTAGGCTATGCAGCTGTTGCTTTGATTGGAGGGCTTCTGGCAATCAAAGGGACTATCGAGATTGGTGATATTCAGGCATTTATCCAGTATGTGAAAAACTTTACCCAGCCGATACAGCAGATTGCCCAGGTTGCAAACCAGGTACAGTCCATGGCTGCGGCAGCAGAACGTGTTTTTGAATTCCTCAACGAGGAAGAAGAAAGCCAGATTGTTGAAAATCCTGTCAGTGTTGACAACATTGTCGGAAATGTTTCTTTTGAGCATGTTCTTTTCGGATATAAAGACGATCAGATCATCATTCATGATTTCAGTACCGAAATCAAACAGGGACAAAAAATTGCCATTGTCGGACCGACCGGTGCCGGTAAAACAACCATGGTAAAACTGCTGATGCGTTTCTATGATGTCAATGACGGAGCCATCAAAATTGACGGACATAATATCAAAGATTTTAACCGAAGAGAACTTCGAGATGCGTTTGGCATGGTATTGCAGGATACCTGGTTGTTTAAAGGAAGCATTATGGAAAACATCCGCTACGGAAGACTTGATGCAACCGATGAAGAAGTCATTGCTGCAGCGAAAGCAGCGCATGCGCACCGCTTTATTGAAACACTGCCCGGTGGATATGATATGGAATTAAACGAAGATGCCAGCAACGTGTCACAGGGACAGAAACAGCTATTGACCATCGCACGGGCTATTTTGGCGGATAATAAAATCTTAATTCTGGATGAGGCTACCTCTTCCGTTGATACACGTACCGAAATACGAATCCAAAAAGCAATGGATAACCTGATGAAAGGAAGAACCAGTTTTATTATCGCGCACAGACTTTCTACCATACGTGATGCCGATCTGATTTTAGTTATGAAAGACGGAGATATTATCGAGCAGGGTACGCACGAGGAATTGTTGGAAAAGAACGGATTTTATGCTAAACTGTATAACAGTCAGTTTGAAGAGGCTTCTTAAAGAGATAAATATTGAGGATAAAACATGAACGAGATTATTTCAAAACTAATTATTTATGGAGATTTACCAAAGGACTGCATCCTGATGGAGCTTGCAGATATCTGTGCACAGGTTAAATCCCAGGATTATAATAAGGATATCCTGATTACACGCATATATAAACAAATCAAGAAAATACTGGTAATTGCAACGGATTACGGATTTGATGACAATCTATGGCAGAACTACCTGACCTATCTATTGATTACGGATGAAAATCCTTTCAGTATTACCTGTGAAAAGACCGGCGCGCAGAACGGCAGTGTCAATCACTTTGCAAAAAATGATTTTAAGGCATTTATGGATTTATTCCATTATGATTTTTCTTATCTGGAAAAAGCATTGGATATTGACTGTTTTTCCACGCTGTCCGATTATCATGCTATTGGAAAACCTGAGCTAATGTACAATAAAAATGTCAGTGAAAAGGTTCAGGCATTGAGCAAAAAGTTAGCAAATGCTAACAATGAAGATGAATTTTTTGAATCTGTAACCGGATTTTATAAAGACTACGGTGTGGGAATGTTTGGACTGAATAAAGCATTCCGCATTGGAAATGTGGATGAATTCGGACATATTACCTTCCAGGCAATTAACAATATGGATAAGGTGATGTTAGATGATTTAATCGGTTACGAAATCCAGAAAAAGAAGCTGGTAGATAATACCAAAGCTTTTGTTGAAGGTAAAAAGGCGAATAACTGTTTACTATTCGGTGACAGCGGTACCGGAAAATCAACCAGTATCAAAGCGATTGTCAATCAGTTTTATGATCAGGGACTTCGTATGATCGAGATTTACAAGCACCAGTTTAAAGATCTCTCCAATGTGATTGCCCAGATTAAAAACAGGAATTATAAATTTATTATCTATATGGATGACCTTTCCTTCGAAGAATTCGAGGTAGAATATAAGTTTTTAAAGGCTGTTATTGAAGGCGGCGTCGAGACAAAGCCGGAAAATATCCTGATTTATGCGACTTCAAACCGTCGCCACCTGATCAAAGAAACATGGGGCGATAGAAGTGATGTACAGGTTGATAACGGCATTCATAAATCCGACACCATGGAGGAGAAGCTTTCATTGGTGCATCGTTTTGGTGTTACCATCAGCTATTCCAAACCTTCGCCCAAAGAATATTTCCATATTGCAACTGAGCTGGCACACAGAGCCGGAATTCAAATGTCGGATGAAGAAATTCGTGCTGAGGCAAACAAGTGGGAGCTTTCCCATGGCGGAATTTCAGGACGTACGGCGCAGCAATTTGTATACTATCTGAGTGCCATGGAGCAATAAATGAAAACGAAAATTTTTGTCTGTACCCATAAGCCGTTTGATCCCCCCAAAGATTCCATGTATATCCCGCTTCATGTGGGGCATAAAGGGAAAAAAGATCTTGGATATATCGGGGATGATACCGGAATAGAAATTTCAGAAAAAAATCCATATTACAGTGAGCTGACCGGTTTATACTGGGCAGCTCATAATTGTTGCGATGCGGATATCAAAGGAATTTGTCATTATCGAAGGTATCTGATTAATGAAAACGGTAAAGTGTATTCATCAAAAGAAATTGAGAATATCTTATCAGAGTACGATTTGATGACAACGAAAACATTGGAGCTTCGCTCTGCATATTATGATGGATTTGGAGCAGATCACAATTTAAAGGATTTAATTCTGGCCGGTGAGATTCTAAAGGATAAATATCCGGAATACTATGAGACATATCAAAATCTGGTGCATCAAAATAAAACCTATTTCGGAAATATGATCATTTGTAGAAGTGAGTTGTTTGATTCCTATGTAGACTGGCTTTTTTCCATCTTTTTTGAAATGGAGCCACAAATGGATTTTACCGGATATGATGATTACCGAAAACGTGTTTTTGGCTTTATTTCGGAATTTCTTTTGAAAGTGTACTGTATTGTTAACCAATTAAAAGTGCATGAATCCATGGTTGGCATGGTGGGTGAAAAAAAGGAAACTCTGGAAGTAAAAACCCGGTTAGAGCATTATATCATGGAAAAGAAGCTTTCGCAGGCAAAAGAATACTTTTATCAGGTCGTAAAAAAGCGTCCCGATATTTTGATGGAAGCCAGTGATATCAATGGAGAATTAAAACTGGCAATGCAGATTATTTCATCCTGCGAACATGAATACGAGTTGTATCAGGAAAGTATTCTTGATCATATTGGTACATACAAAGAACTGAAAGAATACTTTGATATGGTCAATAAAATTACCGTTGCAAAGCGGCTGGGTATGCTTTCGGAGAGTGAAAATACATGGCTTTTGAAACATCCGGTATCGGAAGTGGCAAAAGAGATTTCCGAAATGCTATTTTGTTCTTGACAAGAGCTGAATTGTCTTGTAAAATAGGCAATGTCGTGAGACGCCCAGATAGCTCAGTCGGTAGAGCAGAGGACTGAAAATCCTCGTGTCACTGGTT
>JAEDFR010000211.1 GCA_016297945.1 Lachnospiraceae bacterium | reverse complement strand
CCCCGACCTTTTGGTCCGTAGCCAAACGCTCTATCCAGCTGAGCTAAGCGCACATAATATTTCGTTTGCCGTGTTTCTCTCACAGCAAAAATTATTATATTATTTTTATTTTCGTGTGTCAAGGTTGATTCTAAAATTTTATGGGTATATTGGGAAATTTGATACAAAATCTATGTAAAACGTATCCGAAATTCAAACGCATTAAACATATTTCTTCAACCGCGCATAGATTTTCCCTTTACGCGTCAGATTTCCGCTTCCTACATAAACATACTTTCCATATCCCCGAATAGAAAATACGCTCTCTTCCTTAAGTTGCATACTGTTGTTTTCGCAAACGCGACCATTTAACAACACCTTTTTCTCCGTAAACAGCGCAAGAGCTTCTTTTCTTGATATTTTTGCAACCGCTGCCACGACGGCATCAAAACGCGGCGCGCTGACTAACACTTCCATGTCCTGAAGTTCTTTTTTCAGGGCATCTATTTCTCCTTCCATGCGGCTGACTTTCACATTGGTATGCCGCACCTTGTCCAGATTTGTTATGATATAGTCTGCAATCTCAGCTTCACAAAAAAGATATGCACTCTTTCCTTTTATAATGATATCCCCCAGAATTTCTCTCTTGATTCCCAAATTCATAACGGCCCCCAGATAATCCCGATGCCCGAGTTCTTCCGCAAACTTTTCCATCAAAGGCTCAATCAGTAATACTGCAATCGGATAAGCTTCCTCATATCCCAGACTTCTTTGGGAGCCGAACCGGACCATCTGTCTTTCACAAATCTCACATCCGCCAAAGGTCTCAAAATCAATATAAGATAATTCTTTTGCCAGCTCATCTACAACGGCAAGTTCTGCCGGAGTTAAAAATGAGGTAAAAGTATATCTGTATTGTTGATAGGAGGCTTTGGCAAGCTCCTGTATTCTGGTTTTTAAGAGTTGATTATCATCCATAAATTATAATTTCTCCCTTAGATTCAGTATTTTCCAGTGGCTGTATAAATGACTAATTTCCATGTCTGACAAATCTTCGGATAGCTCATTCTGCTTTTCGTCAGAATTATTAATTCAAATTACGCTCTGACCGAGCTTTCTGTACCATATTATCACAGAAAAAATGTGATTTCTACTTTTCCTTATCTCCATTCTATGATATATTGGTTTTATCACTTTATTACACAAAAGCATTAAAGTTTAAAAGTTTTAAGTTTTAGTGTATTAAAGTGCAATATTTACATTTTTATGAAGGAGGAAGCGTTCACAAACAAAAGTGAAACGCAAACAAACATGAAACTGATTTTATTGTTAGTTTATTTTGCCGTATTGATCGGCATAGGCCTGTACTGTCGCAAAAATGCAACCGACGTAAACGGTTTTGTATTGGGCGGACGTGCAGTAGGTCCCTGGTTAACAGCCTTTGCCTATGGTACATCTTATTTTTCAGCCGTTGTATTTGTTGGCTATGCCGGGCAGTTCGGATGGAAATATGGTATCTCCGCAACCTGGGCCGGTATCGGAAATGCCATCATCGGTTCTTTGCTTGCCTGGGTTGTACTGGGCAGAAGAACTCGTATCATGACACAACATTTGGATTCGGCTACCATGCCACAATTTTTTGGCAAACGTTTCGGTAGTCCGGCTTTAAAAATCGGTGCTTCGGTCATCATCTTTATTTTCTTAATTCCTTATACGGCTTCTTTGTATAATGGTCTTTCCAGATTATTTGGTATGGCTTTTAACATCGACTATAGTGTCTGCATCATTATCATGGCAATTTTAACAGCAATCTATGTCATTGCCGGCGGTTACATGGCAACTGCTATCAACGACTTCATTCAGGGTATTATCATGCTGTTTGGTATTGCTACCATCATTGTCGCTGTTTTAAACAGTAAAGGCGGTCTGATGGCTGCTTTGGACGGACTTGCAAGAGTAACTGATGAAAGTGTTGCTACAACTCCCGGTGTTTTTGCTTCTTTCTTAGGACCCGATCCCCTAAATCTGATGTTTGTCGTTATCCTTACCAGTCTCGGAACCTGGGGACTTCCTCAGATGGTACAAAAATTTTATGCTATCAAAGATGAGGCTTCTATTCAGAAAGGAACCATTATTTCAACGATTTTTGCTTTAGTAGTTGCCGGCGGATGCTATTTCCTGGGAGGCTTCGGGCGTTTATTCTCCGACAAACTTGAATATACACCGGAGGGTGCTATTGTCGGCGGTTATGATTCCATCATTCCCACGATGTTATCCGAATTAGGTCCTGCATTAATTGCCCTCGTAGTCATTCTGGTTCTTTCAGCCTCTATGTCTACCTTATCGTCCTTAGTCATTGCATCAAGCTCCACATTGACCATTGACTTCTTAAAAGATACCTTTATCAAAAACATGAGTGAGAAACTTCAGGTTTTATATATCCGTATTTTAATTGTGGTATTCATTGCAATTTCTGCCGTGCTGGCTTTGATTCAGTATAAGAGTTCTGTTACCTTCATTGCACAGCTTATGGGTGTTTCGTGGGGTGCGTTAGCCGGTGCTTTCTTAGCTCCGTTTATGTACTCGTTATATTCTAAAAAAGTTACCAAAGCTTCCTGCTGGGTCAGCTTCATCTTTGCTTCCGTGTTAATGGTGGCTAACATCTTCTTTAGAAGTTCATTCCCTGCTATCATGCAGTCTCCGATTAACTGCGGTGCCATCGCTATGATTGCCGGACTGATTATCGTTCCGATTGTCAGCCTGATTACACCCAAACCCGAGCAGGAAATGGTG
>JAEDFR010000210.1 GCA_016297945.1 Lachnospiraceae bacterium | reverse complement strand
GCAGAGACGGAAAAAAGCGTGTCTATATATCACAGATATCATCTGCAACACTTCTTAAGCGCACAAATTTTGTGGAAAGTATTTCAACAGTTAAAAACGGTGGAAAAAAAGATTAATAATTATAAAATGAAGAACTGCATCAGATAAGAAAATGTCTGATGCAGCTTTATCATATAGTAATGTATTTTATGAGATATCCTTTTTACAATATTTTATATAACCTATAATAATTCCGGCTAAACCGAATATAATTCCTGCAGCTACCAGTTTTCCGTTCAGGCTGAGATTTGAAACAATATCCGAACCCTCAGCATATCCGAACGGTGTTATATATTTGAGAAATTTTGCACTGTCTGTAAGATTTGCGATAATGTTGATGAAGTACATAACAGTGGCAATACCGAGACCTGTTCCAATGCTGCCTTTGCGCAGAAATGCAGAAAGACCAAAGCATATGCCGGCAATCTCTGCCTGCAAAATAAAATATGCGAGATGAAGCAACAAAATTTCTTTCCACGGGATATCCTCACCGACTGCAATAATTGATAGAACAGAGATTATAAACACAGAAAGATTCATAACCGCAATTTCAATCATAACCGAAACGAGTTTTTCGGTTATGATTCGCATTCTGCTGACAGGGTGGGTTAGGAGAAATTCGGCAGTGTGTTCCTTTTCTTCTTTTGAAAGTGAAGATACTGCACATAACGCCGCAAAAAAAGCTCCTCCGAGACCGAGAATATTGCCGCATTCTATGGCGTAAAAACCTGTCAGGGTTCCAAAGCTTATTTTGTCCATTCCGAAAGCCGCGGTGAAGCTGCCCATGGAAGCAAACATATCGCTTACTCCGTCCATTTCACCTTTCATTTCCGGAAATAAAAATATACATATCGCAAGCAAAAATCCTATTGCCACTGTCCAGACGGTAAGCGAGATTCTGTTTTGTTTGAGCTCATGCTTTATAATTGTCATCTGTATTATTCCTTTCTCTGTTTTTTAATCTGCTGCGTTCTTGTCTGAATAGTAATGAAGAAAGATTTCTTCAAGGTCAGGCTCAGATATAGATATATCTTTAATATCATTTTGAGAAAGAACTTTCATCAAAAGGTTGAGATTACCGCTGTAAAGAAAGCTTATGGAATCTTTATTTTGCTGAAAACTGCGGATACACGGCAGTGACGTTATGTCAATGTCACCGTGAATTATCACTTTTTTCGCTGAAGTATCAGAAAGAGCCTCAACGCTGTCGCATGCAATGATTTTACCCTCTCTGATTATTGCGGCTCGGTTGCAATTGCGCTGAATTTCAGAAAGCACATGTGAGGATAAAAATATTGATGTGCCCTGCTCGTTTCTCTCCCTGAGAATAGCGAAAAATTCTCTTTGCATCAGCGGGTCAAGCCCGCCGGTAGGCTCATCGAGAATCAACAGCCGGGGATTGTGCTGAAGCGCGCACACTATCGCGACTTTTTTTCGGTTTCCGAAGGACAGCTCGTCTACCTTTTTAGAGGTGTCAAGATCAAGTCTTTCGCAAAGCTTTGCAGCTTCTCTTTTGCAGTCGGTTTTGCGCAGGTTGGCTGAAAATTTTATAAAATCTTTAACACGCATACCCGGATAAAATACTGCCTCTGAGGGTAAATATCCGACTTCGGAAAGAATTGATTCCTTTTGTGAAACAATATTTTTTCCGAAAATTCTCGCGTTGCCGTCGCTTGGTTTTATCAGTCCTAAAAGCGTTCTGATAGTAGTGCTTTTTCCGGCTCCGTTGGGACCGATAAATCCGAAAAATTCACCCTCCTTAACCGTTAAATCAAGGTTTACTATTCCTCTTGATTTTCCGTAGAATTTTGTAAGCCCTTTTGTTTCGATAGCATTCATTTTTTATCCCTCTTTTCGAAGATATATCTTTTTCCAAAATTCAATCATTTCTGTAAAATCTTTTTCCATCTTTTCAACATCGACCGAACCTTTTTGAGTAATTTCCCAAAGATATCCCTCAGACGCCAGATACATTTCTCTATACATCATTTTAATATCTATACCGTCAACAAATTTTTCGGGATTGATTTTTGCAAGAGCACCTGAGGCTTTGAAATTTTTATATTTTTTATAGCTTTCCTGAATGGCGGAACAAACTTCCGAATCTTTTTCGTAAAAAGCTTTCACAACAAAAGCGCCCATATCTGGATATTGATGCATAATATTTATTTTTGCTTTCATGCCGAGATACATCATTTCAAACAAGTCGGTCTGCGTATAGCAACCGTATTCTGTAAGATATTTTATTGTTATCTCAGCGCAGTTTTCCCATAGAAACAGATAAAGCTCCTTTTTATTCTTAAAATAGTGGAAAAGCAGAGACTTGCTGATTCCGGCAGCGTCGGCGATTTCGCTCATAGGACTTTTCTTATATGAATTTTGTGAAAATACGCGATATCCGGCATTTATTATCGCTTGCCGCTTTTCAGTCGGCAGTGAAAAAAATTTATCGTTCATTGTTTTTCCTCCATTGACCGCTCCGGTCAATTATAATTATACTCCGTTGACCGTTTTTGAGAAGACCTGTTTTTGCTTTTTGTATTAGAATTTAATAAAGATATTGAAAAAACTCCCAAAAAAGGTTTTTACCCTTTTTCGGGAGTTTTTTTGCATCTTTTAAGCCGTGAATGTAAGCAAACTGATTATTTTCCGATGATTTCTTTTCCGCCCATATACGGTCTGAGCGCTTCGGGAATGTTTACCGTGCCGTCGGCGTTTAAGTTATTTTCAAGGAACGCGA
>JAEDFR010000064.1 GCA_016297945.1 Lachnospiraceae bacterium | reverse complement strand
GCATCATTTAAATGTAAATGTATTGAATCGTGATACGTTATTAGATGCGCAACAGCATCCGGAAAACTATCCTCAATTAACTATTCGCGTCTCCGGATATGCGGTAAATTTCATTAAGCTGACACCTGAACAGCAAAATGATGTAATTAGCCGTACTTTCCATCAGGCTATTTAGAATTGCCCCGAATGTCATATATATTTAATGACATAGAAAAAAGAGGAGTTTACGTCAATCGTAACGTAAACTTCTCTTTTTAGTTTAATAACATGTTTTAAAGAATTCTTTTAGCGAATCCTCATTTTAAATACTACCGGCTGTTCACAGGTAATCTTAGGTCCTTGTATAACTAATCCATTTTTATCAGTATACCACTCGGGTTTTTCATCAAATCCAAGAATTATCACATCTGAAATAATCCCATTGAATTTTGGCACAGTCGATGGATCCGACTTTGCCAATGACTTTATTGTCACTTTTCCGTCTTCCGGATAAGCCATACATGCTGCATATAGATATTCACCATTTACCGTAAAGCGGAAATCCTGAGAGGTATACTCTGTAGCATCTCCATCCGTAAAGTGTCCCTCCTTAGTAAGAGTGGGCCCTTCTGATGCAAAACGCCATACACGACTTCCATATATCATTTCACCATTTATACGCAGCCATTTCCCAATTTCTTTTAATATGTCTGTTTCTTCTTCTGTAATTGTCCCATCCGCTTTGGGACCAACATTCAGAAGCAGACAGCCGTTTTTACTTACAATGTCTACTAAATCGCAAATAATATCTTTTGCCTTTTTAAACTCATTGTTTTTTGTATAGCACCATGAATTTTTTGCAATTGCTGTATCTGTCTGCCAATAAAAAGGTTTTGCATCCGCATATTTACCACGTTCTACATCTACAACAGCCGTACCAAACATAAATGCATCATGTTTATAAGCAATCATAACCTCCTCGCCCCATTCTTCTGCGCGATTATAGTAATAAGCAGCAATCTTTTTTAAATACTCCTTTGCACAATTATGCTGAATCCACCAATCAAAATACAATTCACAGATATGATATTTATCAATTAACTCACAGACTCTAACAAACCAATCGTCTAAAAATGCCTTCGTTGGCGTCGGCTCACTAAATAAATCATAATGCTCGGCCTCTTTCTCTGCGGGCCAATAGAAATCCCCTTCCTGCTCTGCGTCGGTTATGTCACTCTCAAATTCACGTCCATGACCCATAAAGAACCAATGTTCAATTCTGTGAGAAGATGCCCCGAGAATCATTTCATGTTTTCTGGCAGCTTTTGTCAATTCGCCTATAACATCCCTCTTAGGCCCCATTTCATATGCGTTCCAATGAGACATTTCACTTTTATACATTTGAAAGCCATCATGGTGCTCCGCTACCGGAATTACGTAGCGTGCCCCACTTTCCTCAAACAAATCCATCCACTTATCCGCATCAAAATTCTCAGCTTTAAACATTGGAATAAAATCTTTATATCCGAAATCTTTATGCTCACCAAATGTTTTCCGATGATATTCAAACTCATCTGTTCCCTTAATATACATATTTCTGGAATACCATTCATTTGCATATGCCGGAACACTGTAAACACCCCAATGAATGAATATACCAAATTTGCCATCTCTAAACCACTTTGGGACCTCATGTCTGCATAAGGAATTCCAATCCGCCTTATATGGCCCGCGCTCAATAACTTCATCTATCAAATCCAAGTAAGCCTGTTTATCCATAATTCATCCTCACTTGTTTTCTTCCTAAAGCTTATAACATGTTTCTTTGCCACAATAAGACACTTCCGTTTCCTGTATCATTCCATCCAATCCCACATATTGAATACGAATGGAATTTTGTATTGGATATTTTCCCTCCACAGAAGAGAAAATGACTTCTTTCTTTTCATTATAATACTGTATTGTAATGGCAGTATACAAGCCTTGCTCGTATTCATAACCGTCTCCGGCATCATTATATAATACAAAAGAGCCATCTGCTCCTTCATATATTCTTAAGAAGGCAACGATCCCGTCTTTTTCATCCGCATATTTCAGGTCATCTGAAAACGGAATAATGGAGCCTGCTTTTACTAAAAGCGGCATTCTGTCTATCGGCGCATATATTTGAACATATTGTCCGCCATCATAAACCTGATTCGTCCAGAAATCATACCATTTAATCCCATTTGGAAGGTAAACCTGACGTTCTTTTTGCGTGTTCATTAATTCTTGGGAATTCACTCCATAATACATAGCCTGATACACCGGAGCAACCAGAAAAGCATCTCCAAACATGTACTCATCCACTGTACTTAATGCATTCTCATCATTACTAAAGTCAAACACAAGACTTCGCATAATAATATAACTATCTCTGTGGGCTTTTGCCCCTAACGAGTAGATGTAAGGCATTAATTGATAACGCAGCCGAATAAAACTGACTATGGTATCATAAAACATATCACCTTCTGTTCCAAAATTCCATGGTTCTCTCGGAGTGTCCGTTCCGTGGGAACGGAAAATGGGCAAAAAAGCCCCAAACTGCAGCCATCGGGTATACAGTTCTCTATACCCCATATCATCTACACCATCATTGTAGTCGCCATCCCAAAACCAAAGCGGTTCTTTGCCGGTATTGTTACATCCCCGGTTTTCATATTTGTCTTTCACGACAAAGAAGCCACCGATATCTAATGTCCAATACGGCATTCCGCAAAGCCCCATCTTCATACCTTCAACCATTTGCTTACGAATCGTTTCCCATTTCGCACAAATATCACCGGACCACAGAATCGTTCCATATTTTTGTCCGGATACATAGCCGGATCTGGTCAGATTAACTACGCGCTTATTCGGAATATTTTTACGCCAATTATCATAAATCCCCTTCGCATGATAAAGTCCAAAGGAGTTAATGTTTTCCCATTTTATAGATTTTTTCGATTCATCTACTACTACCTGATAACGATCCTTTTCCGGTTTTTTATGTATGCCGCTCCAATCTGCATCGGAAAACGGTTCTGCATTATCACACCAAAATGCATCCGTATCTGCTGCCAGAATTTCTTCCTGACATTGTTTAAAGTAAATGTCTCTTGCTTCTTCATCAAATGCATCATATACATTGGAATTAGGAAGCAGCATATTTTTTTGTTGGAATTCCTTATAATTTGTTCCTTCCGGGCTCATATTGGGCCAGATAGATACCATAAATTTGAAATGACTGTCATGCAGCTCTCTTACTGTCTTTGCCAAATCGGGATATCTTCTTTTATCAAATATTTTTTCCCCCCATAAACCTTCTTCCCAAGAATACCAATCCTGCACAATACAATCAATCGGTATTTTTTCACTTCTAAATCTATTTGCTGTTTCAAGAAGTTCATTGGCATCCTGATATCGTTCTTTACTTTGAAAATAACCAAATGTCCATCTGGGAAGCATTGCGGCTTTTCCGGTCAGATTTTGAAAGTTTCTGAGTATATCCTCTATCTTATCTCCTAAAATAATGTAGTAAGAAAGTTCTTTAGTTGTATCTATTGTGAAAGAAATCTTATTATTTTTACAAGAATATATCATATTACTTTCAGAATCAATAAAGATAGCATAATGTCCTGTTGTAATTAAAAACGGAATTGCTATTCTCATGTTTGACTCATACAAATATTCCGTATTATTTCGATAATCAAACACACCGTCTTCATACTGACCCAATCCAAGAAGTTGTTCATTTTCACCTATCTGAAACTCCAACCGACCTTCAAAAGAAGTTCCTGAAATTCGTTGTTCCGCATTTTCTATATAAGAAACCTCTCCATTTGCAGTCAGCTTCTTCTTCAAAATCGGTTCTCCATCAATTATATATTGATATACATTCTTTTTTTTGAGAGATGCGTTTACCTGCCTTAAAACACTGTCATCATTATATAAAAACTCAATATCATTTCCATCTTCTCTATATATCTGTTCTTTATTCCCCAGTGGATAAAACTCGTCCGAAATAAGTATACTATTTCTCATTTCATCATCAAAGGTATATAAGACATGAACCATTTCATCTGATAATTGATTAATATATCTTTTTAATTCCATACCACATTATCCTTTCACGGCTCCTGCCGTCATTCCGGATACAATATACTTCTGCCCCAGTAAATACACGATAAGTACAGGCAAACTTGTCAAAAGAATATCTGCACACACCAAATTCCAATCCTTAAAATACATACCAAAAAAATTATATACTGATAAAGTCATCGGCCATTTTTCTGTTGTATTTAAGAAATACAAAGGGGAAACAAATTCGTTCCAGGTGTTAAGGAAGGTTAATACCGTTGCTGTAGCAATAGCAGGCTTCAACATTGGAAAGATAATGGATGTAAATAGTCTTACAGAATTACATCCGTCAATTACAGCAGCTTCATCCAACTCTACCGGAATTTTAGCCACAAATCCATGAATCAGAAATGTCATAAAAGGAAGCTGCATAGCCGTATAAAGCAGAATAATACCAATACGTGTATTATTAATATGTAAGGTCATTAAAACCTTTGTCAAAGCAACATAATTTATTGGAAGTGTGATTCCCATAACAATATACATATATAAAAGCTTATTAAATTTCGTCTGATTTCTGGAAAGCACATATGCAGCCGTTGCAGCTAAAAATACACATAACACAACACTTCCGACAGAATATATAAGACTATTCATAAAAGAAGTCATAAGCTTTCCTTTTTCAATAACAATCAAAAAGTTATCCCATGCAATCGGCAATGTAGGTAATTCTAAATTCATTGCGGCAGCCGAATTTTTATCCTTCAATGAATTAAAAACAATCAAAAGAAGAGGAATTAGACAGATTGCCGAAAAAATCCATGCCAAGATATTTGAAAAAATTGCTCGTATCAGTCTTTTAGTTTTCATTATTCCACCACCTCATTCTTTGTCATAATATGAATCATATATGAACCCACAAAAATCATAATAATAAACATTACAGAGGACAATGCTGTACCAACCGCGTACTGTCCTGTACCAAACTTTTTGAATACCGCAGTGTATAATACTTCTGTAGTAGCTTTTCCGGGACCACCATTTGTCAATGCATAAACCATATCAAATACTTTTAATCCATAAATTACATTCAGTACTGTAGTTGTTGCTAAGGTTGGAAGTAATAACGGAAATGTGATATACCAAAAACCCTGCCAGCCATTTGCGCCATCAATAGAGGCCGCTTCATAATAATCAGAGGATATTGACAGAATACCTGCAATCAGAATTGTCATAATATAACCTACACCACGCCATATATCAACGGCCATAACGGATCCAAAAGCCAATTCTGATGTTGCTAACCATTTCATTGCCAGAAAGTCCAATCCAATGGACCTAAGAAATGTATTTAAAAATCCCGATTTGGGATCCAAAATGGATTTGAAAATCATACCGATTATTAATGTAGATAGAACTGAAGGCATGAACATTATGCTCCTATGCATATTTAATAATTTTATAGACTTGGTAAGTAATATTGCAAGTATCAGTCCTAATGCATTTTTTAGCAAAGTTGTAATTATAGTAAACGATAATGTATTCGTAATAATCTTCATATAGTTCTCATCTGCTGAAAACACAATTTTAAAATTTTCAAATCCTACAAAATGCAACTCATCTGAATAAGCCGACCAATCTGTAAATGAGTAACCTACACCTATCAGTCCCGGAAGAACAAACAAAATTGAATAAATCATTAATGCTCCCAGAGCAAAATAGCGCGGATAAATTTTACTTTTTTTCATCTTTCTTCATCTACCTCCATGAAATCATCACCTCAATCTATTTATTTTTATTATAAATTTTCTCTTTCACTTTTAAAATGGATATTACGAGAATTCCACATGTCATTTTTTAACCATTCTTGTATAAAATAATGCAGATAGACATATCCGATATCCATCTGCATATTCCAATTTTATTCTGTTTTAAACAAATCAATTTCGCTTTTCAAAGTCTGCATATTGTCATTCAAAGCATCTGCTGTCTGTGTCAGTTTTTCAACATTATGCATCAGATCTGTGGCTACACCATGAACTATTTCGCTATTTTCCGCTGTTACACCAATAACTTCTGAAATGTTATGTACCGCCACTAATGTGTTTGTCTTCTCATTATCCACTTTCTCAGCGGATTCCTTAATTTCTATTAGTCCATCGAATAACAGTTTCATTTTTTCACTAATCTCTTCAAACACTTTAATTACCTGTGATACGGATTCCGACTGAAGTTCTACCATTTTTTCCGCCTGAACAGCATTGTTAACACTTTCCAATGTGTGTTCACCAATGATTTCAACCTTCTTCTTAATATTAGCCGCCGCTATTGCAGATTCATCTGCAAGTTTGCTGATTTCATCTGCAACCACTGCAAATCCTCTTCCTGCCATTCCGGCACGAGCCGCCTCAATGGATGCATTCAAGGACAATAAATTTGTTTGTGCCGATATGGAAGCAATGGTCTTAACAAATCCGTTTATTGTATCTGATTCCTGCTGTAGCTGTTCAATGCTGCTTCCCACTGTAGCAGTTATGGACGCTGTTTGTGTGGCCCTTTCTTTTAATATTCGAACATTCTCAACGCCTTCTTCTATCATTTTTTCGGTTTCTTCTACGAAACTTCCAACCTTTCTTGTGACATCCCTGACTTCCTGCATGTCACTCGAAAGAATCTCCATTCTATCCATACAGATTTCGGCATTTTCAGACTGTTTTTCCATACCCGTATTGATTTCGTTTATTGCATTGATAATATTTACAGAATAATCACTGATTACATCCGAAACAGAAGTAACTTTTTTTGCAGACTCATCCAATTGAGCTGTGGCATGATTTACCTTCCCAACCAATTTACTGGTATTATGTATCATGTGTGTTGCAGAATCTGCTAAAGTACGAAGTTCATCTTTTCCCCTCACTGTTACCGTTCCGGTAAGGTCGCCATTGGCAACATCTACAAGTTTTCGGGATATCCGTTTCATATTACGCTGAATACCTGATGCAATAAATATTCCGACTATCCCGGCTATAATACATGCTATCACGACCATTTGTATAGTCACGGTACGAATATCTTTTGCCTGTCCGACGACTGTATCCATAGGCACTAAGGCACAGACACAAATACCGCTGTCTTCACTTTTGCTGTATACAAACATATACTCTTCATCAGACCAATCTACCACAAGAGCATTTTCTATGTTTTCTGCCTCATTATACGCAGTCTGATAAAAACCTTGCTGAGAAAACACATTTTCTCCTTTTTCTATTTTCCCGGGTTCATTCTCTCCTTTTTTTTCACAGAGAATTTCCTTCCCATCCGCAGTAACCATGCCAACAATACTGCCTTCTCCTAAATCAACTTCATTCAGAATTTCTCGTATCGGTTCAGCTTTCACATCCACTACTACCATAGCATTTCCGGAATAATGCTGCAATTGATAGGAAAGTATATAATTTTCATCATTTTGGTTCAAACAAGCATCGAGTGTATTATGCACGCCTACCCATGATTTATATTTTCCACCATCTTCCTGCATCTCTTCTATATATTCATCATAAATTCCATCCATTCCAACAGAACGTGTTGATAACATATCAATCCCCTGAGGCGTTATAATATGAATATCCTGAATAAAGGGATTTGTCATTTGTGTAGCCATTATATCATTATAAATGCTTTTAGAAAGTTCAACATGTTTAGCTTTAGACGAATGTGCATACTTTCCTCTACTATAATTACCTACATCATCACTGGAAGCATATTTCATCCCTTCTGATTGAATAAAGGAATTTGTCATATCCAGATATTCCTTCGTCATTTTCACCGTCTGAACGGATGTTACTTTATATTTTTCTGTCATCCCCTCCGCTGCCTTCTCATATGCTGACATACCAACAATGATCATAAAAGCAATCGGAACAATAAAACAAATAAATATTTTATTTCTAATACTGAATAGCATAAAGTTTCTTTTACTTCTTTTATCTTTTACGGTTCTTTTTGGGGCTAAGCTACTTATATATGTCCAAAACCTTTTCATAAATCATCATCCCCCTTTTTCATAAAAAAACCGCCTGCCTTAAGCAAGCGGTTTTTGAAATTTAATTCCACGCCTCATCTGACGCTGCTTTAGCCTGTTCAGCTCTAAGCTTATCAATTGATTCCAATACTTCATCAGGTGTCATTTCACCAAGTAACATAGCTGAAATATCACTACCCATATCCATCCATGCAGGGTTAAAGTATTTAACGGATGCCTGGAATACCGCAACTTTTTCCGGATATCTGTCATAAAAATCCTGAACAACATCTGAATATGCGGAAGGTGCATTAGAGAAAGGAAGCTGGTTAAACTTACCAACATTTTCTGTTAAATAGGAAAGACTTTCTTCTGATGCAATGAACTCCAGATATTTCTTTGCAGCGTCAATATTCTTAGAACCTGAATATATAAATCTGGATGGTCCGCAATAGTTAACATTAAGGCTCTGATTGTCGCATAACGGCATTACAAAGTATCCGATATCATCCACATCAATGCTTGAATCAACCGCATTTACCTCTGCTCCAAGTCCCTGATTATAAACAACCATCGCATATTCACCACTTGCAATAGCTGCCGGTGCATCTGCATGCTGATTTGACATATAGTTGTCACCCCAATATCCTCTGTCAACCATATCCTTAATCTGGGTTAAAATGGTTCTCATCTGTTCATTTCCTGCAAATGTTGCAGTATTATTGTTTAACGCTTCCGGATATGAAGCATTTGCTTTTGTAGCTGCTACTGCATTTTCAAGCCATAATACGTGATGCCATCCGTCTGATACGCTTTCGTAAATCGGAGTAATGCCGGCTGCCATAATCTTGTCACAAACATCACAAAGTTCTGCATATGAAGTAGGAATCTCCAATCCTAACTCGTCAAATACTTTTCTATTATATGCAAGTGCCCATACAGCAGATACATCCTGTGCCGGCTGTCCATATAATTTTCCGTTAACAGAAAGTTCAGCTGCTGCTGCAGGGTCCACATTTGCTGCCCAGCTTTCACCACTTAAATCAACGGCATTTTTTTCTACATTAAATTGTGTCACAATACTAAACTGTGAGCTCTGTCCTCCAAACAAGTCTGCACATTCACCTGTATTGAGTTTTGTCATTAATAAACTTTCATATTGATCAGAGGGAACAATCTGATAATCAACCTTAATTCCTGTCTCTTCAGTGAATTTCTTGCCAAGTTCCAATTCAGCATCCTGAACCCAATCCTGGCTCGCCATGTATGTAATGGTAACGTCTTCTGCAACAGTCTCCTCTGCTTTTGCCGGTGCTTCATCTGCAGCTGCTTCTTTTGCCGGTGCAGGTGCAGCACTTTCTGCTTCCTTTGCACCACATCCTACAAGCCCCGTCATTGTCATTGACAATGCAAGAACAAGTGCTAATACCTTTTTAGTTTTCATACTCTTCTCCTTATTTATACACTAAAAAATCTGTTTTTCTATTTCTTGACAATCGATTGTTGTGCCTTTATTATAATTTTCATAAATCACGATTGGAATGGAAATTGTGAGAATTTAACATGTCAATTTTTAACCTTTTTAATGGAGTATTTTCTGCATGAAAAAATCTTATAGTGTACAAGTGACCCTTCAGAATGCCTTTTTTTTAATATTAATTGTTATCTTTCTTGCATATATGTCCTATTTTGTTTTTACAGAATCAAAAAAAATACAGCAACAGGCTTATAACACTATTCATCAGGATGTAACGACTGCATCTGCTTTTCTGGATTCCGAAATAAATTCTCTGGATACGGTTATGCAAAATATAGCTTACTCAAATCTTGTGAAGGAGCAGTTTGCAGCTTATCTGAACAAGCCCCTTTCCCCTGAAAACGGAAATTATAACAGCATGCAGAACAGTAAAATATTAACGAATCTATTGACTGCCATTATTGGACCCAATCGTCCGGTAGATCAGATTTATCTGTATTCGTTGGATTATGGTTCTTTCGGAATTGGCTTAGATAACTCAAACAACAATGACTCCGTCAGCAATTTTGGTTGGTATGAAACCCTCCAAAATAATTCCGAAAATAAAATCATTTTCTGCGACAAAGATGAACGTCTGGAAAAATATTTCAGTTATGAACAAGGCTCTTTATTTTTAACATTGTGTTCTGTTTACCAATCAGACCACTACGCTCCCCAGGGAGTTATCGAAGTAAAACGTTCTGTCGCATCTTTGGTAAATAAGTTAAAAGGACTCGAAGCAAAAAATTATCAGGAACAGGTCTTTATTTATGATTCAACCGGCAATCCGGTTTATGCTACTTCAGGCAACAATAAAGCTATATTATATTACTCCTCAATAAAAGATGAATTATCAGAGTACCCCGATAATATTATTAAGACATTTTCAGACAAGAATACAAATTTATTTTTTTACCAATCCCCTTATTCCGGGTTTGTTACTTTGATTGCCATTACCAATGAAAGTCTCTATGCTCCGATTTTCAGTTACATAAGGGCAAACATTTTTATCTTTATTATTATTACTTTTCTAACCTTGATATTATCCTATATTGTTTCCCGGATTATTACCAATCCCCTCATGAAGATGTATTTGCAACTGCAATCACTTCATACCGATAATATTGATTCTGTTGAAGAGAATACCATTGAACGGGTCGATACAAACATTCTTGAATTGGATACTTTATATAGTGCTCTTATCGATATGCATAACAGAGCACAGATATCTATGAAACGCGAAATAGCCTTGCGAAATCAGGAGGTACAGTCGCATATGCTTGCCCTTCAGTCACAGATGAATCCACACTTTTTGTATAATTCTCTGGCGACAATTCAAGCAATGGCGGATGAAGGAATGAATGAAGAAGTCATTCATATGTGTCAAACAATTTCTAGAATTTTGCGTTATATATCCTCAAACACAGATCCTCTCGTATCCGTCCGTGAAGATATCTCTCATGCTCAAGATTACTTAGAGTGCATGAAAATGCGCTATGATGAGGATTTAATTTATGAAATTGATTTGCCGGAAGAAATGATGCAGATACAAATTCCTAAATTGTGTCTACAGTTAATTATTGAAAATTCCATCAAATTCTCAACAAAATCCGTTCGTCCACCATGGTATATCACAGTGAAAGGAATCATGACAAAAACCTTTTGGGAAATTTCCATTCAGGATAACGGTATTGGATTCTCGCAAGAAGATATTAATATTTTAAACGAAAAAATTGCTTATATTAATGAAACAGAATTACTCCCCAGCCTTGAAATTAACGGAATGGGATTAATGAATATCTATATTCGATTCAAAACCCTGTACAAGGGAAAACATATATTTAAAATCAGTAATCATGCAACCGGTGGAGCAATTGTAACTATTGGTGGAGAATTATGTTATAATGAAACAGACGACTCTGTGGAATTGATAAAGAAAGGAAATACATATGAGTGAATACTACATTAATGTAATCGTTGTTGAAGACGAGAAAAGAATTGCCAAAAATATTGCCAAACACATTGAGCAAAGTAATCCCCACTTTAAGGTAACAAACATCTTTTCCAACGGTTCCGATGCCTGGGACTATATTTGCACCCAGCCAATACAAGTAGTAATAACGGATATTTCCATGCCTGTTATGGATGGAATCAAATTAGTCAAACGTATCCATGAATCAAAAAAAATCATACAGTGTATTATCCTTACCGGATACGCCGATTTTAGTTATGCACAATCTGCACTCAGATACGGGGTGACAGATTATCTGTTAAAACCAATCAATTCACAAGAGCTGTGCCAAACTCTGAAAAAAATAGAAGTTACTCTTCTTGCCGCTAGCGACAACATGCTGACGACAACCTCTGAAAACAATTATAAACCCGAAGAAATTGTTGCTCTTGTTAAGGAATATATCCAAAATCACTATGCCGATGAGATTACACTAAATACGCTTTCAAAAAACCTTGGTTTTTCGTCTTCATACTTAACCAAAGTTTTTAACAAAGTAGAAGGAACAACTCCCTCCAAATTCATACGAGACTATCGAATGAATATTGCTAAACAGTTGTTACAAGTTCCGGAAAACTCAATTAATTCTGTTTCTGCTGCAATTGGCTATTCCGATCCTTTCCATTTTAGCAAATCTTTTAAGCAAACATTTGGAATTTCGCCAACAGAATATCGGAATTCATTGTAACCTTAATTCTTAAAACATCTTATTTTATATCAACGAAAAAAAGGTTTCCATCAAAAACTTAAGAGACCGGTACTTCACGAACTTTCAATCGTAGAAGTACCGGTCTCTATATTATGTCTTTTTTAGTTCTGGGCTACATCCTTCATGGAGAAGCTTGTTCTTCCCATCTTATCTTTTCCAAGACATACAACGGTTACTTTATCACCTAATGTCAGAACATCTTCTACACGGTTAATTCTTTCACGGCAGATTTTTGAGATGTGTACCATTCCTTCCTTACCGGGAGCAAATTCAACAAATGCACCGAATTCTTTGATGCTTACAACGGTTCCTTTGAACACCTGTCCTTCTTCAAAATCCGTTACGATTGTCTTAATCATATCTACAGCCTGAGCCATTTTTGCTTCATCGGTTCCGCATACAGATACATTTCCATCGTCAGTAATATCAATCTTTACCTCTGTACGGGCAATAATCTCATTAATTGTCTTACCTCTCTGCCCTACTACATCGCCAATTTTCTCCGGATCAATTGTAAGAGAAACAATCTTAGGAGCATATTTGCCGACAGTAGCACGTGGTTTATCAATAGCAGGCTTCATACATGTATCCATAATGAAAAGTCTTGCTTCACGACATCTTGCAATCGCGCCTTCTACGATTGGTCTTGTAAGACCATGAATCTTAATGTCCATCTGGATAGCAGTAATACCTTCTGTTGTACCTGTTACCTTAAAGTCCATATCCCCAAAGAAATCTTCCAATCCCTGAATATCGGTTAATAATACAAAATCATCATCTGTATCACCGGTTACAAGACCACAGGAAATACCTGCAACCATTTTCTTAATCGGGACACCGGCTGCCATAAGTGACATACAGGAAGAACATGTAGATGCCATGGAGGTGGAACCGTTTGACTCAAATGTTTCGGATACGGTACGGATTGCATACGGGAATTCTTCTTCAGAAGGCAATACCGGAATCAGAGCTCTTTCTGCCAATGCACCGTGACCGATTTCACGTCTTCCGGGTCCGCGGCTTACCTTTGTTTCACCGACAGAGTATGCCGGGAAATTATAGTGATGCATATAACGCTTGCTTGTCTCATTGGAATCAAGTCCGTCCAGCTTCTGCATTTCTGACAAAGGTGCCAGTGTTGTAATGTTACAAATCTGAGTCTGTCCTCTTGTAAACATAGCGGAACCATGTACTCGAGGTACAATATCCACTTCTGCGGACAGCTTACGAATTTCGTTGATTGCACGACCGTCAGGACGCTTGTGGTCTTTCAAAATCATCATACGAACTGTTTTCTTCTGATACTGATAAACAGCTTCATCCAATAATATGTCAACTACATAATATTGGCAAAATCAAAGGATGCATCCCCCAAATATGCTTTTCCTGTTAATTCGTCTTTTCTTAACTGCTCCATTAAGGCGTCCAGACCCTCAAAATGAATCTCGGGACGCATAAAATGCAATATATTTGTTACAATGTTCTTACCATAGATATCTTCATCAAAATCAAATAAATGTGTTTCTACTCCGATTTCATTTTTCAGCCTCACAAAGGAAGACAATACACTAATGCATCTGGCA